>CABRDB010000034.1 GCA_902469555.1 uncultured Collinsella sp. | reverse complement strand
GGTGCCGCCCAGGCAGCCGCCGGCGCCGCCGTGCCCACCATCTCGCGCGGACGCGTGACCTTTGTCGATGCCGCCTTGCCGCAGGGCGTAGTGGTGACCGATGCCAACCTGGCCGTGTTCTCGATCGCCGACCTCAACGCCCGCATGGATGCCAACCGCGCGCGCAGCCGCCGTAAGGTGGACATTACGCAGATCACGTTCCCGTTTAAGCCGGGCGACTACGTGGTGCACGCCACTCACGGCATCGCGCTCTTTAGCGAGATCGCGCGCCAGGAAGTGGGCGGCAAGGAGCGCGACTACTTCTTGCTGGAATATGCCGACGGCGACAAACTCTACGTGCCGCTCGAGCAAGTCGACCGTATCACGAGATACGTCGGTCCCGACGGCGACAAGCCGCGCCTGACCAGGCTCAACACCGCCGACTGGACGCGCGCCACCAACAAGGCGCGCAAGAACGCCAAAAAGCTGGCGTTTGACCTGGTCGATTTGTATACGCGCCGCTCGTCGATTACCGGTATCGCCTGCCCGCCCGATACACCCGAGCAGATTGAGATGGAGGAGAGCTTCCCCTACGACGAGACGCGCGACCAGCTGGAGGCCATCGCCGACATCAAGGCCGACATGGAGGCGCCCAAGCCCATGGACCGCCTGCTGTGCGGCGACGTGGGCTTTGGCAAGACCGAGGTCGCCCTGCGCGCGGCGTTTAAGTGTGTGGACTCCGGCCGTCAGGTCATGGTGCTCTGCCCCACGACCATTCTGGCCCAGCAGCACTACGAGACCTTCTTTGAGCGCTTTGCCCCGTTTGGCCTCGAGGTCGAAGTGCTCAGCCGCTTCCGCACCCCGGCGCAGCAAAAGCGTGCGCTTAAGGCGTTTGCCGAGGGCACGATTGATGTGCTCATCGGCACGCACCGCTTGCTTTCTGCCGACGTGAACCCCAAGAACCTGGGCATGGTGATCATCGACGAGGAGCAGCGCTTTGGTGTGCAGCACAAGGAGCAGCTCAAGAACCTGCGCGAGCAGATTGACGTGCTCACGCTTTCGGCAACGCCGATTCCGCGAACCATGCAGATGGCCACGAGCGGCGTGCGCGACATGAGCCTGATCACGACGCCGCCGACCGGGCGTCGTCCCGTGATCGTGCACGTGGGGGAGTACGACCCCGATGTGGTGAGTGCGGCGATTCGCCTGGAGGTGGGCCGCGGCGGTCAGGTGTATTACGTGTCCAACCGCGTCAAGACCATCGACGACGCCGTGGCGCGCGTGCACGAGGCCGCGCCCGAGGCGCGCGTGGGCGTGGCGCACGGCAAGATGAGCCCGCGCGAGGTCGAGGACGTGATGATCGAGTTCGCGACCAAAAAGATCGACGTGCTCATCGCCACGACCATCGTGGAGAGCGGTATCGACAACGCGACCGCCAACACGCTCATCATCGAGGATTCGCAGCGCTTGGGCCTGGCACAGCTCTACCAGCTCAAGGGCCGTGTGGGCCGTTCTGCCACGCAGGCCTACGCGTACTTTATGTTCCCGGGCGAGCTGCCGCTCACCGAGGAGGCTACGGCACGCCTGACTGCACTTTCCGAGTTCCAAGACCTGGGCAGCGGCATGCGCATCGCCATGCGCGACCTGGAGATCCGTGGTGCCGGCTCGCTTATGGGCGCCGAGCAGCACGGCAACCTGTCGAGCGTGGGCTTCGACCTGTTTACGCAGATGTTGGGCCAGGCAGTGGCCGAGGCGCGCGGCGATGACGACGCCGGCGTGGAGGCGGCGAGCGTGGGCATTAACCTGCCGGCTGACTACTTCTTGTCCGAGGAGTACATGCCGGCGGTGGACCAGCGCGTGCTCGTGTACCGCAAGCTCGCGGCGGCTGAGGACCTGGAGAGTGTCGACGAGGTGCAGGAGGAGACCGAGGCTGCGCACGGTGAGCTGCCGTTGGCGGGACTCAACCTGTTCAATCGCGCGCGCATCCGCATTCGCGGCGAGCGCCTGGGGCTCGAGAGCGTCACGCTCAGCGGCGGTCGCATCACGTTTTTGGGCGTCGACGTGCCCAAGAAGGTGGCCTTTGAGCTTAAGACCCGCTATGGCGCGGTGAACTTCCCCAAGAGCCGCAAGCTGTCGGTGCCCTACAAGGCGGGCGCCGGTGCGGGCAGCGGCCTGGGTCGCGGCCTCGACGCCAACGACGGCACCGGCCCCGTGGCCGCGGCGCTCATGCTGCTGCAACAGCTGGGCGCTAGTGATGATGACTAGCGAGTCGACGCTGCAAACACCCCATTTGGGCATTCTGGCTCCATCGAAAGGAAAGCATGTTCGGATACATCTATAAGAAAGATGCCGCCATTATCGCGGTTGTCCTGTGCCTTTGTCTGGGCGTGGGCAGTTTCTTCGATTATCAGATCTCGAGCGCGCTGTTCAATATCGGCAGCATGTACGGTCGCTTTATCGAGGCCGCCGGCGAGCTGCCGTTCGAGCTGACGGCGAGCGTCGCGGGCGTTATGCTCGTACGCGCGGTGCGTCCCGACTCCAGGGGGAGCAAATGGCTCGCCGTGCTCGGCATCCTCGTCAACGTTGGCCTGACCGGCTACGAGATCGTTTCGTCCCTGAGGGTTGGCGGCAAACTCATCGCGGCTCAGTTGGTGCTGACGTTTGTGCTGGTCATCGCCGCCAACCTTATCGTCTATCGCCTCACGCGCACGACCGAGCCCGACGAGCTTACGCGCTGGGCGTTGATGGTGCTTGCCGTGTGGGTCGCTCAGGCCATCATCCTCAACGTGATCGTCAAGCCGCTGTGGTCGCGCCCACGCATGCGCGTGATCGAGGTCACGCCGGGGCTCAATTTTCAGCCGTGGTGGGTAATCGGTAACCCCGACAAGTGGAGCTATATCGCGGCCGGCGTAATCAAGGACGGCTTTAAGTCGTTCGCGAGCGGGCACACGGCGCATGCGGCGATCGGCCTTATGCTCGCCGGGCTTCCCGCGGCGGCCTTTAAGGGAAAACCGTCGCGCCGCCGCGTGGTCTTTTGGACGGCGGCTGTGGTCGCGGCGCTCGTCGCGTTTGGCCGTATCGTGATCGGGGCGCACTTTTTGAGTGATGTGAGCTGCGGTTTTGCTCTGGTACTGGCACTCGAGTGCCTTGCCGCGCGCATTGCCTATCCCAACGGCGTACAATAGCTCCGTTTGAATCATCTGGCCGATACCCGGTAAGAGAGGATTGCCATGCTCGCGTTCAACAACGACTATTCCCACGGCGCACACCCAGCGGTGCTGCAGGCGCTCGTCGATACCAACATGGAGCCGCAGCCCGGCTACGGTACCGATGCGCATACCGAGCGTGCCAAGCAACTTATTCGCGAGGCCTGCCAGACCCCCGATGCCGACGTGTTTTTTCTGGTGGGCGGCACGCAGGCCAACGCGACGGTGATCGACATGCTGCTCGCGCCGTACGAGGGCGTCGTTGCTGCCGAGACTGGCCACGTCGCCTGCCACGAGGCGGGCGCCATCGAGTTTGGCGGTCACAAGGTACTCACCATCCCCGGCTACGAGGGCAAGATGCACGCCGAGGACCTCGAGAACTATATCCAGGTGTTCTACGAAAACGAGAGCTACGAACACACGGTGTTCCCGGGCGCCGTGTACGTGAGCCTATCGACCGAGTACGGCACGCTGTACTCCAAGGCCGAGCTCGCGGCGATTCACGCGGTTTGCCAGAAGCGCGAGATTCCGCTGTTTGTGGACGGTGCTCGCCTGGCCTATGCGCTGGCGGCCGATGAGTGCGACATTACCCTGCCCGAGCTGGCGCAGCTGTGCGACGTGTTCTACATCGGCGGCACCAAGTGCGGCGCGCTCTGCGGCGAGGCCGTGGTGTTTTGCGGCATGCACGCTCCGGCGCATCCTATTCCGCGCATTAAGCAGCACGGCGCGCTGCTTGCCAAGGGCCGCCTGACAGGCGTGCAGTTTGAGGCGCTCTTTACCGACGGCCTGTATTTTGAGATTGGTCGCCAAGCGATCGAAACCGCGCAGGCGCTTCGTCGCGTGCTGCACGAGCGCGGCTACCAGTTCTTCTTGGAGACGCCGACCAACCAGCAGTTCGTGATTCTGCCCAACGAGGATATGGCCCGCATTCGCGAGCATGCCTCGATCGAGTACTGGAAAAAGTACGACGATACTCACACGGTGGTGCGCTTTTGCACCAGCTGGGCCACGACGCAGGAGGACATCGACGCGTTGGCGGCTGTCCTGTAGCTTGATGCAATGACGAGGGCCGCCTTGCGCTGGGTCTGGCGCAAGGCGGCCTTTGCTTCTGGGGGAGAAGGGTTGTATGACCGAAATGTTCGAGCCGACGATTCGCCTGGCGACGCCCGATGATGCGCCGGCGTTGCTTGCCATCTATGAGCCGTATGTGCGCCAGACGGCG
Source organism: uncultured Collinsella sp. (assembly GCA_902469555.1). Classification (GTDB taxonomy): domain Bacteria; phylum Actinomycetota; class Coriobacteriia; order Coriobacteriales; family Coriobacteriaceae; genus Collinsella. The sequence continues at coordinate 10,869 of CABRDB010000034.1, read as the reverse complement.
ATTACCTGCGAATACGAGGTGCCGAGCGTTGAGGAGTTTGCCGGGCGCATCGAGCGTACGCTCAAGCGCTATCCGTATCTGGTGATGGAGCTGGACGGGCGCCCGGTAGGCTATGCCTATGTGAGTCAGCTCAACAGCCGCGAGGCCTATGACTGGTCGGTCGAGACGTCGATCTATCTGGCGCGCGATGTGCGCCATGGCGGGCTGGGTCGCAAGCTGCACGACGCGCTCAAGCAATGCCTGGTCGCAATGGGCATCACCAACATGTGCGCGCTCATTGCCGTGCCGCACGATAAGGACGACGAGTACCTGACGCATAACAGCCAGGATTTCCATGCCCATATGGGATATCGCCTGGTGGGCGCCTTCGACCGCTGCGCCCAAAAGTTCGGCCGCTGGTACGACATGTGCTGGATGGAGCTGATTCTGGCCGAGCGCACACCCAACCAACCCAAACCAACCTGGTTCCCCGACCTCCCCAAACCTACCATTTAGGGACAGGTTTATTTTGGCGGGTTAGCCGATGGGCTCGGTGTATTTGGCGCGGTCGGTGCGTTGGATGCGCTTGGAGACATGGAGCGGGCGGCCGTCGGTGTCGTAGACGTAGTCGGTGATCAGGATCAGCGCCTGCCCACGCTCAACGTTGAGCAAAAACGCCTCGTTTTGCGAGGCATAGCACACCTCAAAGGTCTTATGCCCCTGTGCCGGCGCGCGATGGAATTCCTGGCGCAGCGTGGCGTAGAGTGAACCGTTGATATCGCGGTCGATGAGCGTCTCGAAGCTTGGCGGTAGGTAGGTGGTCTCCAGGCACAGTGGCGCATCGTCCAGATAACGCAGACGGACAAGTTTGACGAGCTTGCTGCCCACGGCGGCATCAAAGAACTTAGCTATGCTGCCGGCCGCCTTGGCAAAGCCCGAGTCCACGGTGCGCGTGGTGGGCTTCATGCCCTGACCCTGGACCTGCGCCGTGTAGCTCGAAAACACCAGGTTGTTCTCGTGGAGCGCCGGCGTGTCGGCCACAAAGGCGCCGCGCCCGCGCTCGGTGCGCACCAGGCCCTCATCAACGAGCACCTTAAGGGCGTGGCGCACGGTGCTGCGCGACAGCCCCGATTCGTCCATGAGTTCCATCTCGGACGGTAGCTTGTCTTCGCGCGCGTAGACGCCGGCGGCGATGCGGTCACGCAGCATGCCCGCCAAGCGCTCGTATTGGGCCAGTTTCTTTTTTGACGAAGCGTTCATGCGATCAACCTGTATCTAACCTGTGTGCGAATCTAATCAAGCATGTATTCAATACAACAACAAAACCGCTGGTAGCTAGTTATCGAAAACTGCATCAGCAAAATTTCTAAGACAAATATAGCATACAACTAGTCGACATAACCAAAACATGTATGTAACTTGTATGCCTGTGATGAGCATCAAACGAGAAGAAAGGCTGATGCACGATGACTACTCAGAAACAGGTTAAGGATGTCGTCTCCCAGGTTTTGGCTGACAAGGCAGACAAGGGCGGCATCAAGCGCGTCGTGTGGATTGGCGCCGGCGGATCCAACGGCGGCAACTATCCTGCCCAGTACTTTATGGAGCACGAGGCCACGCAGGTCGTGAGCTCCAGCTACACCAGCAACGAGTTCGTGCACGCCACGCCCGCCTATGTCAACGAGAACACCCTGGCGGTCGTCGTGTCCATGCGCGGCACCAAGGAGACCATCGTCGCCGCCCAGGTCGCCAAGGACCACGGCGCCAGCACCATCGCCATCTATGTTGACGAGTCCGGCCTTACCGAGGTCTGCGACTACAAGATCAAGTACGACAGCCTGGCCGTCGACGAGTCCTGCATGGGTCGTACCAACTCCGCCGTCGTGACCATGATCGCCATGGAGCTTACGCAGCAGACCGAGGGTTATGCCGAGTACGAGACCGCTATGGCCGCCTTCGACTTGGTCGACCCCATCTATCGCAAGGCCGTCGAGTACACCCGTCCGCTCGCTGCCAAGTGGGCCGAGCAGAACGCCGACAAGCCCTGCATCAACGTGATGGCTCAGGGTCCGCTCTTTGGTGCCGCCTACGTCTTTAGCATCTGCAACGTGCAGGAGATGCTGCAGATCGACTCCTGCACCATCAACACCTGCGACTTCTTCCACGGCCCCTTCGAGATCCTGGACAAGCGCACCTCGCTGTTCCAGCTCATCAGCGTCGGCCGCAGCCGCTGCAACGACGAGCGCGGCATCCGCTTCGTCAACCAGTACGGTGGCGAGCGCGTCTATCAGCTCGACGCCAAGGAGCTCGGCCTCAACGACATCAAGGACAGCGTGAGCGAGTACTTCAACCACCTGATCTTTGCCCCGATCCTCAACAACGTGTACATGCGTGCGCTCTCTGCCGTCACCCACAAGGACTACATGACACGCCGCTACATGTGGAAGCTCGATTACTAAGGGATAGAGTGGCCTAACAGCTCGATATCCTCATAAGTTGCGGTGGAATAGTTCCTGTTTGGGGGTTTGAAGCCTCTATTTAGGAACTATTTCACCGCAACCGCCGAATGATCCGCTGGGGACGGAGGAAAACGGATCACTTTTCCGCTCGCCGATTTGTGTCTTGAAAAATGTATATAACGACTATAACGTAGTATGAAACATATTGGAAACAATACTGAGGAGGCTGCGTTGAAGAAAAGCAATCTGGGCTATGTGCTGGTGCTGATCGCCGCGCTTATGTGGGGCAGCATCGGAATCTTTGTAAACGGCATCTCGGCCATGGGCGTTTCGTCCCAGAGCATGGCTGCCTTTCGCTTGTTGTCGGGTGCCGTCTTAATGGCTCCGGTCTTGGCGTTTATGGGTTGCCAGGGAGGTGCTCGTGAGGGAAAAGCCTCGGGTCCTATGGCACTATTCAAGGCAAGTCCTAAAGAGCTTGTTCCCTGCGCGCTTCTTGGCATTATCGGCCTCGCCACCGCTAACACGCTTTATTACGAGTGCATGGGCGAGGTGGGCATGTCCACGGCCTCGGTGCTGCTTTACACCTCGCCGGTGTTTGGCGTCGTGCTCGGCCGCGTGCTTTATCGCGAGGACGTGACCCCCAACAAGCTCGTCGCCATCGTCTTTAACATTGTGGGTTGCGTGCTCGCGGTGACGAGCGGCGACCTGTCTGGTTTCCATTTCTCGGCTTGGGGCGTCGCGTCGGGTGTGATCGCCGGACTTTGCGGTGCACTTCTGGCGGTGTTTAGCCGTATGGCTACCAAGACGCTGCATCCGCTGGCGGTGACGTTTTGGGGCTTTGTCTTTGGCGGATGCTTTATGGCAGTGCTTTCGGCTCCGTGGTCCGATGTAGCCGCGGCAATGTCCCCGCAGCTCATTCTGCTGTTCGCGGGCTTTGGCTTTATTCCTACGGCTCTTGCGTACATCTTCTATATGCAGGGCCTTTCGATGGATCTTGAGACATCGAAGGTGCCGGTCGTGGCTTCGTTCGAAACCGTGGCGACCGTTCTGGTCGGTATTGGCATCTACGCCGAGCCCGCTGGCGCGATCAAGGTCCTGGGCATCGTGCTGGTGCTCGCGTCCATCCTGATTATGAACACCGATTTCTCCAAGCTGCGCAACAGCGCCTTTGTCGGCCATATCGTTGAGAGCATGACCTTTAAGCCCAACGCGTGGTGGACGGAGAAATCGCAGGACATGGATCTGTTCCGCGAGCGCACCGGCATCGCGCTGGAGCCCACCGTGCAGGAAAGCCCCTGGTACTTCGTGCGATAGGGGATTGAGCGCGGCGTCCGACCTGGGGTTATCCAGCCAGCGCCGGCCTACCCAGCCCCAACGTTTCAAGTACGTTAAACCCGTCAACGGTCGATTTTCACCCGCGAACGGTCTTTATACTAATTAGCAATATAAGCAACGTATAAGACGTTATAATGACCATAACGAAAAGGAGGAGGCAAGATGAATCAGATCATTCTCGCATCTCATGGCGGCCTGGCCGCAGGCGCCAAAGACACGCTCGAGATGGTTCTCGGCGACGTGTCGAACGTCCACGTCGTGTCGCTTGCTCGTGACGACAAGGAGCCCATCACCAATAAGGTGGACGCCATGATCGCCACGTTCAACGCGGACGACACCGTCTATGTGCTGACCGATATGCTCGGCAGCTCGGTCAACAACAACATGGTCGAGCTTTCCAAGAACGGCACGAAGTTTACGGTTGTCAGCGGTTTCAACATCCCGCTGGCGCTCACGCTCGCTATGAGCCCCGTCCCCGTCAAGGGCGCCGAGCTCGCGGCCCTCATCAACGAGGCCCGCACCGGTCTGACCAACCCCAACGCACCGGTCGAGGCCGCCGCGGCTCCCGCAAAGAAGGCCAAGGCGTCCCGTCACAGCTCCGGTCCCGCCAAGATCGTCCTCGCACGTCTTGACTACCGTCTGCTGCACGGCCAGGTCGTCTTTACCTGGACCACCAAGGTCCAGGCCGAGCGCATCATCGTCGTCGACAACGCTGCCGCCAACGATGACATCAAGAAGGGCGCTCTTAAGCTGGCCAAGCCCCAGGGCGTGCGCCTGAACGTCTTCACCGTCGAGCGTGCCCTCGCCAAGATGGATAAGCTCAACACCCTCGGCGAGCGCGTCATGTTCGTCTTTGGCAACACTGCCGAGATGCTGCAGTTCTGCCAGGGCTACAAGCTCGACGCCATCAACCTGGGCGCCACCGCCAACCACAACGGTGCCGATCAGGTCGGCGGCAAGGACAGCTCCGTCTTCCTCGACGCCACCCAGAAGGCCGACGTCAACCAGCTGCTCGACATGGGCATCAAGCTCTATGTCCAGCAGACCCCTACGTATCAGAGCGTCGACATCGACGCCAAGCTGTAATCAACCAGGCTTTTGCCTGACTGAAAGGAGAAGGGTATGAATACGTTCATCAGTGCGGTGCTCGTCGGCCTCGTCGGCGTGTTCTGCATGTGGGACTCCCGCCTGCTCGGTCGTCTTAACTTCGAGCAGCCCCTCGTTGGCGCTACGCTCGTCGGTCTGCTGCTGGGCGATGTGCCCACCGGCCTTGCCGTCGGTGCCGCCGTCGAGCTCGTGTCCATGGGCCTGGTGCAGGTCGGCGCCGCCGTTCCGCCCGATATGGTCCTGGGCGGCATCGTGGCCGCTGCCTTTGCGTGCCTGACCGATGCTTCCGCCGAGACCGCCATGACGATCGCCATCCCGGTCGCCGTCCTGGGTCAGCTCCTCGGCATCGTGTTCCGTTCCATCATCGCCGCCCTCACCCATGTGGCAGATAGCGCGATCGATAACGGAAAGTTCAAGACCGCCTACCGTATGCACATCTGCGCCGGCTCCGGTCTGTACGCCATCATGTACTTCCTGCCGATCTTCCTCGCCGTCTTTGTTGGCACCGACCTGGTTCAGGCCATCGTCAACATGGTTCCCGAGTGGCTGTCCACTGGTCTTAACGTTTCGACCAAGATCATGACCGCCTACGGCTTGGCCCTGCTGCTCACCATGATGATCAAGAAGGGTATGACTCCGTTCCTGTTCATCGGTTTCCTGCTCGCCGCTTACCTCAACCTGTCCGTCATCGCGGTCGCTCTGATCGGCGTGTGCCTGGCTGTCGTCTTCATGGGCTTCAAGTTCAATGGTTCCCATGCAGCCGCCGGTGTCGATTCCGACTACGATCCGCTCGAAGACGACGAAGACTAAGGAGGAACACACTATGGCAACCGCAACCAAGGACGTGTCCCTGAACAAGAAGGTCAGCCAGTTCTTCTGGCGCTCCTGGGCCATCCAGGCCTCTTGGAACTACGAGCGTCAGATGAACATGGGCTTCCTCTACGGCATGGTTCCCACGCTCGATCGCCTCTATCCGGATGAGTCCGACCCCAAGCAGCTCGCTGCTAAGAAAGAGGCTTACCACCGTCACATGGCGTTCTACAACTGCACCCCGCAGACGAGCGCTTTCATCCTGGGCCTCTCCGCCTCCATGGAGGAGGAGTACGCCAAGGATCCCGAGAACTTCGATCCCGATTCGATCAACGCGGTCAAGACCTCCCTCATGGGTCCGCTTTCCGGCATCGGTGACTCCTTCTTCCAGGGCACCATCCGCGTCATCGCCTTTGGCCTGGGCGTTCAGCTGGCTCAGCAGGGCTCCATCATGGGCCCGATCCTGGCCATGCTCATCTCCATCGTCCCCTCTGTGCTGATCACTTGGTTCGCAGCCAAGATGGGCTATCAGGGTGGCCACGAGTACCTGAGCAAGCTTCAGGGCGGCGACCTCATGGAGAAGCTCATGTATGTCTGCGGCATCGTGGGTCTTATGTCCGTGGGCGGCATGATCGCTACGCTGATCGGCGCCACCACCCCGCTGCAGTTCGCTGAGGGCACCGTCGTTATCCAGGACATCCTGGACGGCATGATGCCCCAGATGATCTCCCTCGGCCTCACCGGCCTTATGTACTGGCTCATCAAGAAGAACGTCAACACCGGTTGGCTTCTCGTGATCGCCATTGTGGGCGGCATCGCCCTCTCCGCGGCCGGCATCCTGGCCTAGTCGCGACCAAGCGCTTAACCGCTTTCCCCCGGGGGCCTGCCTGGCATCCCATACCCCAGGCAGGCTTCCATCCCTAAAATGCGACAATGGGACAGTCCCTTTGTCGCATCCTCAACGGGCCGGCGACTCGGCCCAAACCACGGTAACCCTGCGAGCGCCCGGCAATGTGGCGCCGCAAAAATCGAAAGGAATGTGTCAGATGTACGAGATCGACCTTAACCTCCCTAAGCAGATCGTCGCTGACGTCCTGTCCAACCACGAGATCCACAGCGTCGCTTTCGTCGGCTGCGGTGCCTCCATGTCCGACCTGTACCCCGCCAAGTACTTCCTGGCCAACAACACGGACAAGCTGAACGTTCAGATCTTCACCGCTAACGAGTTCAACTACGACACGCCCTCCTGGGTCAACGAGCACACCTTCGTGATCACCTGCTCCCTCGGTGGCTCCACGCCCGAGACCGTCGAGGCCAACAAGACCGCCAAGAAGCACAACTGCCCGGTCGTCTCCCTCACCAACAAGGCTGGCTCCGCTCTGACCGTCGACGCCGACCACGTTATCGTTCACGGCTTCCACGCCAACTACGCTGCCAAGTGCGAGAAGCCCGGCTACGCCATCGCTCTTGCTCTCGAGATCCTTCAGCAGACCGAGGGCTATGACCACTATGAGGACATGATCACCGGCCTCACCAACGTCTTCGAGCTCTGCGAGAACGCCGCTCAGCACTGCAAGAAGCTCGCCAAGAAGTTCGCCGAGGACTTCAAGGACGACAAGATGATCTACTTCATGGCTTCCGGTGCCTCCGAGAAGATGGCTTATTCTAACGCCGCCTTCCTGTTCACCGAGATGCAGTGGATCGACGCCGCCGCCTACAACACCGGCGAGTACTTCCACGGCCCGTTCGAGGTTTCCACCGAGGGTAAGCCCTACGTCTTCCTCATGTCCGATGGCGCCACCCGTCCGATGGACGCCCGCGCCCTCACCTTCCTTGAGCGCATGGGCGCCAAGGTCGCTCTGATCGACTCCAAGGACTACGGCCTGGCTGACGCTGTGCCCGCGAGTGTCGTCACCTACTTCAACCCGCTGCTGCACCTCGCCGTTATGCGCGAGTACGGCAACCAGATCGCCGAGGCCCGTCAGCACCCGCTGACCATGCGTCGCTACATGTGGAAGCTTTCCTACTAATCACAAGTAAGTAGACCTTACGGGTTGATTGAGAGGGGATGGGGTTTGCGCCCCATCCCCTTTTTTTGCTCTGGGGAGGGCGTGTCTGTCGCGTCATAAAACCCCAGATAAAACCTACCAAAATAAACCTGTCCCTTTTTGGCAGGTGGGAGGAGATGCGTATGATCAAGGCAGTGCTGTTTGACATGGACGGCGTGCTGGTCGATACCGAGTGGTTCTACAACCGTCGCCGCGTGGCGTTTATGGAAGAGAAGGGGTTCCACTTTGACGAGATCCCCGATCTTTCGGGGTCTAACGAGCCTGCCATTTGGGAGGCGTTGGTGCCCGACGATGTTGAGCTGCGCGAGCGCCTGCGCGTGGAGTACAAGCAGGTCTACAGCCCGGACCACCCCGTTCCGTATGCCGAGCTGCTCAACGAGCAGACGGAGCCGGTGATGCGCAAGCTGCACGAGCGCAGCGTGAAGTGTGCCATCGCGAGCTCGTCCTATCGCGAGTTGATTGACGAGCTGGTGGAGATCGCTGACATTGCCGATGTGCTGGATTACACCATCAGCGGTCACGAGTGCAGTGCGTTTAAGCCCGATCCCGAGATCTACCTGCGTGCCATGGAGGCGCTGGGGGTGGAGCCTGCCGAGTGCCTGGTTATCGAGGATTCGCCTTTAGGAATCGAGGCCGGCAAGCGCTCCGGCGCCCGAGTCCTGGCGCTGCGTCCGCACGAGGGCGTCAACCTGGATCAGTCCGCCGCCGACGTTGTCATCGACAACCTGACCGACATCCTATCTGCCATTTAGGGACAGGTTTATTTTGGCAGGTTTTATCTGGGCAAACGTCGAATTCGCCGTGAAGGGATCGCTCTCTTCACGGCGTTTTTCTTTTGAGCGGCCTCACAGTCCTTCTGATGGTTGTCGAGAGAGGGTGAATTGAAGCGCCCCCGCACGCTCCATGCTACAATCGCGGACATGCCCCACAACTACATCTGCCTTCGAAAGGAGCCTACGTGGCGAACGCCATCGATCAGCTCACGGACCGAGTGCTCGTGCTCGGCCGCCTCACCATCGTCCGCCGCGCCATTACTGCCGTGGCGGTCACCATTTCCGCCGTTCTCCAGACATTCCTGATCCAGGCGTTCATCCAGCCCGCCGACCTGCTTCCGAGCGGTCTCACCGGCGTCGCGGTCCTGCTCGATCGCGTTACTTCGCTGGGCGGCGTTCACATCGACATCTCGCTCGGTATGCTCGCGCTCAACATCCCCGTGGCACTCCTATGTTGGAGCGGCATCAGCAAGCGCTTTGTCATCTTCTCGATGATGCAGGTCGTGCTCTCGTCGCTGTTCCTTAACGTCTTTCACTTCGCTCCATTTTTGGGCGACAAGATCATGCTAATCATTTTTGGCGGCGTGGTCTCGGGTCTGGGCGCTGCCATCGCGCTTAAATCCGGCGCATCCACCGGCGGCACCGATTTTATCGCGCTGTGGGTTTCCAACCACACGGGCAAGACCATCTGGGGCGTCATCTTTGGTTTCAACTGCTTTATCCTGGCGATCTTTGGCTTTATGTTTGGCTGGGACAAGGCGGCGTATTCCATCGTGTTCCAGTTTATTTCGACCAAGACCATCGACAGTTTCTATCGTCGCTACGATCGCGTGACGCTGCAGATCACGACGCGTAAGGCAGACGAGGTCATGACTGCCTACGTAAACCATTTTCAGCACGGCATTAGCTGCACCGAGGTCATCGGCGGATACAGCCGCGAAAAGATGTGTCTGCTGCACACCGTTGTCTCGACCTACGAGAGCCAGGACATTATCAAGCTGGTGTGCGACGTTGATCCCGGCGCCGTGATCAACGTGTTCCATACGCTCAACTTTGTGGGCGGCTGGTGGGGCGGTCATGTCGACGAGCCCATGCCCACGGCCGTTCCCGATCCCGACAAGCCCGCACGCATGGCCAGCAGGCAGGCGCGCCTCAGCGAGCAGGACAGCCTGCAGCAGGACGACGGCAGGTAGAGTGTTGGCATTTTGCCGGCACGGCGCAATCCTGTCCGCTTGAGCCTCCCGAAAGCCTCGCTGCTTTCGGGAGGCCTTCGTTTGCCCAGTTAAAACCTACCAAAATGAAGCTGTCGCTTTTTGGTAGGGAGGGTGTATCGTTTTATCATTATGAGGTAACATGAAACTAGACGTTATATACGTATTAGTTATTTCGATATTTCGATAAGAGTGATTAGATATGCCTACGCCTAAAAATGCACCGCTTTACCAGCAGATTTATGACGAAATCAAGGACGCGATCGAGAAAGGTGTTTATGCACCCAAGGAGCGTATTCCGTCCGAGCTTGAGCTAGCCGAGCAGTACGACGTGAGCCGAATTACGGTGCGCCGCGCCGTCGAGGAGCTGTGCTCCGATGGCTACCTGGTTAAGCAGCAGGGCCGCGGCACCTTTGTTTCCACCCCGCACATCAATCGCCAGTTTCACGCCTCGACGCTGCAGACGTTTACCGCGCTGTGTGCCGGCAACGGCATGAAGGCCGGTGCACACGTGGTCGATCGCCAGATCGTTCCGGCGCGTCAAAACGAGATGGAGTTCTTTGGTCTGCAGAAGGACGCGCTGCTGCTGCACATCAAGCGCGTGCGTACGGCCGACGGTGAGCCTATCTTTGAGGAGAATATCTTTGTGCCGTTTGACGCCTACCGTGAGCTGTTGACGGCCGATCTTGAGGACAAGTCGATTTTTGCCGAGGTCGAGCGTGTTGGCGGAACGCCGATTGTCTCGGTTGGCTACCGCACGGTCGAGGCCGTTCGCGCCAATGCCGAGCAGGCGGCCGAGTTGGGCATTGCTCCGCACGATCCGCTGCTCAATCTACGTGCCGGCTTCACCGGCCCCAATGGCGAGCCGGTTTTGCTCGGTAAGCAGTATTACGTGGGTAGCCGCTACGTCATGGTCATGTAAGTTACGCGGTTTTACCAAACCGCGTAACAGCTCGACGCTGCAAGCCCGCCATAGCGGCAATCTGCCTTTCAACTTCGGCGGCATGACCAAAAGGTCAATGCCGCCTCGTTTCAAGGCACCTTGCTCGCCCTGGCGGGCTTTCGCTCATATGACCCAATCCGCTGTCAAGAGCCACAATGGCCCCGCCGACCGCTTGCAATCGGT
>CABRDB010000033.1 GCA_902469555.1 uncultured Collinsella sp. | reverse complement strand
GGTGCGGCCGGCCTCGCCGCCATCGATCAGCAGGCTCTGCCCGGTCATAAACCGATTGGTCACGCCCACAAAGTAGATCCACTCGGCGATCTCTTGGGCAGTGGCCCAGCGCTTGAGCGGTGTGAGCTCCATAATTTGGTTCCACAGGCGCTCATCTTCCATCACGCAACGGTTGAGCGGCGTGATCACGCCGCCCGGGTCCACACTGTTGGCGATGGCCTGCGGCGCCAGACGGTTTGCAAGGTTTTTGGTGTAGGCGATAACGCCGCCCTTGCTGGCAGCATAGGCGGGAAACTCCGATCCCGTATGCCCACTCGCCGAGCCCACATTAACCACGGATTTGATAGCCGGCGCCGGCTTGGCGGCAAGCCCCTCCCCCACAAAGGCATAGCGCTCAGTCACGTTGATGGTGCCACACAGGTTGGCAGCGATGTCGTCAGCCGAATCCTGCACACCGGCAACGTTCACGATTACCTGAGGCTCAAGGTCGTCCGGAAACGCGTCCGGCTCGCGGACATCGACGATCAGATGGCGATAGTGCTCGTGCTCGACCGCCGCCGGCAGCAGATCAAAGCCCACGACCTCGTGGCCCTCGTCTAAAAAGCGCTGCACGCACGCAGCTCCGATGCCGCCCGAAGCGCCCGTGATCAAAACCCGCATAGTTGCTCCTTAAGCGGTTGCGTGGCGCTCGAGGTACTCGGCGCCCACATTCTCACGCTCCCAGCCACGCACGACCTTGTAACCCACGGGGCTCAGGAAGACCTCGCACAGCAGCTCGGCAACAGCGCCGGTCAGCGAGCACATAAGGACCTGTACCCAGGTCCAACCAAAGAACGTGTGGCTCACCACAATGGCAAAGACCAGGTTGTCGACAAACTGGCCAACGCCCGTAGACACATAGGAGCGGAAGGCGAAGCTCGCAAAGTTATTCTTTTTGAGCATACGGCCGAGCGACTGGTTGAGCGTGGAGTTAACCACAGCAGAGACGAGCATTGCCAGCGAAGAGCCCAGCACCACGTACCAGGTGCCGCCGATGGTGGCGTTAAGGGCATTGTTGACCTCGATCATGCCCGTATCGTAGTACGCGCCCCACATGCCGGGCGTGAGCGAGCATGCCCAAAAGCACAGGCTCACAGCCAGGTTAACCAGCAGCGCGAGGATAGAGATTTTGATGGATGCCTTGGCGCCAAAGCGCTTGCAGATCATGTCCTGGCACAAAAACGAAACCCAGCTCACCACAAAGCCACAGTCGAGCGCCAGATACGGCAGGCTGATAAGCTCCTTGTTGGCCAGCAGGTTCATCATGATGACGCTCACGAAAAACAGCGAAACCGTTGCCGCGGGAATGCTCCGCAACAGGACCTTGTAGTCCTCCATGACCTTCTTGATCATTATGTACTCCTTTGGTTTTAGGTTTAACGAGCAGGATATCGGACCCGAACTGCTCGGACGCCTCGGTCTTGAGACGACGGTGGGTATGATAGCCGCTCACACGGCATCAGGCAAGCAAACGGCGCGGCAGCCCCGCAGGGCCACCGCGCCAATGCGCTAAAAGGCTACGTTGCCAAACTCCGACAGGATAAGGTCGGGGTTGTGGTCGGTTGCCCAATCAACGTTCCACGGGCTCGTGAACAGCAGCAGCTTACCACCGCGCATGTCCTCGACGCGCAGCGTGTCGCGCGTGAGCGAAAGACCCGGAATATCGATAGTGTCGGGGTCGTTCTGGATCCAGCGGATATCCGTATAGGGCAGCGGCTGGCGACGAACCTCAACACGGTACTCGGCCTTAAGACGGCGCTCGAGCACCTCAAACTGCAGCACGCCGACCACGCCCACAATGACGCTCTCCATGCCGGCACCCAGCTCGCGGAAGATCTGGATGGCACCCTCCTGGGCAAGCTCCTCCATGCCCTTGACGAACTGCTTGCGCTTGAGCGTGTCGACCTGCGTGATGCGAGCGAACATCTCGGGGGCAAACGTCGGGATCTGCGGATACTGCACGTGGCGCTTGCCAGAGCACACGGTGTCGCCGATGCTAAAGATACCCGGGTCGAACAGGCCCACGATATCGCCCGCGTACGCCTCGTCCACGATGGCGCGGTCATCGGCCATCATCGAGGTGCCCGTAGCCAGCTTGAGCTTGCGATTGCCCTGCACGTGGAAGGCGTCCATGCCGCGCTCGAACTTGCCCGAGCAAATGCGCACAAAGGCGATGCGGTCGCGGTGGTTCTTGTCCATGTTGGCCTGGATCTTAAACACGAAACCGCTAAAGTCGTCGCGGCAGGGATCGACCGGTTCGCTGGTGAGCGTATCGGTATAGGCGCGCGGCGTCGGGGCCAGACGCAGGAACTCCTTGAGGAAGGGCTCCACGCCAAAGTTGGTAAGTGCCGAGCCAAAGAACGCCGGGCTCAGTTTGCCGCAGGCCACAGCATCCAAGTCGAGCTCGTCGCCGGCGCCATCGAGCAGCTCGATGTCGTCCATCAGGTTCTTATGGTTCTCTTCGCCAATAAGCTCGTCCATAGAAGGATCGCCCAGCTCGGCCTCGACCTCGGCGACCTTCTTGATGGCGTTGGCGTGGCCATCGCCCTCAAAGGCAATGACACGACGGGTCTGACGGTCGAACACGCCGCGGAAGTTGCGGCCGTTGCCGATCGGCCAGTTCATGGGATAGGTGTTGATGCCCAGAACGTTCTCGATCTCTTCCATGAGCTCAAACGGATCGCGAGCCTCGTGGTCGAGCTTGTTCACAAAGGTAAAGATGGGAATGTGGCGCAGCGTACAGACCTTAAAGAGCTTTTTGGTCTGGGCCTCGACGCCCTTGGCGCCGTCGATGACCATGACTGCGGCGTCGGCGGCCATAAGGGTACGGTAGGTATCCTCCGAGAAGTCCTGGTGGCCGGGGGTATCGAGGATATTGACGCAGGCGCCGTTATAGGTGAACTGCAGCACCGAGGAGGTAACGGAAATACCGCGCTCCTTCTCGATGTCCATCCAGTCCGAGACGGCATGCTTGGCCGAGCTCTTGCCCTTGACCGAGCCGGCGGTCTGAATGCTGCCGGTATAGAGCAGCAGCTTCTCGGTAAGCGTGGTCTTACCGGCGTCCGGGTGGCTGATGATCGCGAATGTGCGGCGCGACGAGATTTCATCCGACAGGCTTGCCATGCGGATCCTTTCTTGCATTGAGTGCATTACGTCGATGTAACCGCACTATTGTAGCCGCGAAATCCCGTCATAGGGCACCTATCAGGACAAATTCATCAGTTGGGGCCTAGGTAGCAGTCGATGGCGGCACTCCGCAGCAGTTCGTCTCGATCTGTAACATCTAGACGGTTTTTGAACCTCTACCTGTTACAGATTTAGACAAACAGGTGGGGCCCGCCAGCAAAATCTCAATCTGTAACAGGTAGCCGTCCAAATCGGTTCCAGATGTTACAGATTGAGATGAACGAACGAGCGGACAATCCCTATTGCCTCTTGCATAACTGTGCATAGTGTATATATACTGTGCTTACCGGTTATATACACGTGTAGCCCAACAGCTAAGGAGCCGCTGTGGACATCATCCTATCCAATTCGAGCGATAAGCCCATCTACGAACAGATATCCTCGCAGGTCAAAGCTCAAATCCTTTCGGGCACACTCGCTGCGGGAGCCAAACTCCCCAGCATCCGCGCACTCGCGAGCGACCTGGGTGTGAGCGTCATCACCACCAAGCGCGCCTACGCCGACCTAGAGCAACTCGGGTTTATCTGCACCGTGCAGGGCAAGGGCTGTTTTGTCGCCGAGGGCAACCAGGAGCTCTTGCGCGAAAACCAGCTCTGCCATATCGAAGAGCTGCTTGCAAAAGCGGCGAGCCAAGCCGAAACCTTGGGCGTCACGCGCGACAAGCTGCACGAGATGCTCGACCTGGTAGCCCCCGAAACCATGCAGTAGCCATCTGCAAGAAAGGCTATACCATGCAAAACTTGTTAGAACTCAAAGGTGTCTCACGCCGCGTGAGCGACCGTTTTTCGCTGAGCGATGTCATGCTCGCTGTGGAGCCCGGCCAGATCGTTGGCTTTGTGGGCGCAAACGGCGCCGGCAAGACAACGACCATTCGTGCCGCGCTCGGGCTTATAAAGCTCGATGCCGGCGAGGTGCATCTGTTTGGACAGCGCTGCGACACCAAAGCGCCCGACGAGACGCAGCGCCACCTGCGCTCCCGCGTCGGTCTTGTCCTGGACACGTGTCCTTTCCCTTCCACGCTCAAGGTGGGCCAGATCGAGAGGCTCGTAGGCCCGGCGTACCCCACATGGAGTCGCGAAACATTCGCCAGATTTATCGACCGATTTGGCCTTGACCCCAAAGCCAAGGTCAAAGACCTCTCCCGCGGCATGGGCATGAAGCTGCAGCTCGCGTGTGCGCTCAGTCACAATGCCAAGCTACTCGTTTTGGACGAAGCCACCGCGGGCCTCGATCCCATGGCGCGCGAAGAGCTGCTCGACGAGCTGCTCGCCTTTGTTTCCGACGGCCAGCGCAGCGTGCTGCTCTCGAGCCACATTACGTCCGACCTCGATCGCGCCGCCGACCGCGTCATCTGCATCGATAACGGCTCGATTGTGTTTGACCTGCCGCGCGAGGACATTACTGACCGCGCCGGCATTGCCCACTGCACCCAAGCACAGGCCGCCGAGCTTATGGCTTGCGTCGAAGGCGCCCGTGCCGCCCACCACGCCTATAGCGTGGACGTGCTCGTGCCCAACCGTCGCGAAGCGCTCGAAGCCTTCCCCGAGATTCCCTGCGATCGGGCAACTATTGATGACTATCTTCGCCTCACGCTGAAAGGGGCTTCAAAATGAAACGTGCCTTTATGTCCGAGCTCGCCATCGTTCGCACGCTTATCCCGAGTATCGCGGGCGTCGGCCTATTCATATTCGTCGTGCTGACGCTCGCCAACGCGTCGGATGGCGATTCCGGCATGAGCGCCGGCGCCTGCGCGGTCAGTGCCATGTCACCCATCATGGTTATGAGCTCGCTGGCCGGCTTCGACAATCAAAACGGATGGGAGCGCTATCGGGCAACGCTGCCCTTCTCGCGCAAAGACATCATCTGCGCACGCTACCTGTGCATTATTGCTTTCTCGGCCGTCATGGCATGCGCCGCCGTGCTTTTGAACATCATCGCCCTTCCGTTCTTGGACCACACGGGTATCTCGTCGACGGGGCAGACCGTCTTTGAGATCGCAATCGCCTCGGCAGCATCGATGCTCATCTCCCTCATGATGGTGTTTTTGGCGCAGCCACTGTTCTTTCGATTTGGACACATGGAGGCGCTGCGCCTATCCGTTGGCCTGTTTGCCATGCTCGGATGCCTTGCCATGGCCACGCTGAGCTCCTCCAACCCCATCAGCAACTGGCTCATGTCGATTGCCGGAGCGAATCCCGATCCCGCCGTCCTTGGCTGCCTGTGTGCAGGAATTGCAGTATTGGCGCTCGCACTATGTGCAATCAGCTGCGCTGTCAGCACCAAGGTCTATCGAGCACGCGACCTGTAATCGACGGATAAAAAGCTTAGGTGGTACCCCGCTTATTTTTTCAATGAAACGAGGCGGCATAGCGTCACCACCGCCCTTCACAGCAGGCCGTCTAGCTCTTGGCAACCAAAAAGACACCGTCAGCATATCGAAGGTGAATACTTTTCCGAGAAGTGAACGAGTAAAAACAGCGCCCTGTAGCATCGACATTTTTAAGGACTCAATTCCTGCGGTTTTTGTCTAAGAATCCTGCAGTTTTGTTCGAAAAAAGTGTGCATGTTCCAGGGGTCCAGATTTACTCGTTCACTTCGCGGAAAACCATTCACCTTCGATTCGAGCCTTAACCAAATGCCCTCTCGAACTATGGCCCCTGTCTCACCACAGCGATATCAAAGCTTCATGGCGGGACGGTATCATCGGACGAGCGCCGTAAATCTGGCGCGGTTGTTCTTTGGGGAGGCATTTCACCCGTGTCGTGGGTCGCAGCAGCATTTGTGTCGGCTTTCTTTGCCGGCATCACATCTGTCCTGGCCAAATGCGGCATCAAGCAGACCGACTCCGATGTCGCGACGGCCATTCGCACCTGCGTGGTGCTCGTTTTCGCCTGGGCAATGGCGGGCATTTCTGGATCCATTGGAACCATCGGCAGCATCGAACCCAGATCTTGGCTCTTTCTCGTCCTCTCGGGACTCGCTACCGGTGCTTCGTGGATCTGTTACTTTAAGGCGTTGGGCATCGGAGACGTCAATAAGGTCGTACCGGTCGACAAGATGAGCACCGTACTCGCCGCACTGATCGCCATCGTGCTTTTTGGCGAGACGAGCAACCTTGCGGTTAAGCTCGTGGGAACCGCTGTCATCACCCTCGGCACGTTTTTAATGATCGAGAAGAAGCAGTCTGCCGGACCCGAGCAGCAGCAAGACCGGACCTGGCTCGCTTACGCCCTCGGCGCCGCCGTGTTCGCGGCGCTCACGTCCATCCTTGCCAAGGTTGGCATCGAAGGCGTCGAGTCCAACCTGGCCACGGCAATCCGTACCTGTGTGGTACTGGTTATGGCATGGGCAATCGTGGCAGCCAAGGGAAAACTGGATCAGGTCGCGCACGCTGACCGGCGCGAACTCACATTTCTCGCAACATCGGGCATCGCGACCGGAGCATCGTGGCTGCTCTATTACTACGCCATCGCCACAGGCCAGGTGAGCGTCGTGGTGCAGATCGACAAACTATCGATTGTCGTATCGGTACTATTTGCGCGCCTGGCATTCAACGAAAAACCCTCACGACGCAGCGCCATCGGTCTCGCCCTCATCGTCCTGGGCACTGCAGCGCTCGCAGTTTGGAAGTAGCGCGGCCAGCAGCCGCTACATCCTCACACCTGGTTTGGGATGCCTGTACTGACCGTGGGATGCCGTGCGCTTACCGTGCGAGATGGCAAATTTGGGACAACAGTGCAGGCAACGAA
Source organism: uncultured Collinsella sp. (assembly GCA_902469555.1). Lineage (GTDB taxonomy): Bacteria > Actinomycetota > Coriobacteriia > Coriobacteriales > Coriobacteriaceae > Collinsella. Next base: position 26,272 of record CABRDB010000033.1, on the reverse strand, counting down.
GGCAGGCTGCGCACTCCGGCTTTGTCCAGACGGGAAGGCCGTCGCGCATCTCAATCGCCGCCATGGGGCAGCGCTTGGCACACAGGCCGCAGCCGATGCAGCGATCGGCATCGACGGCAAACTTGCTCGTCTGTTGCATGCGCGGCAGCCCAATTGCGTGATACGCGCACGATGCAAACAGAGGCACGCGATGGCGCATCATGTTGCCCGTGCGGCGTGCCCGCACCGCCTCGATCACGGCATCAATCTGCGCCTCGGCAGCTCTATTGATACCCTCAACCTTTTGAGGGTCAGACAGGTCGAAAACAGGCGTCCAGGTATCGGGCATCTTGACGCTCATCGCCGCATCTAACTCGAGCCCACGCTCGTGTAGCAGATCGCGGACGAACTTGGCCGATTGCCCGGTCGTCGAACCATATGTCGAGACATAGAACGTATAGGGGCGCTCGCCGCCCTTTGTGCCGGCAGCAACCGATAGGTCGACAGTCTTCAAAAACTCGATCATTGGCGTCGGCAAGCCCCAGGCGTATACCGGGGCGACAAACCCCAGCCGACAGGGGCCTTCCATCACAGCAAGGTGAAGGATCTCGGCATCAAAGCGCTCAATCGACATAACTTTGTCGCTTGTCGCCGCTGCAATGCGACGCGCCACATGCTCGCTGTTCCCTGTCGCGCTAAAGTACAGGATCATCTCGTACCCCTGGAATTGACTCGTGAAAAACCGCGCTACTTGCGCAGCGGCTTGGGCAGTGGAATGCCGGCGGCGATGGCTGCGGCGATGATCATGCAGACGATACCCTTGAGTGGGAAGCACATGAGCAGCAGGCCCACGACCATGACGGGCTGACGCATGACCGCACCCATCGTCGATGCCGTGCAGACGGCGACGCAAAAGACCGGATCGGCGCCGGTGAGGATGGCAAGGCCATAGCCCAGGCTTACGCCCGAGAAGATAACCGGGAAGAAGTGGCCGCCGCGCCAACCAAGGTTGATGAGGGCGGGCGTCAGCATGGCCTTAACAAGACCGGTCGCAATAAGCATGCCGGCGGGAATGGTCAGATAGGTTTCCATGAGCACGTCGGCCTGGGTCTCGCCGGCAAACATGGTGTAGGGCAGGACCGTGCCACAGATGGCGAGCGCCAGACCGGCTAGCATGGCCTTGACGACAGGACGCTCCCCTATTGCATGGGCAAGCGCTTCGCTCGTGTGCTCAGAGACAAAGTACAGCCAGCCGCAGATTGTTCCGATCAACGACAGAGGGACGAGCCAGGTAAGCTCCAAGTTGCCCACCACGGCAGCCTCGAACCTGGGCATGCCCATGCCGCCGCCCATGAGCTGGCCGAGCAGCAGGTAGGTGCCCAGGCCGCCGGCAATCGCGATGCCGTAAACCACGGTCTTTTGCGCCTTGGGCAGCCTGATGGTGATCTCGTCGGACGCAGAGCCCTCGTCGCCGTCGGCGCTACCGGCAAGCGGTGCCACAAAGCCAAAGACGGGCGCGGTAAAGAGCGCCGTCAACGCGGCCTGGGTACCCAGCAGCGTGAGCTCCCTAAACTCGGCGCCAAAGCGACGCATGCGGTCGCCGACCCAGCTGCACAGACCCGCGATAACGCCGGTCAGGCCGGCTTCCGGTCCAATGCTTCCGCCAAACAGCAGCGGCAGCAATGCCGCGAGCGAAAGTTTGCCCAGATTGTCATACGGGTAGCGTCCGTCTTGTTTGACCTTGGCCATCACCTGGTTGAGGTCATCGGTCTTGGCGCCCGTAAGCTTTTCGTACAGACCGATCAGCAGGCCGCCCAGCAGGCAGACGAAAAACGGGTACGGCAGAAAACCGAACGGGCCGCTCGCGAGCTCGGGCGACGCCGCGCCCAGCATGTGCGGAATCTCGGTCCACAGATAGTCGATACCGTGCTCCATCACAAAAAAGAACAGCCAGACCGCGGCACCTGCGAAAGCGCCGGTCACAGCAACGCTCACTAAAAACAGCGCACGGTTTTTGGGTTTTGCAAGGTTATCCATCGGGACCTCCCGTGGTCAAAATCGACAAAGATACGTTTTATTGTAAGACGGGCACAGCGCGGGCGGGCCAACCATCCACGCCGCGAACGGCACCATTGGGAGTCATAGCGGGGCAGGCTCAAGACTTATCCGTTGATAATTGACGCGATCTCGCGCAAATCGTCGGCAAAGTAGATGCCGTGCTGGCGCCTCGGGCTCGAAAGCCCCTTATCGATCATGTGCCCGAGCAGCGCCTTGAGATCGTTGTAGTAACCGTCCAGGTTATACAGAATGCACGGAGCACTCAGGTGCCCCAACGATACCGCGGACATGACCTCGGCAATCTCCTCGAGCGTGCCCGTCCCGCCGGGAAAGGCAATGAAGGCATCACCAAGCTCGATCATCTTGGCTTTGCGCTCGGCCATATCGCTCGTCACGATGAGGTCGTCGATACCGTCATGTTGAAACTCGGCCTCGATAAAAAAGCTCGGCTCAACACCCGTCACATGTCCGCCTGCCTCGAGTACGCTATCGGCGAGCGCGCCCATCAGTCCCGACTTGGACCCGCCGTATACCAGCGCGTGTCCGTTGGCGCCAATCCAGTTGCCCAGCTCCTGCACCGCGGGCAGAAACGCCGGGTCATTACCGACGCTGGCACCCAGGTATACCGTGATATTCATATTCAGTCCCCCCCTGTTGTGGCGCACGACGTTCGTCTTAGCGTTGGCGTCGGCGATATTCGCGCACGCGACGCGAAAGATCGGCAAGCTCATCGCGGTCGAGCTCTTCCAAATGCTCAAGATCGTCCATAAAGCGCGCCATGGTGTCCTTTTGGCGCAGCTTGATGAGCGTATTGCAGTAGTTCACCGCCACACCCGTGAGCATGGCGATGTAGAAGATGCTGATAACGCTCAGGGCAACGGTAATCGCGCGGGCAACCGGCGTTTCGGCCGGAATGTCGCCAAAGCCGATCGTCGAGACTGTCTCGAAGCTAAACCACAGGCCATCGCCAAACGTGAGGGTCGCGGGCTCAGACAACCAGACAGCCGTCGAGCACAGCAGATAGAAGATAAGAAACAGGCCCGTGATGCGCGCAAAGCCAGCCTGGCGCAGCACGTCGGCAAGCGTCCTCAACTTGTTCATCGCGACCCCTTTTCCCAAACAACCAATCGCATTCGCTCGGTATTGTCCCACGCCTCCCCCGCAAACGGAACTAGTCATTGGGGACGTTCTTAATTGACTAGTCAAACAAGAACGTCCCCAATGACTACCAACTGCCGGACAGATTGGGACTGTCCCCAACTGCCGGGCGGGAGCGTTTAGCGGTGCAGCTGCCGACTGGGCAGGCTGAGCTGGTATCCTTATGCGGTAATGTCTCGATTTGTTAGGATTGCATGTGAGAGCTTCCGCTGTCCTTCGTTCAGTTATATATCGCACCCTGGCCGTCGCGCTTGCCGTGCTCGCCGTACTGAGCACCATCATGCCCGCCCCCGCCTATGCCGCCAATACCGATCAGCAGGTCAAGACGGTCCGCGTTGGCTGGCTCGTCAACAACGAGGGCTTCCAGGACGGCACCCCCGGCGAGCGTCTCTCGGGATGGGGTTACGAGTACCTCCAGACCCTCTCGTACTACACACCCGGCTGGCAGTACGAATACGTCTCCGGCACCTTCGCCGAGCTTATGGACATGCTCGAGGCGGGCGAGATCGACCTCATGCCCAACATCTCCTACTCCGAGGAACGCGCCCAAAAGCTGCTCTTTTCCTCGAACCCCGAGGGCACCGAGCGCTACTACATCTACGCCAAGCCCGATCGCGACGATCTGGCCAAGGGTGACCCCCAAGCGCTCCAAGGCCTTACCATCGGCTGCAACCCCGGCGTCATGCAAACCATCGTTGGCCAGCAATGGCTCGCCAACGAGGGCATTACCTGTACCTATAAGGAAATCAGCAGTAACGGCGACCTTTTCGATGCGCTCGCAAACAACGAGGTCGATGCCATCATCATGAACGACACGACCTCGTCGCCCAGTGCCTCCCCCATGTTCTACATTGGTTCGAACGACTACTATCTTGCCGTTCCCAAAAGCCGCCCCGACCTGATGAACGACATCAATGCCGCCATGACGGCAATCGCCCGCGTCAACCCACGCTATAACGACGAAGTCAAATCTAGCTACTCGACCCAAAACAGCGGTTCATCATCGCTCAACGGCCCCGAACGTTCCTGGCTCAAAGCAAACAACAACACCATCACGCTCGGCTACATTACGGGCAAACTCCCCTACTGTAACGAAGACGGCGAAATGGAAGGATCGCTCGTCTCGCTTGCAACGACGCTGCACGATAAATTTGGCATTACGGTCAAAACCGTCGCCTTTGATAGCTACAAGATGATGTCAAAGGCCCTGTCAAAGGGAAGCATAGACGTTGCGCTGCCGGTATACCGAGATTACTGGTTTGCCGAGCAAACAGGCGTTGTGCAGTCGATATCGTTGGGGACCATATCCCTCACCGCCATCTACACCGGCAGCAACCTGAACAAAGACCTTCAGAACATCGCCTGTACCAAATCATCGTTTGTCAACAAAAATGCACTTGAAAGTCTGTTCCCCACAGCGACCGTAACCGAATACCAATCCGACGATGAAGCGTTCGACGCCCTCAGGAAGGGAACGGTGCACTGCATCGTCGCTCCCAGTTCACGCGTAAAAACCATCGGTGACCGTTACGATCTCGAGGACTGCGAGACGGTCGAGCTCCCTGACACCTGTGAGCTCTCGTGCTGGATTTCGCGCGGAAAGCCCGAGCTGCTGGGAATCATCAACAAGGGCATCATCAATGCCGGAGAATCGCTCTCCGCAAGCAATTTCTCCTCCACGTCGTACACGGCCCAGGAATCCAACACGCTTCAATTCCTTTATCGCAACCGCACCGCCATTGCAGCTACCCTCATCGGTATGTTGTCGGTCGGCATCGTCCTGCTCATCTGGGCGCTCGTGCGCGCTCGAACCGAGCGCAAAAAAGCCGATGCCGCCAACGCCGCTAAGACGGCATTCCTCACGCGCATGAGCCACGACATCCGCACGCCGCTCAACGGCATCCTGGGCCTTATCGAGATCGAGGAATTGAAGGAAGGCGATATGCAAGTCGCCCGCGAGAGCCGTGCCAAGGCGCGCGTTGCCGCCAATCACCTGCTCTCGCTGATCAACGACATCCTCGAGATGGGCAAAATCGAAGACCGCAAGCTAACACTGGAGCATGCGCCTTTTAACCTCAAAAAGCTCTGTGACGATACGCTGGTGCTGTGCAAGCTCCGCGCATCCGATAACGGCATCACAATGCAGGACAATAGTCTGCCGTACGCCACGGGACCATACATGATCGGCAGTCCCACCCATATCCGACAGATTATGATCAACCTGTTAAACAACAGCATTAAGTACAACAAGCACGGCGGCTCCGTCACCTTTAGCTCAAAGACCAAGCCACTCGATAACGGGCGCGCGCTCTTTTGCTTTAGCGTTTCGGATACCGGCATTGGCATGGCTCCCGAGTTTTTAAAGCACATCTATGAGCCGTTTGCACAAGAAGGTGACAATGCGCGCAGCAAGTTCCAAGGAACCGGCATGGGCATGCCAATCGTCAAGTCGCTTATTGAACTGATGGGCGGTACGATTGAGATTTCGAGTGAGGTTGGCGTGGGAAGTACGTTCAACGTCCAGATTCCGCTCGATATCGACAAGAACCCTCAGACGCGGGCAGATACGGTCGAGAGGGCGCTCGACTGCTCGCTCGCCGACATGAACGTGCTGCTCGCCGAAGACAACGAATTGAATGCCGAGATTGCCCAGGCGCTGCTCGAAAGCGAAGGCATTGTCGTAACTCGCGCCGCCGATGGCAACGAAGCGGTCGACCTATACGTTGGCCGTCCCGCCGGCAGCTTCGATGCGATTCTGATGGACATCATGATGCCGGGCATGGACGGCTACGAGGCAACCCGCGCGATTCGCCTGAGCGAGAAGGTCGATGCAGCCGATATCCCCATCATTGCGCTCACCGCCAACGCCTTTGCCGAGGATGCCCAGGCGGCACACGATGCCGGCATGAACGCTCACCTGCCCAAGCCGCTCGACTTTAACAAGCTCAAAAACATGCTCGCCCGCATCAAGAAAAACGGAACTGTTTCGCTATAGTTTGTGCTCAACCACCATACACAGCAGAAAGGAAGCCAACGATGTTTAGGCCCTTACGTCGAAAGAAACGCGCCATCACCGACGAGGAAGCGCGCGAACTGCTCGCTACCTGCAAGCGCGGCGTCTTTGCCGTCAACGGCGACGATGGCTACCCGTACGCCATTCCCGTCAACTACTTCTTCGACACCGAGCACGACAAGATTTATTTCCATGGTGCCAAAGCTGGCCACAAGGTCGACGCACTCAAGCGCGATGACAAGGTCTGTTTTACCGTTTACGGCAACGAGTGGTACCAGGACGGCGACTGGGCTCCCTACGTTATGAGCACCGTCGTCTTTGGCCGTTGTCGCCTGGCGAATGACACTCCCGCGTTTATCGAGGACAAAGTCCGCCAGCTCGCGCTTAAGTACTACCCTTCCGCCGAGGAAGTCGAGGAGGAGATCGCCAAGGACATCAAGGGCGTCCAGCTTTACGAGATTTCGATTGAGCATCTCTGCGGTAAGCAGATTCAGGAAAAGTAAGCCTCAAAAGCAAAACCCACAAATAGCAATATGGCCCGGTTCCAACCCACCTTGGAACCGGGCCATATGCTTATGAAGCGTCGGCGGCAATGTGCGCTAGCGCCTCGACGAGCTCCTGCGAGCTCACGGGTTTACTCAGGTGCGCATCCATGCCCGCCTCACGCGAAAGCCTGCGGTCGTCGGCAAAGGCGTTGGCGCTCACGGCGATAATCGGCGTGGTCGCGGCATCCTCGCGATCGAGCGCTCGAATCTGACGCGTGGCCTCAAGGCCATCGATGCCCGGCATCATGATGTCCATCAACACCACGTCGTACTCGTGCGGTGCGCTCGCGGCAAACGCCTCAACGGCAGACTCGCCATCCTTAGCATGCGTCACGACGGCACCGGCACGGCTGAGTGTAAACTGCGCGATCTCGGCATTCAGATCGTTATCCTCTACGAGCAAAACGCGCAAGCCCTGGAGCGCATCGCCATCGCCCGCATCCGCGCGAACTGCCTGAGGAATCTCGGAGCGTTTGCATTTCTCGAACGGCAGACGGATGGTAAACGTCGTCCCCTGCCCCAAGACGCTCGTAAAGCTCATGGTTCCGCCCATAAGCTCGACCAACTGTTTTGCGATAGGCGCGCCCAGGCCAGTTCCCGATGAAGCGCCTTCCACCTGTTGCTCCTCGCGGCAAAACGGCTCGTAGAGGTGCTGTTGGAACTCCTCGCTCATGCCAATACCGTTATCGGCGATCGTGTATTCATAGACAGGAACGCCATCCGCTGGCTCCACTTCGCGGCACACCAGGCGGACATAGCCGCCCTGGCGGTTGTACTTGACGGCATTGCCGGCAATATTGAGCAACAAGCGCTTGAGGTGCGTCACGCTCACCCGCGCATAGGGATGATTAAGCGTCTGCTGGTCGCAGATAATTGTCACCAGACGCTCCTCGGCCTGGCGCTCCAGAATATCGCGCACTTCACAGTTGAGGGCCACCAAATTTATGGGCACGAGGTTCAGGTCGACCTGTCCGCTCTCCAGGCGACTCATATCGAGTGCCTCGTTGGCAAGGTCGAGCAGCAGTCCCGATGCCGTCCAGATTTTCGAGCGGCACTCAGTCTGCTTTTGCAGATCGTTCGCATTGGCGTCGCCAACCTCGACCATGCCGCGAATGCCGTTGATGGGCGTGCGCAGATCGTGGCTCATGCGACGCAGAAACTCCGTCTTTGCCGAGTTGGCAGACGAGGCCTCACGCGCTGCCTTTGCCAGCTTGTCGCCATAGTCGCGCTCCTGCTGTAGCAAGTCCGTCAAACGTCGGCGATCAGCGCGGCGACGCACCGTCACAACAACGGCTATAACACCGCTGTAGAGCGCCAGCACGCCGGCAGCAACAGCCGCTACAACCTCAAAGTAACGCCGCGCCGAGGCATAGGTGTACACATAGAATTTGTGCGCTTTTCCAAATGTGCCCAAATACCACTCGCCGTCGGCGTTAACCAATCTGACCTTACCAGCCAGGCATCGATCCTTAATACCGTCGACAATGAAGACGTCCGTCGCAGGCAGATCGAATACGCCCAATACGGTGGGTTCAACGGCATTGGTCGCAACGACCTTGCCGTCGCTTTCGATCACGATATTGCCGCTATCGATGGTTTCATAGCCTTCGAGCAAGCTCTGCAGTTTGAGTGTATTGCCTGCAACCGCCTTCGCGCTCTGATGCCTTACCGCGATAACGATGCCCTCGCCATCCTGCCGAGTCACGCAGCCAATGTCTGCGACCGAATCATCCGCAAGCGTAATGCGGGCGGTATAGGACTTAAGCGGATGAGTTGCCACCTCCAGCACGGGTGATTCTTTGAGATACGTAGCGAGCGACTCGTAGCCTACATCGCCCGTCGAGGACTCGGACACCAAATTGCCCGATGCGTCCGTCACGATCAGCGCGCTCACGCTGAACTGGTCGGCGTATTGCTCCAGCATGGCGCTATCCACCGAACCGTCGCGCTCCATATCGCGGGCAGCCTCTCCGGCAATCTCCGTAACGCGAATCAGGTTTTTGGTCGTATAGGCGCTGTTGAATGCATCGTAGGAAAGGCTCTGCGTCGCCACGTAATCGACAACGTCGGCAAAGCGCTGCTCGGCTTGGGCCGTCGTGTAACCGTAGCTCATCATGCCGGCAGCAACCGAGAGCGCTATCCCCAGCAGAGCGACAAGGAGCCATGCCCCTGCCGAACGATTGCCCCGCTCCTGAGCGGCGTGGTCGGGTGCATCGATCATGACAGACCCTCCACATTCAAAAATGACGAAGGGTCATCGAAGTACTTTGACACCAGGCGTTCCATGGTGCCATCGGCAAGCATTTCTTGGTAGGCATGAGTGAGCTTGACGTCGATGCCGCGCGTATCGTTGATATCGAAAGCGGTGCCCAAACCAACCTCTAGCAGCGGCTCATCCAAAATGCGATACGTTACGCCATAGTCTTTTTCGTAGGTGAGCAGCAAGGACTCATGCGCGGCGATGGCGTCGACCAGGCCCTCGACGAGCGCCGGGTTCAGGCATGAACGGTCCGAAAAGCAGTAGAGTTCCTTGATCTGCGGAACGTTTTCATTTGTGCGATTAAGCAAAATGCCCTCAGGCTTGGTGGTGGACTGAACCGCCACGATCTTATCCTCAAGATCGGCAAGCGTGTAGATATCGCTCTCGGGATCGACCGCGACCACCTGACGGCTCGCAAGGTACGGGCCTGCCCAACGATACTCGTTTTCGCGACCCGTCATGCTAAAGCTGCCCATGACGCAATCGAGCTCGCCGTTCGCCAGCAGTTCTTTCTTCTTTTCCCAATCGATCAGCTGGTATTTTGGCTTGTAACCAATGCGGGCCAAAGCCTCGGTTAATATCTCGACGTCCAGGCCAACGATATCGCCGTACTCGTCGGTATACACAAACGGTGGATAGAGGTCGCTGCCGACGTTGAGCGTCTTAAGGTCGTCGTCTTTGGCCTGCGAGGCGTCCGGGGCTTTTGATGCTGGCGTCGAGGCTTCGTCATTCGACCCGGAGCAGCCGGCTATCGCTATGACAAAGGCGCTCGCCACTGCAAGCGCAACAAACAACGAAATGGCAACCGAGCGACGGGGTCTTTTCATCGAACTCCAGACGATCCTGTTTACAGACTTAAATGGTTAAAGATAATAGCAAACAAAACCACACGAGCACCCAATTGTTACAGATGCTTTACTATGCGGGGCCTTCCAGCCAACTTGGCAGAAGGCCCCGCATGCAGTGCTCACTTACCGTGCATTAAAAACGTAGCGGTCCAGGCGGTCGCACGCCTCCCTTACGCGCGAAAGCGACAGCGCCAGATTCACGCGAATGTGGCAGGGCCCGTGGAACGGACGGCCGTCCTGATACCCCACGCCCACGCGCGCCCCCTCGTCGAGCAGCCACTGAATATCGCGGCCATGTTCGCGACACCACTCGGTGCAGTCCAGAAACACCATGTACGTGCCCTGCGGACGCGAAAACGCAACGCCCTTCCAGTGTTTTTCTGCATACGTGCAGAAGTACTCGATATTACCGGCAAGCACCTGGTTGAGCTCGTCCACCCACTCGTAGCCCTGCGGCTGGTAGGCACCGATAAGCGCATGCATGGAGAGGACGTTCATCTCGTTGTAGTGGGTCTTGTTGGACACGGCGCACACGCGGTCGCGCAGCGTCTCGTTGTAGATGATGTGGTAGCTGCCGACCAGACCCGCCAGATTAAACGTCTTGCTCGGCGCATAGAGGGCAACCGTGCGCATGCGGGCGTCCTCGCTCACCGACTGCGTCGGGATATGCTTGTGCCCCGGCAGGATGATATCGGACCAAATCTCGTCCGAGATCACCACGCAATCTTGCTGGCGATAGATGTCCATGGCGCGCTCGATCTCGTCACGCTCCCATACGCGGCCGCAGGGATTGTGCGGCGAGCAGAACACCGCGGCATGGATGTGGTTTTGGGCGAGCTTGTGCTCCATGTCCTCAAAGTCCATACGCCACACGCCCTGGTCGTCGAGCTTAAGCGGGCTGTGGACAATACGATAGCCCGCGGCCTCAATGGACTTGGTAAAGCCAATGTAGGTGGGGCTGTGGACCAGCACCGCATCGCCCGGCTGGACATACGCGCGCAACGTCGACACGACGCCGCCCAGCACGCCATTTTCGTAGCCGATATGTTCAGGGCTCAAACCTTCGACGCCATTGCGGCGATTCTGCCATTCGATGATGCGATCGAAGTACTCAGCGCGCGGGTTAAAGTAGCCAAACATGGGGTGCTGGGCACGCTGAATGATGTGCTCCTGGACCGTGGGGACCGTGGCAAAATTCATGTCGGCCACCCACATGGGAATGCGGTCGAAGCCCTCGTCGGGTGCGTTCGGAGCCATACCGGGGATCTCGCCCCAGGAGTCAACGGCGATGGAGTCCATGCCGTGGCGGTCGATGATTGAAGTGAAGTCGTATTTCATGCTGGACTCCCGTGCAGAGCGGAATGATTCGATAGGCGTTATTGTCCACCAGCGTGGGCGGTTTTGGCGCGGAGTTTGGCGCTTAATTTGACGGGTGCGGACGAATGGCTGGTTAGTCTTGCGCGTCGTTGACGGCGACTACGGTTAGCTGGGTTTCGTCGACCGTAAACGATATGTCGAGCCCGGCGTAGGCCAAGTGGTAAATGCGGTTTGGCTCGTGTTTGCTGCCCGCGCGGCGCGGATCTTGGCGTAGAACCTCGACCAAGCCAGAAATCTTTGCGGGCGGGACCATATCCTGCAGAGCTTGCGGAAACTCAACATCGAGCTCTTGCCCCGGAGCATCCTCAATCCAGCCGCCGGTCGCATCCGGGTGACAGTCCGCAAACGGGATGTAGGGCTTAATGTCGTAGATGGGCGTGCCATCGCGCAGGTCGGCCCCCAGCACATGGATGATGGGGCCATCGTCGGTGAGCTCGACACGATCAAGCTTGACGCAGGTAAGCCCGATGGGATTAGGGCGAAACGGACTGCGCGTGGCAAAGACGCCCACACGCTCGGTTCCGCCCAGACGCGGCGGACGCACGGTTTTCGACCACTTGGCATTGGTGCCGGGCCTGTTCTGTGTCTTGGCATCGGTAGCTATGTCCTTAGCCGTGCCGCCAGGCGTTCCGTTTTCGAAGCGCCAGAGCAGCCATAGGTGCGAGAAGGAGTCCAGGCCCTCAACCGCTGCATTGGAGGCAAATTCCGGCTCAAAGACGATGCGTCCCTGCAGATGAGGCGCCAAAAAGCTGTTGCGCGGAATGCCGAACTTCTGCGGCAGGTCGGTATGTATGTGTGCAATAGGTTCCATGCCGGTCATTGTACGGCATGGAGGCGTGGGGCGTTGCGCGCAATTCTTCGCCGTGGACTCCTGTCGTGCAACCAACGGTTGCTTGGAAGGGCGCCTGCCGCCGCGTATGCTTAAGCCATCAACCAGCAGAAAGGAGCCGCTATGGCCTTTGCAGAAAAGCTCATTGCCGTTCGTCGCGCCCATCACCTTACCCAGGAGCAGCTCGCCGCCAAGCTCTTCGTCACACGCCAAGCCGTCAGCCGTTGGGAGCGCGACGAGGTCACCCCGGGCATCGACATGATGAAGCTCATTGCCGCCGTAACCGGCGAGCCACTGTCCCACCTGCTCGAAATGCCCGAGCATTATTGCCAGAGCTGCGGCATGATACTCACGCCCGACGACTGCGGCACCGATGCAACGGGCGCCACGACCGACCATTACTGCAAGTGGTGCTACGACCACGGCAAGTACACCTACGACACCACCATGGAGGCGATGATCGAGGATTGCGCTCCGCGGCTGGCGCAAAACACCGGCATGTCGCTCGACGAAGCCGTCTCGCTCATGGGCGCCGTCCTGCCGCAACTGGAGCGCTGGCGCGCCGTGCAAGAAAACGAGGAGCGCTACGGTGCCGAGGCGCGGGCGCGCTATGGCGATGAGGCTTTCGATGCAGCAAACGAAGCGCTGCTGGACATGGACCCCGAGACATGGAACGACATGAAGGAACTTGAACACGCTATTCTGGGCCAGCTCTCGATTGCCATAGGCATTGGCGACCCAGAGAGCAACGAGGCTCGTAAGCTTGTCGCGATGCATCGTCGATGGATTGGCCTTAATTGGGGACACGAGCCCCAGAACGAAGCGTATCTGGGCCTCGCCCACGGCTATCTTGCCGACCAGCGCTTTGTTGACTACTACGACAAGCCCTGCGGCACCGGAGCCACGGCGTTTTTGGTCCAGGCCATCGAGTCGTCGTTGACGCGCGCATAGACCGCGGCGGCTTTGGGTATTTCAATCAAAACCTCAACCGATTGGAGACCTATGGCTACTGATCACGAGCTCGTGCTCTACGTTATGACCGGCTGCCCGTACTGCATAAAGGTCAAGCGCTTTTTGGCCGATAACGGCGTAACCATTCCTGAACGCAATATCTCGACCGATTCCGATGCCGAGCAAACGCTTATCGCCGTCGGCGGAAAACGCCAGGTTCCCTGCCTGTTCATCGACGGCAAGCCACTCTACGAGTCGAGCGACATCATCGCGTGGGTACAGAAGAACCTGCTCTAGTACGCGCATCCCGTCCGTCCCATAGTCATTGGGGACGCTCTTAAATGACCAGTCGTTAAAGAACGTCCCCAACGGCTAACTAGCCGTGGAAGCGGGCTATGGGCGCAAGCGGCTGTTCGCGAAAGACACGATCGACGGCGGCGCGGTATTCGTCGACCTTTTTAGTCTTGCGCACGAGCTTGTGAACGGTAGCGGGGTCGGCGAAGGCGCATTTGGCGTAGAACCACCACTCCTTCATGCGAAAGACCGCGTTACCGCCAATCTCTTCTGCATATGCCGCAAACAGCGTGTCATGGAAACGATGCAGTTCGGCTGCCGTGGCAGCAGGGCCGCCCTTGACTATGCGAGCCAGCGCGGGGTTCGCAAGCAAGCCACGCCCCAGCATCACATGACGTGTGCCGGGATAGGCCTCCACCAGCGCATCCATATCCTCAAGATCAAAAATATCGCCGTTATAGGCAACCGGGAACGGCGCACGCTCCAGCGTCTCGCCATAGAACTCCTTGCGCGGCGAGTCCGTATAGCGGTCCTTTTGCACACGCGGATGCACGATTAGCTCTGCCAGCGGCATGCGGCAATACAGATCGAGCACGCGCTCATACTCGTCGTCGTCCTCGAGCCCCAGCCTAGTTTTGACCGATACCGGCAACGGCGACCGCTCGCACACATCGCTCAAGAACACCTCGAGCTCGTCCAAGTTGCGCAAGAAGCCCGATCCTTTACCCTTGGCAACAACCGTACCCGAGGGGCAGCCAAGGTTGAGATTGACCTCACGGTATCCCATGTCGGCGAGCACCTGTGCCGCCCACACAAACTCGTCCGCGTTCTTGGACATGAGCTGGGGCACTACGTTGAGCCCATGGTTATTGGCAGGATCGATCTCCTTAAACGCCTTGCCGCCAAAGCGGTTTCCCACCCGCGGCGGCGGCAAAAACGGCGTGTAATAGCAATCGAGTGCACCGAAGCACTCCGCATGCACGCGACGGAACACATGCCCAGTAATCCCCTCCATAGGGGCCAACGATAGAATCATCAACATCTACTCTCAGATCAATGCGGCAAAGGGCCGTCCCTTTGTCACATGCATTATGCCTTGTGCTTCAGATGATTCACAAGGCAGAGGTAGCTACTTGACGATAATCACCCTTCCATCCGTTGCCTCACGCAACGAAGGTGAAAGCTTTTCCGTGAAGTGAACGAGTGAAATCGGGGCCCCGATGCATCGATACTTTTGGAGAGCCATTTCCTGCGGTTTTGTCGCTCAAACCCTGCGGTTTTTGCATCCAAAAGTGCGAATGCATCAGGGGTCCAGAATAGGTCGCTCACTTCTCGGAAAACCATTCACCTTCGATTTGCTGGCGCTCACAAACAGTGAGAGACTGTCCCACGGCAACCCCCTTGCGCGTCATTCGCCCCACGACAGCGACTCCATGCTCCAAAAACGACGTTCATGATCACGACAACCACCAATACCATGCCGTTGACACTACGTTTGAACAACAGACACCCTCCACTCATCTATACTCAAGAGCGTGTGCACATCGCCCCCGAAAAACGATGAGAGTCGAGGCCCCATGCAGCAGCTCACCGAGCAAGAAAAGAAACGCATCCAGCGGTACTGCACATACCCCAAGATCGCAGCGACCGCACTCGTCATGTCGTTCGTGGCATGCCTGTTGATGTTGCCGCTCCAAATGATTAACGATATCGCGTTCCACCAAAAAGAATTCCAACCCGCGGGCATATATACCGCCATCGCACTCACCGTTATCGAACTCGCCATCTTTTGCTATTGCGCTCTTGCGCCGCGCTTTGGAATGCAGGGCAAACAGTGGAAGGAGCTGCAGAGCAGGCTCACGGTAGCCCAGACCAACAAGGACCGTTCCGCGGAGGTCGCCGGCGTGCTTGCCACGCAAGCTGCCGGCCGCCTGCTCAAGAACAGCGATAACGATCTCGCGCGCAACCTGGGCGGTGCCGCCGAGGTCGCCGGCGCCGTAGGGGCAGTCGCCACGGCGGCAGACGTGCTAGCCGAAACCTCGAGCAATGCCGAGGCCATGGCAAACGCATACGGCGTGACGATTCCAAGCGTCAAGAAGCAGATCATAGCTCTCGCGGTGGTGCCCGCCATTGTGCTGCTTGGCGTCTACATCCCGCAGTTTGTCCAGGGAAATAACGCGCTTCAGGTAAGAAAGGCTGCAGCCGCCGAGCAGCTCGCCATCGCGCAAGATGCCTTGGAGCCCGTGTGCGAACGCGTCGCAGCAGACGACCCATACGAGTCGTATCACGACTACGGCTACCGCATAATCGGCTATCTGCGCGATAATGACCTCGGCGCTCAAGCAGCCTATATCTACCTTTCTTTTGATGTAGACGGCACGCTCACGGACGTCGATTACGTCAGTCAGATCGACCCCGAGGCAAGCCTTGCAGACAACCTCGCCCGCGCCGAGCAGGATATCGCGACGCTCTATGCCCCGCTCAATGGGCTGGACGTTTCCGTTGCCACACCGGGCCTCCTCACGCCATGCAGCCTGTCGGATGAATTTAAGCAGGCATTTTTAGCCGGCTCCCTATATGAAGAAATCAGCATCAAGACGGAGGGCGAATCCATCAGGTCGTACTACACCTTTGACACCGAGCCCAAAGAAGAGTTCGACGAATACACCCATCCGGAAATTAGGCTCATGCTCTCTGCAAAGGAGGGCTAGGAGGCTGCACTCTGGTTGCCGCTCGCGAACGCCGCCAATATAACGAGGTCTAATACTTTTCCGAGAAGTGAACGACCGTTTTTGAACCTCCGAAGCATCGACATTTTTAGACGTCAAACCCGCAGGATTTGGATGGCAAAACCGCAGGAAATTGCATCTCGAAAGTGCCGATGCTTCGGGGGCCCATTTTGACTCGTTCACTTCTCGGAAAAGTATTAGACCCCGATTTCGCAAGGGTCTCAATGTGACAAAGGAACAACCCTTTTGTCGCATTATTCGGAGCGCAGGGCTTCCACGGGATCCTTTTTGGATGCGCTACGGGCCGGCAGCAGGCCAGCGACAACCGTCAGCAGCACCGAAATTGCAATGAGCACCAGCGCATCCTGCACGGGCAGGCTCATCAGATTGGGTACCTGTTTGGCAGCAAGCGCCCAGGCATTAACCGGAAAGCTCACGGCCACCACGACGACAATAGCAAAGACGCCGGCAATGAGGCCCTCGATACATGTCTCGGCATTGAATACGTTGGCCACGTTGCGCTTCGACGCGCCGATCGCGCGCAGGATGCCAATCTCCTTTTTGCGTTCCAGCACGCTGATGTAGGTGATGATGCCGATCATGATGGAGCTCACCACCAGGCTGATACTCACGAATGCGATGAGCACCAAGCTGATGGTGTTCACGATGTCGGTCACCGAACCCATGATGATGCCCATGTAGTCGGTGTATGAGATTGCCTGTTCATCGTGGCCAGAGGCTTTGACCTGCTTGTTGTACGCGTCGATGTGATCGAGCACGCGCTCCTTGGCCTCAAAGTCACGCGGGAAAATCTTGACTGAGATGGGGTCTGCCTCGTCCGCATAGCCCAACGTGGTCAGATTGTTGTCGTAGGTGAGCTTCGACGCCTTCGCATAGCTCATCATGAGCGAGCTCAGGTCCTCGGCGTCCATGTTGAAGTGGATGGCATGAGCAAAGGCACTCGCATCCACGCGCATGGCGCTCGCCAGGTTAGCAAAACTCGAAGACATCTGCGTCGCCACCTGGTCCATAAGCCCTGCCGCGCCCGCCTTGAGCTGGGATGATACCGTCGACGCTATCTGCTCGCTGATTGCCTTCATCACCTGATCCATAGCCTGCTGCAGATACGGAGCCAGCTGCTTTTGCACATAGTCGCTCATCGCCTGCTGCAGACGCTCGGCCAGGGCATCGCCGCCGAGCGCTTTGAGCTGGGCCAGGATTTGCTGAGCTGTGTCATCATTCTCAAGATACGTCGAGAATGCGGCAGAGAGCTTTGACGCGTCCTTAAGATCTTCGGGCGACAGCGCCTTAAACTGATCAGACTGCAAAAAGCCCTCAAACAGCTGGTTGGCTAGTGTTCCCACCTGCTGCATTTGCTCGGGCGTGAGTTCCAGACCGTCAAAGATACCCGAGAAATCTGGGGTTGGCGCTTTTGCCATGATGTCGCTGAAGTCGATGTCCTTGCCAACGCCCGAAAGGTCAATGTCCAGCCCGGACAAGTCAAGACCCGACAGGTCCATACCGCCGGCCGCACCCGAAAGTGCAGACGTATCGAACGAGAACGCGCTCTTGAGCGCCGCCTCGTCCACACTGAACATGCTGCCCAGATCCACGCCTTGCTTGGCCTCGCCTTGCAGTTCGTCGAAGGTTTTGCCCGTAAAAACATCCGTCTCGGGGTGGGCGAGTTGCTCCTGCACAATCTGCGAATCGGCGGCGCGCTCCATAAGCTGGCGAGTCAGTGCATGCGTATAGGCAATGCCCGGAGACAACGCACTCGCATTGGCCGTCTCGTTAGGTCGCACCACGCCCACAATGTGCACGTCAATACCGTCGGCAACCTTGGCAGCCATAAAGTCGGCGTCGTCAGACATGTCGGTCCACATGCCGGTCTCTTCGTTTTTGCGATAGGCATCGGCCGGCGACAGCACCTTAAACGTCGTGGACAGCGCATCGTCGTAGGTAAAGTCGGCGCCGGTCTCGGGCGTTTCGATCTTACCGTCAGCCGTCATGGCGCTGTTAACCAGGTCGTTGAGCTCATCGATATCCAGCGCACCGATGCTGTAGAGCGTATAGTCGCCCACCGTACCGCGGCTCGAAAGCACCATTACGGCTTCGTTTGCGGACGTGGGCCAATGACCGGCGACGACATCGTACTGGCTGTCGAGCAGGCTCTGGTCGTCAATCATCTCGTTAAAGACCGAGGTTCCCATGGATTCCATGCTCACCGTTGCCGCCGAGCTCGCGCCGCCGCTCATGGCCTCGGTCATGGCATTGGGCACCAGCCGGACAGGCCTCTCGTCTCCCTTGCCCGCGCGATAGACAACCGGCGTTACGCCATAGCCGTACTGAATGGCGTTGACCTCTTTATCGATGCCGTCGCCACCGGCATCGAGCCATGCCTTAAAGCTCGTCATGTCGTTGGACTTAACACTCGCAAACATATCCTTTACGGCCGTGACCACGGGGATTTTATCGGTTCCCGGAGCCTTGCCGTCGGTGCCGTCGTCGGATAAATCCTCGCCGTTGGACGCCTCATCATCCACAGCCCCCTGTCCGCCCATCATGGACGACAGGTCGTAGTCCTGCTTGGAGATGGTGAGCGGGTAGCTCGAAAGCGTATCCTCCTCGACCTTTTTGATGTAGCCGTTTACGCCGTTGGACAGCGCCAGAATCGCCGCGATACCGATAATGCCAATCGAGCCCGCAAAGGCCGTCATGGCCGTACGGCCCTTCTTGGTCATGAGGTTTCGAGCAGAAAGCCCCAGCGCCGTCACAAAGCTCATCGAGGTTTTGCGCGTAGGCTTGGCTTCGCGGCGCGCGGCCTTGGCAGCATCGAAGGGATCGGAATCGTCGGTGATCTTGCCGTCCGCCAGATTGACGATGCGCGTGGCATATTGGTACGCCAGCTCGGGATTGTGCGTGACCATAATAACCAGGCGGTCGCGCGCCACATCCTTGAGCAAGTCCATGACCTGCACGGACGTTGTGGAATCCAAGGCGCCGGTCGGCTCGTCGGCCAGCACAATCTCGGGATCGTTGATCAGGGCACGGGCGATGGCCACGCGCTGCATCTGTCCGCCCGATAGCTGGCTCGGGCGCTTGTTCATGTGCTCGCCCAGGCCGACTTTCTCCAACGCCTCGCGCGCACGCTGGCGGCGCTCGGCATGCCCCACGCCCGTGAGCGTAAGCGCCAGCTCCACGTTTTCCAAAATGGTCTGATGCGGAATGAGGTTATAGCTCTGGAACACAAAGCCAATGCGGTTATTGCGATAGGCATCCCAATCGCGATCGTGAAAGTCCTTGGTCGATATGCCGTCGATCAGCAAGTCACCAGAATCGAAATGATCGAGCCCACCGATAACGTTGAGCATCGTAGTTTTGCCCGAGCCCGAGGGACCCAGAATGGCCACGAACTCGTTATCGCGAAAAGACAGGCTTACGTTGTCGAGCGCCACCTGCGTAAACGACTGCGTAACGTACCTTTTGCAAATACCTTTGAGCTCCAACATGGACGGCAACCTCTCCTGCGCAGGCACCCTGCCCGCTCTCCCCCGCCGTTCGTATTCGACGCGTTTGTCCTACTCTATCCCCATTTTTCACCGACACCAGTGAGGAATGCAACGAACCGCGCCAAAAAACGAACGGGACGGCACCCAAAAGAAGAGGCCCCGAGCGGGACCTCTATATGGTGGAGATTATCTTGAAAGGCAGCGGACTACTCCGCACAGCGGCGCACGATCCTCGCCATGCTTTACGCGTTTTTTACTGCTCGCTATTCGCAATCGCCTGGTCGATAAGCTTGTCGAGTGCTGCGCGCTGCTCGGCGGAGCTAATGGCTCCCACGATTGGATCCCCTACGATGTTGCCGTTCTGATCGATGACATACGTTGTCGGGAACGAGAACAAATTTGATGTGAACTTACCGGCCTCGCTATCCGACTTGAACCAGATGTTCTTATATGTCACGCCCTTCTTGCTCAGCACGTCCTTGGCATCTGCAATCTCGCCCTTGTTGCCATCGAGCGTAAAGGAATTGACACCCACGACCTGGCCGCCCTTCTCGGCAAGCTCCTGATTCAGTTTCTCAAGGTCGCCCAGCTCGCCCACGCACGGCTTGCAAGTGGTGAACCAGAAGTTCATGACGGTGACCTTGTTCTTAGAGAACAGCTCGTCGCTGTTCACGTCGTTGCCATCCAGGTCTTTGCCCGTAAAGCTGGGGAACTTCGTCGCCTCGCTCGAAGCATTGGCACCAGCCGTCATGCCAGCGGTCGAAGCGTCGACGCTCTCGCCTGCGCTCGGCGTGCTTCCACAGCCGGGGAACTCCTTCTCCAAGCTCTCGAGCTTGTCCTCGATCTCCTTGATCTGCTGTGCACCGGCCTTGAGCGTCTTAAGCTCATCCGCCGTAAACTCATCCTTAGCGCCGTCGATGGTCTTGAGCAGGAAATCGCCGTAATTGCTGCCATCCTCAATCATTGCCGAGTCTTTATTTGCCGCGTTGAATACCTTTTCCCACAGCGCGTTATCACTCGAAAAGATCTCGTTCTCCTTCTGCATGAGCTTCGCATACAGCTCGGCGGCCTCGTCGGCATTGGCCGGCTTCTGCGCAGTGAGTTCTGCGATCTTAGGATCGGAGCTCGCAGATTCGCTCGCATTGCCACCGGGCGCCGAACATGCCACAAGGCACAAGGCCAATACCGGCACCATAAACAGGGCCGCAATCTTAGAAAGCTTCATAGTCATTCCTCCGTTTTGTCGAAGCTTGTTTACTTTTTATCGGCAGTCAAGGGAAGCTTTTCCGCCGACACATCCAGGCCATAGCGATAGCTGATGGCATCGACGGGGCAGGCCCCAATGCACTTTCCGCACCGGATACATTCGGCATGATTGGGCGCGCGGACCACATCAACGTCCATCTGACAAACCCTTGAACACTTGCCGCACGAGATGCATTTGCACGCGTCGACCTGAATCCCCAACAAGGACACCTTATTCATGAGCGCATAGAATGCGCCGAGCGGGCAAATCCATTTGCAGAAGGGGCGATAGAACAAAACGCTCAGCACTACCACGGCAATGAGAACGGCAAGTTTCCAAGTAAAGAGCTGTCCCAACGCAGATCGAATGCCGGCATTGGCAATGGCCAGAGGAATGGCGCCCTCGAGCACGCCCTGCGGACAGATGTATTTGCAAAAGAACGGATCTCCCATCCCCAGATCGTTGACCACCAGCACAGGCAGCACTACCACAGCAAACAGCAGCACGACGTACTTGATGTACGTGAGCGGCTTGAGCTTTTTCGTGGAGAACTTTTTGCCAGGAATCTTGTGAAGCAGCTCCTGCAGCCAGCCAAACGGGCACAGAAAGCCGCATACAAAGCGTCCCAGCAGCACGCCGAGCAAAATGAGCGTACCGGTAACATAGTAAGAAAAGTTGAACTTGGATGAACCTACTACCGACTGGAACGACCCGATGGGGCACGCACCCGATGCCGCGGGGCACGAATAGCAGTTAAGCCCGGGTACGCAGACTGTTTTTCCCGCGCCCTGATAGATGCCGCCTTTGGCAAAGTTTGGCAGGTGAATGTTGGTAATAAGTGTTGCCGCCGCTTGAATGAATCCGCGAAATCGAGCCAAAACATGCGACGCAGTGTTTTCTCTTTTATCCAATTCCGATACACTCCAAGCACAGCCTAATCGCTTTGGCCAGCACGGCATCTGCCTCGCCACGCATAACGCCAAAGCACACCATGGCCACACCGACGATCAGCAACGCAACCTGCATTACAGGTTTTATCGCTTTGAACAACTTGACCACTCCTTTCGTCACGCGACCTATTGGACCATATCGACTATAAAATCCGTGTTAAGCGCGATTTGAAATGTGCAAGGAGACTGTTATGCGTATTTTGATCGTCGAGGACGAGCGGGCGCTGTGCGACGCAATCGCGCGCAGCTTGCGGAACTTGGCGTACAGTGTCGACTGCTGTCACGACGGACAGGAGGCGCTCGACCTACTGGACGTTGAGGCCTTCGACCTCGTGGTACTCGACCTCAACCTTCCCCGCATCGACGGCATGACCGTACTCAGGGAACTTAGGAAAACTGACTGCGAGACTAAGGTACTGATTCTGTCCGCACGTGGCGAAGTATCAGATAAAGTCGCCGGACTCGATGCCGGCGCCAACGATTACCTCACCAAGCCGTTTCATCTGGACGAGCTTGCGGCAAGGATTCGCAGCCTTACCCTAAGACGCTTTACACAAAGCGACGTAGTTTTAACCTGCGGAAAGCTCAGCTTTGACACCAAGGCGCGCATCGCTTCCGTGGACAGCGAGGCTTTATCTCTTACGCGCAAGGAAACGGGAATCTTGGAATACCTGATGCTTAATCAGGGGCGTCCGGTAAGTCAAGAGGAGCTTATCGAGCACGTTTGGGATAGCAGCGTAAACAGCTTTAGCAACGCAACCCGCGTTCATATCTCGTCACTCCGCAAAAAGCTACGCAGCGCTTTGGGATACGACCCGATTCGCAATCGGATTGGAGAGGGCTACGTTATGGAGGATAGCGAATGAAAAGGCTTTCGCTGCAATGGCGCATAACGATTATGACGGCACTGCTCACGTGTGCGGCGTGCGTGCTGACGAACTGCCTGGTCGGCTATACGGGCATGCGCTACATGGATGCCATCGGCAGTAACATCTCGGCCTTTAACGCAACCGGCGAAGATTCGCCCCAGGCGTTCGACCCGACGAAAGCGGTCCCCGATGACAGGGTCACGATCGTCGTAAACGACGCACAGGAGTCTTTTGGCACGACAACCTGGTACATCACGGCTGGAGTCACACTCCTTGGCGGCGTGCTGGCATACTTTGTGAGCGGCCGTGCACTCAAACCGCTACGGGATTTCGCCGCCCAGGTAGAGCGCGTGCAGCCTGACAACCTAAGCGAAATCAGACTCAGTGAAGATGTGCCCACCGAGCTACAACGATGCAGCGCCTCTTTCAACGACATGATCGCCCGTCTTGGCGAAGGATTCTCTGCACAGCGTCAGTTTACCGGCAACGCCGCACACGAGCTGCGCACCCCGCTCGCCCTTATGCAAGCACAGATTGAACTATTCATCTCCGAGCACTCCGGTTTGCAACCCGAAACAGCCGAGCTGCTCGGCCTGCTGCAAGAACAAACCGAGCGCATGTCTCGAATGACCAAGGTATTGCTTGAGATGAGTGAGCTCCGCAGCGTTCCTTGCGAGGACGATGTTGAACTCGGCCCCTTGTCCGAAGAGGTCCTCACTGACCTTGCGCCACTTGCCGAAAATAGGAGCATAGCCCTCAACTGTGCTGGAGACGCTTTAGTAATCGGGAGCGACACGCTCCTCTATCGGTTGCTGTTCAACCTGGCCGAAAACGCCATCCGTTACAGTCGCTCCGGCTCGACTGTCAATGTCTCCATCAGCGACAGCGACAGCCACGTGCTCCTGCGAGTCAAAGATGAGGGCTCGGGAATACCCAAGCAGTACCGAGAGAGCATCTTCCAGCCGTTCTTTCGTCTAGACAAATCCCGCAGCAGGGCATACGGCGGCGCAGGACTCGGGCTAGCGCTTGTTTGGGAAATTGCAGCGCTTCACGGTGGCACGGTAGAGGTCGAAACAAGTTCCGAGAACGGGACTACCATGCTCGTAAGCCTCTCAAAGGGGGCCACCACGTGATCCGACTGTCCAGGGGTCCCACTCGGCATTGTGAAACGCGTCCCAAAACTTGGACATGAGAAATGGGAGGCAGTTCGCATCTATGCCGAGGACGAAGTCCTGGCGGGGATTCAGGATGCGCAGAGGAAGCTTACGGCAGAAAACCCCGACAGAGTCGTGACCGTCGGCGGCAATTGTATGGTGTCGCTTGCCCTCTTCGATTACCTGCACGGGAAATACGAGAACGTTGGAATCGTCTGGATCTATGCGCATCCGGATGTATCCACGCTGAATGATGACTACCCCAACGCTCACGCCATGGTACTTGGCAGCCTTTTGGGAGAAAGTCATCCCGGTCTTCGGCGGCGAATAACGCGAATGTCCGCAGGCAGACTCCAATCTGTGCGCGGAGAAGCTGGGCGACGCAAACAAGATTCCTCGACCCGAGCATGGAGATGAATCCGTCTATCAGTCTCATCGCATACTCAGAGGAGGATGCCAGATATAGATCCCATTGGGTAAAGTCGCCGTTCATAAAGGGAATCACTGCATTGCGCTCGGCGACTCTCAAGGCACTCAGGCTTTGTTCTATTTTCTCAGCTTCTTGTTTGAACTGTTCGCTATCCAAAATGCCCCCAAATGCCGGCTTCTCAACAAATCAGAAAAAGCATTGGCTATACTGATGCGGACAGTTCCGGGAGGGGTGCAAGAGACGGAAGGGCCGTAATGGGTGAGAAGGGCGAGCGGCCGGAGCGGGTGTTCCCCGGCAGGACAGACCCGTGGTTCATAGCGGCCATGGTGATTGTGGCGGGCGGTTTATCCGCGGCGTGTATCGCGTGTTTCCTGAGCTCGAGTCCCGCGCTCCTATGGGGCTGGCTCGCGCTGCTGCCCATCCCGGCCCTCGTGGCCCTGGCTGCCCTTCCCGTCCGCAGCAATCGCCTCGAGCTCTACGGCGACCGCCTCGTCGTCGTGTACGCTGGGACGCGTTCGGTGATACCCTACGCCCACGTGCGGGGCGTCCGGCGCACCAGGACGCTCTGGGCGGGGACGGCCAACTCGCTCGACCGCGTCTACATCGAGGCGCCCTACGACGGCGACGCCATCGTCTCGGTCAGAGACAACGACGCCCTCGTGGCGGAGCTGGGGCGCAGGTGCGGCCTTGGGCCCGGCGCCTGACGCCCCGAAAGGAAGAGAGGATGGACGTCCCGCACTGGCCCTACTGGAGGAAGTATTCCCTCGGCGGCACACAGGTCTGGTACGCGGACTGGGGCGACTGCCCCTTCGACACTGGTCTACATGAGCCCAGTTGAGTTCAGGAACGCAGGGCTGTCCCTGTAAAAAATGTTTAAGCAACCGTTGCAAATCCATTCTCCCGCGCAGAGAGCCCCGGGTAGGCCGAGCTCGCGTCGGGCATGTAGCCCATACGCCTCCGGGCGGCGGCAAGCCCGCGCCCGCCGCGCTCGCCGAACAGCTCAACCGAGCCCGAGCTGGGGCTGGCGGTGCCAGTGACGATACAGATGAGCGTTGACTTCCCGGCGCCGTTTTCGCCGATGAGCCCGTAGACGCGCCCCGCCTCGAGGGCGAGGTCGATGGGGCCGAGGACGGTCCTCCCGCGGTACGCCTTCGTGACCCCGTGAAGGCGGAGGGGCATGGCTGTCGTCATTGCGTTCCTTTCTCCTCGGATGGATTTTGGGTATGCGTCATGGGCCCCCGCGCGGGACGGGGAGCGAATCGACGCAGGCTCGAGGCCGGTTGGGTTGGGGTTGAGGTCCGGGTTCCACAGGCTTGCACAGCCCGACGGACGGGGCGTCCGGGCACGCTATGCTTAGGGAGCGGTGGGCGCCTCCGGGGCAGCAGGGGACTCGGACGCGGTGATGCCGGAGGTGTCGACCTCGCCGATTCCGGCGAGCTGCTCGATGAGGGGGAGGCCCGTCGGGTCGTCCACCTCGACGCCGCCGAGCACGATGGTGCTGTCGCGCGTGTCGATTTGGGTTGTGAACACGGCCGGGTCGAAACCCGAAGCGATAAAGCCAATGCCCGCGAGGACAACACCCGCGGCAACGAGCCCGCCCGCCACGGCGAGGTAGATCTTCTTCGCGCTGGTCATGGTACTCACTCCTTTCTACGCCGCGAGATGCGCGGCAGCGCCGCCCTTCTCGCCCTTACCCTTCCAGAAGGGCGAGGCGGCCTTCCTCGCCCAGAGCGCCGAGAGGCGCGCAATTTGTTTTGAGGCGGCCCAAGCGCCAGCACCAACGAAGAGCGCCACGCCGACGAGGCCGAGCCCCACGCCCGCCGAGGCGAGGGCGTACGGGAAGTGGCCGATGGTGACGCCGCTTACGGCAAGCAGGAGCTCAACTACGCCCACGCCCCCGAGTGCCGCCGCGACGATCCACACGCAGAGCGCCAGCACCCAGATGCAGATATAGACCGTGACGGCCACGGCGGCGAAGGCGGCGAGCAGCGGCACCCACACCGGGGAACCCACGATGGTCAGCACCCACAGCAGCGCGGTGCTGCGCCGGCGCGTCCTCGCGATCGCGCGCGG
>CABRDB010000032.1 GCA_902469555.1 uncultured Collinsella sp. | reverse complement strand
GCTGACCGGGTTGGTCAGCGCCCCCTTTGTTGAATGGATTAACCGCCCAGATAGGCCTTGCGGACGTTATCGTCGTGCAGCAGCTCTTGACCGGTGCCGGTCATGGTGATCTTGCCGGTCTCGAGTACATAGCCGCGTGTAGCGATGGAAAGTGCCATCTGCGCGTTCTGCTCGACCAAAAGCACCGTGGTGCCGGCCTTGTGCAGGTCCTCGACGATCTGGAAGATCTGCTCAATCAGAATCGGCGCCAGACCCATGGAGGGCTCATCGAGCATGAGCAGCTTAGGGTTGCTCATAAGAGCGCGGCCCATAACGAGCATCTGCTGCTCGCCGCCCGAAAGGGTGCCGGCGACTTGGCGACGGCGCTCCTTAAGGCGCGGGAACTGCTCGTAGACGCGCTCGAGACCCGGAGCCACCGTTGACTTGGGCTGCGTATAGGCACCCATTTCCAGGTTCTCCTCGACCGTCATCTGCAAAAAGGCACGACGACCCTCGGGAACCTGAGCCAGGCCCTTGCCCACCAGTTTATCGGCAGGCGTATGGGTAATGTCCTCGCCCATAAACTTGATGGAGCCGGTCTTGGAACGTAGCAGGCCCGAGACGGTTTTAAGCGTCGTGGACTTGCCGGCGCCGTTGGCACCGATCAGAGCCACGATCTCGCCCTCGTTGACGTTAAAGGAGATGTCCTTGATGGCGTGGATAGCGCCGTACCAGACGTTGATGTTGTAGACGGAAAGCATCGACTCTGCCATTTAGTTCTCCCCCTTATCCTGCTTGCCCAGATACGCCTCGATAACGGCATCGTTGTTCTGGATTTCCTCGGCCGTGCCCTTGGCGATGACCTTACCAAAGTTAAGCACGCAGATGCCCTCGCAAATGTTCATGACGAGCGACATATCGTGCTCGATAAGCATGATGGCGATACCAAAAGTGTCGCGAATCTTAACGATGTTCTCCATGAGCTCTGCGGTCTCGGACGGGTTCATGCCGGCGGCAGGCTCGTCGAGCAGCAGCAACTTGGGGTTGGTGGCAAGAGCGCGAACGATCTCCAGACGACGCTGAGCGCCGTAAGGCAGCGAGCCGGCCTGCTCGTTTGCCAGGTGCTCCATATCAAAGATGGACAGCAACTCCATGGCGCGTTCATGGGCGGCCTTCTCGTGCTTCCAGTACGTCGGCAGGCGCAGCACGCCCTCAAAGCCGGAGTAGCGCTCCTGGTTGTGCAGGCCGACCTTAACGTTGTCCTCCACCGTCATGGTGTTGAACAGGCGGATGTTCTGGAACGTACGGGCAATACCCATGCGGTTGACCTGGTAGACCGACTTGCCCGAAGTGTCCTCACCGTCGAGCAGGATGGTGCCGTGCGTGGGCTGGTACACCTTGGTGAGCAGGTTGAAGACCGTAGTCTTGCCGGCGCCGTTGGGGCCGATGAGACCGGCGATCTCGGTCTTACCGATGGTCAGGCTAAAATCGTCGACTGCCTTAAGGCCGCCGAATTCAATGCCCAGGTGGATGCACTCGAGCGCCGGGCGCTCGCCCAGGTCGCGATCGGGAACGATGGCGCCAGAAGGATACGGGACCATCTTGCCCTTGTTGAATTCAAACTTACTGGGCATCGGCTGCCACCTCCTTCTTAGAAGTAAAGCGGTCCTTAATGCGGCCGAAGAACGCTTTAAGCTGCGGGTTGTTGGTAAAGACCATGACCAGAATCAGTACAATGGCGTAGATGAGCATACGGTAGTCCGAGAACTGGCGGAGCAGCTCGGGAAGCACCGTGAGCAGTGCCGCCGCGATGACGGAACCGCGCATGTTGCCCAGGCCACCCAAGACCACGAACACCAGAATGAGAATCGACGTGTTGAAGTCGAACTTAGTGGCGGAGAGCTGCGAGAAGTTACCGCCGAAGAGGGCTCCGGCAGCACCGGCGAGGGCAGCGGAAACCACGAAGGCGATCATGCGGTACTGGGTGACGGAGATGCCCACGGACTCGGCTGCAATCTTGTTGTCGCGCACGGCCATAATGGCACGACCGGTACGGCTGCGAACCAGGTTGAGCACGATCACGAGTGCGACCATGACCAGGATGGCACCGGCGAGGAAGGTCGAGTACGTCGACACACCCGATGCGCCCTGCGCGCCCTTGATGATGGCGGTGCCGTCCTCGAGCAGATGCAGGTCGTCGATCGTAGAGTTGCCCGTGATGTTAAAGATCACGTGCAGGCCGCGGGAGTCGACGCCCACGATAAGGCAGGTGACGATTTCTTTGATGATCTCGCCAAAAGCCAGGGTCACGATGGCCAGATAGTCGCCGCTCAGGCGCAAGACCGGGATACCAATCAAGAAGCCCAAGATGGCTGCGGCGATAGCGCCGACCACAATGCTGATGATCAGGCGCATCGGGTCGGACGGAACGGCGCTCTCCAGCGCGACGGCGATGACGATTCCCGTATAGGCGCCGACGCTCATAAAGCCCGCGTGGCCCAGCGACAGGTCGCCCGCGATGCCGACGACGAGGTTAAGGGAAATGGCCATGACGATATAGGCCGTGATGGGAACCAGCTGACCGGCGATCATGCGCGGAATCATGTGGTTAGACTGCATAAAGAACACGATGGCGAACGCCACAAGGCACATGGCGTACGTGACAAAGTCGTGACGCGTCTGCTTGTCTTTAAGAAACTTCATAACGCTCACCTACACCTTCTCGGGGACGTACTTGCCCAAGAGGCCGGCAGGCTTGACGAGCAGGACGATGATCAGAACACCAAAGACGATGGAGTTGGCAAGGCTCGTGGAAATGTAAGCCTGCGCCATCGCCTCGATGATACCGATGAGAATGCCACCGACAAAAGCGCCGGGGATGGAGCCGATGCCACCGAAGACTGCGGCGTCGAAGGCCTTGATGCCAGGCATGGCACCCGTCGTGGGTTGCAGCACCGGCGAGTAGGAGCACAGCAGCACGCCGGCGATGGCGGCAAGGGCAGAGCCGATGGCAAACGTCATCGAGATGGTGCGGTTGACGTTGATGCCCATGAGCTGAGCGGCGGCCTTGTCCTCGGACACGGCGCGCATGGCTTTGCCCATCTTGGTCTTTCCTGTAAAGAACATCAGGCCGGCCATGATAACCAGGCAGGCGACGATGGTGACGAGCGAGACGGCGCTTACGTTGAACTTGGCCAAGAACTCCGGCACCTGGAAGGTGACGAGCGAAGTGAAGTTCTTGGGCGTGGCGCCCCACAGAAGCTGCGCGGCGTTCTGCAGGAAGTAAGACACGCCGATAGCCGTGATCAGAACGGCCAGCGGGCCTGCTTGGCGCAGCGGCTTATAGGCCAGACCCTCAATGAGAACACCGAGAACCGTGCAGGCCACGCAAGAGAGAACTACAGATGCCCAGCCCGGGAGGCCGAGATACGACGTGGCGCAGAACGAGACATAGGCACCGACCATGATGACATCGCCGTGAGCGAAGTTCAGCATCTTGGCGATACCGTAGACCATGGTGTAGCCCAACGCGATGATGGCGTAGACGCTGCCCATGGACAGGCCGTTGACCAGGTATTGGATAAAGACCGTCATGTTCCACATCCCCCTTTCGAATAGGTTTCCAGTTGATGTATGAAACAGGGACGTTACATCGTCCCTAGATACCAAGCAAGCAGGGAAGGCCAAAACCTCCCCTGCTTGGGATCAAAACCGCTCTATGTAAGGCGGCCAATTAGGCCTGTACGTACTTGCCGTCGGTGATGACGTACGCCGTGGGCTCCTTCTGGACCTGGCCCTTGTCGTTCCAGGAGAGCTTGCCAGTCAGACCGTCAACAGTAATGTTGCGCATAGCCTCGGGAAGTTTCTCGGCAACCTCGGTGGGGTCGGCGTCGACACCCAGGCCGGCCTCCTTGAGAGCCTCGACCACCGCATGCACGCCGTCGTAGGCGTCGGCGGCAAACTGGTCGGGGGTATCGCCGTACTTATCTTTGTAAGCGTTGACGAAGTCGGCGTTCTTCTCGTCGTCGGCTGAGAACGGGGTCATGAGCAGCAGACCCTCGGCAAGAGAGGTGTCGAAGCCCTCAACGCCCAGGATGCCGTCCATGCCATCGCAGCCCATCATCTTGACATCGTAGCCCATGTCCTTGGCGTTCTTGAGCAGGACGGACGCCGGCGTGTAGTAGATCGGCGCGAAGATCATGGTGGCGCCGGCCTGCTTGGCCTTGGTCAGCTGGTTGGTAAAGCTCGTGGCGGAGTCGTCCTTAAAGGTCTCCTCGTCAACAATCTCGAGCTTAGACTCAGCGGCCTGGGCCTTAAAGGAATCTGCGATGCCCGAAGAATAGGCGTCGCCGGAGTTATAGAAGAGCACGAACTTCTCGTCCGCATACTTCTGCGCCAGGAACTTGGCAGCGTTGACACCCTGGTTGGGGTCGGTGAAGCAAACCTGGAAGACGCAATCCTTGCCCTTGGTAACGTCCTCGGAGGACGCGGACGGGGTGATCATGAACGTCTTGGGGTCGTTACCGCACTCTGCGGCAACGGCAACCGACGCACCCGTGGTGGTCGGACCGACGAGGGCCTGCATGCCCCAGTCGAGCAGGGTGTTGAAGGCGTTGACGGCCTTCTCGCCGTCAGCCTGGTCGTCCTCGGCCTTGCTGACAAGCGGCAGCTCCTTGGTCGAGAAATCCTTGCAGCCAAGCTCGACAGCCTGTGTAACGGACTTGCCGTAGGACGCGTTGGCGCCGGTCAGCGGGCCGATGGTGCCGATCTTAAACGAAGCGTCGCCCGACGCGGAACCGCTGTCGCCGCCGTTGGAGGAGCAGCCAGCTAGAATGGACATCGCCCCCAGACCTGCTGCGCTCGCGATAACGCTCCTGCGATTCATAACAGGGTTCAATGACTTACCGGTGAGGCTCGACATGCGGCTCTCCTCTCAAATCTCGTCGGGTTTCGGTTACCCGACAGGCCATCCTTCGCCGTGTTCGGCGTTCGCAAAATACTAGACGCTTTAGTTAAGGAAAGTGGCGATTATTTCAACTTTTCTTTTGATTTGTTCATTTATCCATAATCATGCGTATTTCTGTCGGTTTATGCAGTTTAGCCACTTTATTGTGTGAAAGTAATGTTTCCGTTCTGTTACAGGCGTCCCCGCCCTGAATAAAACGGCCCCACCGGTCTCGTTATATGCACTTAGGCGGCGATGTACTTGCCGTCCTGAATCACATAGGCCGTAGCGGGCTTTTCGACTTGGCCCTCATCGTTCCACGTCAGCTCGCCCGTCAGGCCCTCGATCTTGATCTTGCGCATGGCCTTGGTGAGCTGGTTGGTAAAGCTCGTGGAAGAATCGTCCTTAAAGGTCTCGGTATCAACGATATCAAGCTTGGACGCCTTGGCCTGCTCGGCAAAGGCGTCGGCAACGCCCGAGCTGTACGTATCGCCGGAGTTGTAGAACAGGGCGACCTTGGCGTCCGTATACTTCTCGGCCAAGAACTTCGCGGCGCTGGTGCCCATGGTGGGGTCGGTGAAGCAAACCTTATGGTGCAAACGTTGACAGTTTGTTACGGAGTTCCGTTTGTAGCGAGCGTGTTTCCAATGTTTCCGCAGCGTTTCGGGGGTGGCGTTTTGTGCTGCTCCCGCTGCCAGGCAAGCACGCGCCCGCACTTCACGCTAGAATGCACTCAACCTTTAAGCGGTTAATCCATCCATAAGATGCACGAAGGAGCTATCTATGAGCGAACCCATGCGCACCGTGAACGTCGGTCTGATCGGTCTGGGAACCGTCGGCGGCGGCGTGGCCCGTCTGATCAAGAGCCACCACGATGAGTACCTGGCAGCCTACGGCATCGACCTTAAGCTGACCCGCGCCTGCGCGCTTGCTTGGGAGCAGGCCGAGGCAGCAGGCATTGAGCGCGAGGCCTTTACGAGTGACTGGCACGATGTCGCAACCGACCCCGCCGTCGACATCGTCGTCGAGCTGATCGGCGGCGAGCATCCCGCAACCGAGATCTTCACCACTGCCTTTGAGCACGGCAAGCACGTCGTCTCTGCCAACAAGGCCCTGCTGGGCCGTCACGTCGAGACGCTTGCCGAGAAGGCGCGCGCGTGCGGCGTGCAGATTAAGTGCGAGGCCAGCTGCGGCGGCGGCATCCCCATCGTGAGCACGCTTGAGCACGACCTGGTAGGCAACAAGATCCTGACCATCGCCGGCATCCTCAACGGCACCACCAACTACATCCTGTCGCGCATGGACGCCGAGGGCGCCGATTACGCCGACGTACTTGCCGACGCACAGGCAAAGGGCTATGCCGAGGCCGACCCGTCCGCCGACGTCGACGGCTTCGATGCCGCCAGCAAGACAGCCATCCTCGCCTCCATCGGCTTTGGCACCCGCGTTACCACCGACGATGTGTACCAGCAGGGCATCCGCACCATCGGTGCCGAGGATATCGCCCAGGCCCGCGAGCTCGGCTACACCATCAAGCTGCTGGGCATCGCCCGCAACACCAACGCCGGCGTCGACGTTCGCGTGCATCCCACGCTCATCCCGGCAGACCATATGCTCGCCAAGGTCAACGGCGCCATGAACGCCGTCTACGTGGTAGGCGACGCCGTGGGCGAGACCATGTTCTACGGTGCCGGCGCAGGCTCCTTCCCCACCGCGAGCGCCGTCGTGGGCGATATCCTGTCGCTCTCCGAGCAGATCAGCCGCGGCGTGGCTCCGCTGCCCGAGATTGAGCCCTATGGTCACAACCTCGCCTTTAAGCCCATGGACGAGCTCCAGACTAAGTACTATGTGCGCCTGAAGGTCGCCGACCGCGTGGGTGCCCTGTCCGAGACGGTCGACATCTTTGCCAAGCACAACATCTCGATCTCGCTCATCAACCAGGTCGAGGACGGCAAGTCGGGCGCCAGCGATACTTGCTCGGTCATCTTCCTGACGCACCGCGCGCTCGAGAAGGACGTCCAGGCTGCCACCGCCGAGCTTGCCAGCGTCGACTGCGTAGCCGAGGTCGCCAACGTCCTGCGCATCGAGGACGTTGAGGCTTGGACCGAAGGCGTCATGGCGAACTAGCTCAACGCTCGCCTAGCAATACACGCTTTGAGGGCTCCCGTCCGATGCGGGACGGGAGCCCTTTTGTCTCCTGCCCTAAGCACAACGGCAGAGCACATTTGCGCGAGCCGCTCATCGGTAACGCGGGCTACCGTTCACCGATATGCAAACACGGCCGATTCCAGTTACGGCTACGCTGTGCTGCGAATGTCCGCCCGCGATGAGAGGAAATACCATGTTGCTCGAG
Organism: uncultured Collinsella sp.; assembly: GCA_902469555.1. GTDB lineage: Bacteria > Actinomycetota > Coriobacteriia > Coriobacteriales > Coriobacteriaceae > Collinsella. The sequence continues at coordinate 47,773 of CABRDB010000032.1, read as the reverse complement.
GGCAAGAAAGCAATCATCACCGGAGGCACGCGCGGTATCGGCTATGCCATCGCCTGCCGTTTTATCGAGGAAGGCGCCGCCGTCACCGTCTTTGGCTCGCGTCAGGAGACCGCCGATGCGGCCGTTGAGAAGCTGACAGCCGCCTATCCCGACGCCAAGGTCTGGGGCCGCTCCTGCGACCTCACCTCACTCGAAGCCGTGACCGAGGCCTTTACCCAGGCTGCAGCCGACATGGGCGGCTTGGACACGGTCGTCAACAATGCCGGTATCTCCCAGCGTTCACCCCTCTTGGACTACACGGCCGAGGAGTTCGCAAAGGTCATGGACCTTAACGTCGTCGCCGTCTTTAATGGCCACCAAGCTGCCGCCAAGATCATGACCGAGGCCGGCCACGGCGGCACCATCACCACCACGAGCTCGATGGTTGCCAAGTACGGCCAGCCCTCTGGCGTCGGCTATCCAACGTCCAAGTTTGCCGTCAACGGCATGGTCCAGTCGCTCTCGCGCGAGCTCGCCCCCATGGGCATTCGCGTCAATGCCGTAGCACCCGGTGTAACCAAAACCGACATGGTCGCCAACCTGCCTGAAGAGGTTATTAAGCCCATCGTCGCCACCATTCCGCTGGGTCGCATGGGCGAGCCCGAGGATGTCGCCAACGCCTTTGTTTTCCTGGCGAGCGACATGTCCTCCTACGTCACGGGCGCCGTGCTCCCCGTCGACGGAGCCGCCCGCTCTTAAGGGACCACAAGCCTCAGCTCCCAGCCTCAACATAGTCCAACAAAGAAGGCGCGCCGTCTGCATCAACTGCAGGCAGCGCGCCTTCTTCTGTTTGAAAGGGAAGCTGTGTCCCGGAATTCCGACTCAGACCGGGACGCAGCTTCCCTCAGGGCCATGTTTCGGAAAGAGCGCCCCGTTTTGAACGCCGATTCTGGGATACCGTTTCCGCAACGGATCTCTCGCGGAAACTGCATCCCACTCTGAGCGCCCATTCCGGGACACAGTTTCCCAACGGCCCCCGTTTCGGAAACCACATCCCGTTCCGAGCCTTCAAAGCGGGACGCGGCTTCCCCGAGAGAGTATCGACTACTTGCCGTCGTCGTCCTCGGCTTCTTCTCTTGCATAGAGCTCCAACATGCGGCGGCGGTATTCGCGCACGGCGAGCTTGGCGCGCTCCAGGCGGCGACGCTCGCGCGGGGTCAGCTCGGACGGGTCGACCTCATCACCATAGGTCTTATCGGCAAGAAGATGCGCCGCGTCCACGATGCGGGCATCGATGTGGCCGCTCGCCGCCTCGGCGGAAAGACGCTCGGCAATCGTATCGAGCGTAGGCAAGCCCTCGAATACGCGACCATGGCCATGCGAAGTCAGCAGCTCGTGCTCACGTGCGAGCAGGCTCGCCAAATCGTGATGGGCGCGCAGGATGTCGAGCGCATCGGATGGATGCTCGGCAACTTCTGCCACGGCGGCGACCGGCGCGGCGTCGACCACGCGGTAGAAGAGCTGCGCGAGCAACGGCATCAAGAACACCGTGATGGCACCGGCAGCGACCATGACCGACGCAATATCTTGCGACAGCGCGCCCGCGTTGACGGCAACGCTTGTCACGGCAACGATGATCGGCAGGGCCGTGGTGCAGTACAGGGCCACGGTAATGCGACCATACGCCGACACATCGCGCGTCGCAGGACAAATGCTCATAGAAATAAGAATGGGCACGGCACGAATAATCAACAACGCCACGATAAAGCCCACGAGCAGACCCGGGCGCGACGCCACGGCCGTCAGATCGATCTTTGCGCCCGATACGGTAAAGAATACCGGAATCAAAAAGCCGTAGGCCAGGCCATCGAGCTTGGTCTCGAGCGTATGGTTGCCCTCGGGGATGATATAGCGCAAGACAAAGCCGGCGGCAAAAGAACCCAACACGATGTCGAGATCAAAGACGGCCGAGAACGCCACGAGTGTGACCAGGATGAGCACCGTCAGGCGCACGAAGGTCTGCGACGTGGTATCGGCGCGTTCCTCGACAAACGCAAAGAAGCGGCTGCCGACACGCTTGGAGCGGCTTGGGACCACAGCCAGCAACACGCAAACCACCGCAAACAAGCCAAGGATTACGAGCGTTTGGATGCCAGTGCGGGCAGACAGCAGCACCGACATGGCGAGCACAGGGCCGAGCTCACCCCAGGTGCCATACGCGAGAATCGAGTCGCCCACACGCGTGCCAGTGAGCGAGCGCTCACGCATGATGGGCACGAGCGTGCCGAGCGCCGTCGAAGTGAGGGCAAGCGTCACGGCGATACCGTCGAAATGACTGACTGAGAACCACGGGGTAAAGCGCACGGCAAGCCAGGCGATACCAAACGTGACGACCCACGTCGCCAAGCCGTAGCGCCCCTCGACGCCCGTGATGCTCTTGGGGTCGATCTCAAAGCCGGCAAGCAGGAACAAGAAGGCCAGGCCCAGCTCGGACACAAGCGAGACCTCAGCATCTACATGGATGACGCCGAGCATATGGGGTCCCAGCACCGCGCCGAGCACGAGCAAAAAGACCGTCTCGGGAACGGGTTTTCCGGGAATCGCCGAGGCGATAAAAGGACTCGCAAAGGCCACGAGTGCGATGATGGCGAGCGAAACGAATGCCATGTGATGCCTTTCTCTTGTTTGCGCTTCACTGTAGCACCCTCGCCGTCCTCAACGCGCCGCGAGCTGTCGTATCATAGTGAGGTTTACAAACATGTGGCTCAAGGCGACCGCAGGGCAGACCCCGCAAACCGACCGCTGCCGCATACCGTACCGTACGCCCAACCGATCAGGAAGGCAGGAACCAATGGTCTCTCGTATCTACGTGGAGAAGAAACCCGGGTTCGACGTCGAGGCTCAGCAGCTCAAGGGCGAGCTGACCGAAATTCTCGGCATCAAGGGCATCGAGGCCCTGAGGATCATCAACCGCTACGACGTCGAGGGCATCGACGAGGAGCTTTTCCGCTCCTGCGTGCCGACCGTCTTTAGCGAGCCCCAGGTCGATGTGACCTACGACGAGCTCCCCGCAAGCGATGGCGCCGTCTTTGCCGTCGAATTCCTGCCTGGCCAGTTTGACCAGCGCGCCGACTCCGCCAGCGAGTGCGTGCAGCTCATCAGCCAGGGCGAGCGCCCCGCCGTGCGCTCCGCCAAGGTCTATATCATCTCGGGCGCTCTGGACGAAGCCGCCATCGAGGCCATCAAGCACTACGTGGTGAACCCCGTCGAGGCGCGCATCGCCTCGCTCGACCTGCCCGAGACGCTGTACATGGAGACCCCCGAGCCCCAGCCCGTCGAGGTGCTCGACGGCTTCCGCGAGCTCGACGAGGCCGGCCTTGCCGCCTTTATCGCCGATCGCGGCCTTGCCATGGACGAGGCGGACATCGCCTTCTGCCAGCAGTACTTCCGCGATGAGGACCGCGACCCCACCATCACCGAGATCCGCGTGATCGACACCTACTGGTCCGATCACTGCCGCCACACCACCTTCGGCACCGTCCTGGACGACGTGACGATCGACGACGCCGTGGTGCAGCAAGCCTTCGACCGCTACATGGAGATGCGCCACGAACTCGGCCGCGACGCCAAGCCCGTCTGCCTCATGGACATGGGCACCATCGGCGCCAAGTATCTTAAGAAGACCGGCGTCATGACCGATGTCGATGAGTCCGAGGAGATCAACGCCTGCACCGTCAAGGTGAAGGTCGATGTCGACGGCGAGGACCAGGACTGGCTGTTCCTGTTTAAGAACGAGACCCACAACCACCCGACCGAGATCGAGCCCTTCGGCGGTGCCGCCACCTGCGTGGGCGGCGCTATCCGCGACCCGCTCTCGGGCCGCAGCTATGTGTACCAGGCCATGCGCGTCACCGGCGCCGGCGACCCCACCGTCCCGGTTTCCGAGACGCTCGAGGGCAAGCTGCCGCAGCGCAAGCTCGTGACCACCGCTGCCGCCGGCTACTCCAGCTACGGCAACCAGATCGGCCTTGCCACCGGCCAGGTCAACGAACTCTATCACCCCGGCTACGTGGCCAAGCGCATGGAGGTCGGCGCCGTCGTGGGCGCTACCCCGGCAAACCACGTGCGCCGCGAGTGCCCCGCCCCCACCGACAAGATCATCCTGCTGGGCGGCCGCACCGGCCGCGATGGCATCGGTGGCGCCACCGGCTCCTCCAAGACCCAGAACACCGAGTCCATCGAGACCTCGGGTGCCGAGGTCCAGAAGGGCAACGCCCCGGTCGAGCGCAAGCTGCAGCGCCTGTTCCGCCGCGGCGACGCCTGCCGTCTGATCAAGCGCTGCAACGACTTTGGCGCCGGCGGCGTCTCAGTCGCCGTGGGCGAGCTTGCCGACGGCCTGTACGTGGACCTGGACACCGTGACCAAGAAGTACGACGGCCTGGACGGCACCGAGCTCGCTATCTCCGAGTCCCAGGAGCGCATGGCTTGCGCCGTCGCCGACGGTGACGTCGAGGAGTTCATGGGCTACGCCGCCGAGGAGAACCTGGAGGCGACCGTTATCGCCGAGGTTACCGCCGAGCCGCGCATGCGCATGGCATGGAACGGCGTCGCCATCGTCGATCTGTCCCGCGAGTTCCTCAACTCCAACGGTGCGCCCAAGCACCAGGTCGCCCACGTCTGTGCCCGCAGCGTGTGGCAGCCCAGCTGGGCCGGCACCACGCTCGCCGAGCGCATGACCTCGCTCGTCACCGACCTCAACGTCGCTTCCAACAAGGGCCTTTCCGAGCGCTTCGACTCCACCATCGGCGCCGCGACCGTGCTCATGCCCTTTGGCGGCAAGACGCAGCTCACCCCAAGCTCGGCCATGGTCGCCAAGTTCCCCGTGGACGGCGAGACCACCACGGCGAGCGCCATGGCATGGGGCTTCAACCCCTATCTGATGGAGGCCGACCAGTTTGCGGGCGCCTACCTGTCCGTGGTCGAGTCCATCGCCAAGCTCGTTGCCGCCGGCTTTGAGCACAAGCGCGCCTACCTCTCCTTCCAAGAGTACTTCGAGCGTCTGCGCACCGAGGCCGAGCGCTGGGGCAAGCCCACGGCAGCCGTCCTGGGCGCCCTCATGGCCCAAGTCGACCTGGGTGCCGGCGCCATCGGCGGCAAGGACTCCATGAGCGGTTCGTTTGAGGACGAGACCGGCGAGCTCAACGTTCCGCCGACCCTGATCAGCTTCGCCGTCGCCGTGGGCAAGGCCGCCCGCGCCGTCTCGCCCGAGTTCAAGGGCCTCACGCACCGCGTCGTCCGCATCGCCCCCGCCACCTATGGCGAGGACTACCGTCCCGACGCCCAGCAGTTGCTCGCCGCGTTTGACGCCGTCGAGGCGCTCACTGCTACCGGCAACGCCCTGGCCATATCCACGCCCGGCTACGGCTGCGGCGCCGAGAGCCTCTTTAAGATGTGCGTCGGTAACCAGATCGGTATCGAGCTTGCCGAGGATGTAGACGTGGAGAGCCTCTTCACCCCGCTCTACGGCAGCTTTATCGTCGAGCTCGCCGAGGACGCCGAGCTGCCCGAGGTCGCCGACGGCGTTGTCGTCGAGCCCCTGGGCACCACCGTCGAGGGCTATGTCATCGACACCGGCTCCGAGGTCATCGAGCTCGCCGAGCTCCAGGAGGCCTGGGAGAGCGGCATCGAGGGCGTCTTCGCCTACCGCAGCGCCGGCGAGACCCCCGAGGTCGAGACCATCGACTTCCGCGCCAAGGATATCCACGTGTACGGCGGCGCCAAGATCGCCCGCCCGCGCGTGATCATCCCCGTGTTCCCCGGCAACAACTGCGAGTGCGACAGCGCCCGCGCCTTCCGTGCCGCCGGTGCCGAGGCCGACACCTTCGTGATCAACAACCTCACGCCCGAGGCCGTCGCCGAGAGCACCCACGAGCTTGCCCGCCGCATCCGTGCAAGCCAGATCGTTATGATCCCCGGCGGCTTCTCGGGCGGCGACGAGCCCGACGGCTCTGCCAAGTTCATCACGGCGTTCTTCCGCGCTCCCGAGGTCACCGAGGCAGTCCGCGACCTGCTCAAGGCCCGCGATGGCCTGATGCTGGGCATCTGCAACGGCTTCCAGGCCCTGATCAAGCTCGGCCTGGTGCCCTACGGCGACATCGTCGACGCCACGCCCGATGCGCCCACGTTGACGTTCAACGCCATCGGTCGCCACCAGAGCCGTCTGGTGCGCACCCGCATCTCGTCCAACTTGTCCCCGTGGCTGTCGCAGTGCAGCCTGGACGACCCCTACACCGTCGCCATCAGCCACGGCGAGGGCCGCTTTGTCGCCAATGACGAAGTGCTCGCCCAGCTGATCGCCAACGGCCAGGTCGCCACGCAGTACGTGGGCGAGAACGGCAAGCCCAGCATGGACCTTTCCGTCAACCCCAACGGCTCCGCACTCGCCATCGAGGGCATCACGAGCCCCGACGGCCGCGTCCTGGGCAAGATGGGCCATGCCGAGCGTCGCGGCGACAACCTGTACCGCAACGTGCCCGAGCATGTCCCCGGCGATAAGTTCATGCCGATCTTTGAGAGCGGCGTGGCCTACTTCGCTTAAACCTTTCCCATCGGGTACAATCCCTTCGGGTAACAACACCCGCCACCGGCACATCCGGTGGCGGGTTCTTTTTTGCTTCGCGCATGTAGGAAGGACATCATGGAAAGCCGCAAGCCGTATCTCGCCACCCTGCCCGGACTCATCCTGGGCTGCCTCGTCTGCTGTGCACTCTGGGGATCGGCCTTTCCCTGTATCAAGATCGGTTACGCACTCTTTGGTATCCCAGCGCACGATAGCGCCTCGCAGCTGCTCTTTGCGGGCTTGCGCTTCACGCTTGCCGGCGCCCTGGTTATCGTTGGGATGAGTGCGGCCCAACGCCGCCCCCTCATTCCGCAGGCTCGCGACATCAAGCCCATCTTTGTCTTGTCGCTCTTCCAGACTATCGGGCAGTACTTCTTTTTCTATCTGGGCCTCTCGCGCGCCAGCGCCATGTCGAGCTCCATCATCGAGGCCAGCGCCAACTTCCTCGCAATCCTCTTTGCCGCCCTGGCGTTTCGCACCGAGAAGCTCAATACGGCCAAGGTGCTTGGCTGTGCGCTGGGCTTTGCCGGCGTCGCTCTCGTCAACCTTTCGGGCGCGGATGGCACCTTTGGCTTCAGGCTCGATGGCGAGGGCTTTATCCTAGCCTCCACCGTCGCGGGTGCCCTTTCGACCTGCCTGATTGGCATCTTCTCGCGCGAGCACGACGGCGTCTTGCTTGCCGGGTGGCAGTTCTTGGTCGGCGGCCTTGTCCTCACCGCCATCGGCTTTTTGATGGGTGGCGCGCTCTCCCCCACGGCGATTGCCCCCGCCATCGCGCTCATCATCTACATGGCGCTTATCTCCGCGGTCGCCTACTCGCTGTGGTCGCGCCTGCTTGCCGTCAACCCCGTCAGCCGCGTCTCGGTCTTTGGGTTTATGAACCCCGTCTTTGGTGTGCTGCTGAGCGCGCTGCTGCTCGGCGAAGGCGCGGGCACGAGCCCCGTTACCGTCATCGTTGCCCTGCTGTTGGTCTGCGGCGGCATCATCATCGTCAACAAACCCAAAAAAGCCTAGCGAACTCACCTTTTTAGGGAGGGCATTCGCATACTTTAGCTTAATGGAGCACACTGGTTCTCGTTGATTTCGTACCGAGTCGCGGCGGCAGACGCCCGTCTTGCCGCACCGCGCCTGGGCATTATGGCCGGTGGCCCCCACAAACGCAAAAGGGGCGCACGACCATCGCAACGGTCGTGTGCCCCTTTTCCTAGCGTATCTGAACGCGAGCTTTCTTTTTCTCGGCCTTGACGCGGTAAAGCTCCGCATCGGCAGCGCGAAGTAAGTCTTGCCAGGTATCAACACTATCGCCGACCCGCGCGTAACCGATGGACATCCGCAATGCATACGGCACCTCGGCATGCGCGAGCTCGTCGTTGATTGTCGCGCACAGATGCATGATATCCCGTTCCGCCACTGCCTTTTGGAGCACCACGAACTCATCGCCACCGTAGCGTGCGATAAAGCCACCAGACGCCGAGCAGACCTCTTTGAGCGCAGCGGATATAACCTGAAGAGCATGGTCGCCCTCCACATGTCCATAGCGATCGTTAATCTGCTTAAAGCCGTCGGCGTCCATCATGAGCAGATACACATCTTCGGCCTGATCCACATTTGAGAAGAGCGACAGGATATAGGTCTCAAAACGGTTGCGATTGTTGAGGCCAGTCAACGGGTCGGTCGAGATGAGCTGCTCCTGGCAGATAATGTAGAGCAGCAACATGCTAATCATTATGCCGACACAAAGGCCAGGCACCGAGTATACGATCTGAAAGGTACCGCCCACCAGGGCCGGAATGGCGAAAAATGCCAAGGTTCGATAGATAGCCTTCGTCTGCAGGCTCTCGACCCTGCGAGATTGCACAAACGCATGCAGGGACGTATGTATAACGTAACAGTAGCTGACAATGGGCTGGATCATATAGGCAAAGCCGCGACGATACACGCCCTGCGAATCGATATAGAACAAGGCGTGCGTCCAGTAACTGGTAAAAGCCAGCACGACCACCAGAGCCGTAGGCAACGTTACAAGCACCACCCTATAGCGCGAGGTCACAAGGCGAGAGCCCTGCATCGTCTCGGAATAGATAAACCAAATGAGACACGCGATGGCAAAGAGCGAAAACGAAACCGCGTTGGAAATCCAGTTGGCAGCAATACCCAACGTGCCGTCCGCACCATCCGAAAGCGTCCAGATCATATCGAATAATATGTACGCGGCAGAGGTGTAGCCAAGCATGCTAAACAATAGCTGCAGGGTGCTCGAGAACAAGGAGCGACGACTTCGCGCGGCAAGCCCGATAAGAACAATCATGCATAGCAGGAATATCTCAATCTTGAGTGCCTTAACCACTAGACGCCATCCCTTCAATATCCGAATGGTCAGAATCGCCCAATTCGAATCAGGGCAATAAACACCCCTTTACTCCGCAGGGGTAAAGGGAATCATAGCAAAGCGCCCGAACATCACTGCAAAACAGTTTCTGTTCGGGCGCTCGGACGGCGCGAATTGCACGCCGGAATCAATTATCGGTAACGGCCGTTACTCGCCATCGATGTCGGTCGCGACGGCCTCCTCGATGGCCTCGACACCGGCAGGCGACAGGTTCTCCTTGCCCTGGCAGAACTTCTTGTCGACCCAGCCGGTCAGAATCGGAGCCATGATTGCCGTGATGATAACGGCAGTGGCGATCTGGGCGTACGCGGTGGGCGCAAGCTCGGCGTAGCGCGGCGCGACCTCGGCGAGAGCAACCGGCGTGGTCATAGCCGTGCCGGCGATGGTGGAACAAGCCACGGCAGCCTTGCCGTTACCACCGCACAGGCGCTCGAACGCAAAGGTGATGGGACCGACGACAAACAGCGTGACAAGGCCCAGCAAGATGCCGGAAATACCGCCGGTGATAAAGCTCGACAGGCTCATGGACGCGCCAAGCTGAAATCCGATGACGGCAATCGCAGGGTTGGAACCGGGAACCAGCAGGTTCTTGATAAACGGGAACAGGTTGCCCAGAACCATGCCGATAACGAGCGGCAAAATGGAGCCGATGATAGTACCGACAGGGATGTTGGCAAGACCCGAAACACCAAGGATGATCATCGTGACGGCGGGGCCGGCCGTAAAGAACAGGATACCGACGGCGCCCTGCTCGGACTCATCGCCGAACTCGCCCATAATGCCCGTATAGAGCGCCATGTTGCAAAACGTAATGCCGCCGATGATAGACACGGAGCTCAGACCCAGGAAGTTGTCGTTAAAGAAATATGCCACGCCTAGGCCGAGAGCCGCTGCGACGACCAGCTTGGGAATCAGCACGACGATACCGGTCTTGATGGCGCCCGGCGTGGACTTAAAGCTGATGCCGGCGCCCACGAACAGCAGGATCGCGGCGACGATGGTATTGGAGCCACCGCGGCAGGCAGCCGTAAAGAAGCCGCCGATCTCAAAAACCTGCGGGCAGAAGGTGTTGAGCAAAAGACCGACGATCATCGGATAGATCATGATGTCGCCCGGGATGCGCGGAACCTTGAATTTCTTTTGCTCGTTGGCAGTCGCTTCCTGTGCCATGAAACCCCCATTTCCGCTGACGCGGAACAAAAGCCCACGTCATGCTTTGCTACAGTAAAGTTTGACCATGGTACCAGAAGAAATAGACCAGCTCGGTGAAAAATTCGACAAGTTGGGATGGAACGAGATTCGGCGCCCGCGACGCCACCCCTATATAAGGCTCAAGACGATATAGAGTACGATGCCCGAGACGCAGCACCACAGCATCGATTTTGTCTTGACCGCCACGACCACGACGCCGGCGGCCGCAATCCAGGGAACCAAGGCAGGCCAGAGTCCCGCGTCGAACGCGCCGGGGCTCACCAAGTCGTTGGCGACCAGCGCGGCAAAGGCAGCGGGCGGGATATAGCCCAGGGCCTCGGTAATACGGGGCGACAGGGTCCGCCCGCGCAAGGCGAACGCCGGCGCGATGCGAAAGAACGCGATAGCAGCCCACGACGACAGCCACAGAACCAAGAACTCGTTAACGGGCATCGCGGGCACCTCTTCCGTCAAATACAGCATCGCACGCCAACGCAATGGCAATGCCGGCCACGACGCTTGCCGGCACGGCAATATTCGTGAGGCCCAAGAACTTGCATATGGCGACAGACACCGCAGCCATAACAGCAGCCACGACATTGCCGCGCGACAGCCGCTGCGAAAAGAGCAGGCAGATAAAGAGTGAGGTGCAGACAAAGGCTGCAATGGCGGTGGGAACATCGACAACGGCGCCGACGATGGCGCCCGTCGTACACGAAACGTCCCATGTTGCGATAAGGATCACGTTGAGCACGAAGGACTCACGCGGGCCCCAATCCTCCCCTTCAACCAACTTGGCAAGCGAGATGCCGTATGCCTCCTCGGTAAGTGTCGCGGCAACAGCCAGCGTCTGACACTTCGAGGCACCCGTCAGATGCGGCGCGATCGATGCCGAGTAAAGCGCAAAACGCGAGGAGACGGCGGCGACGCTCGCGACGATCGATGCTGCAGGCACACCCGCCAGCCACAGGTTGCAGATCATAAACTGCCCGCTGCCCGTCACAAACGTGCTGCTCAGAGCAAAGACCATCCAGGGCTCCATTCCCGTCTGCCCCATGATCATTCCGCACGGCGCGCCTATTGCAACATAGGTAAGCATCACCGGCCAGACGGTTCTAACGATTTTGAGCACCATACGCTTCTCACCCTGACAAGGTCTCCGAGCCGCATGTAGCGATACGGCAGAATCATCATCCGACAGCAACCGAGTTCACCTACAATTGCCACCGGATCGAAAGACACAACTTTTTAGGAAGTCATTATGACAGCTATCGATCGAGACCGGGCGCGCGCGGCCTTCAAAAGCTACACCGATGCCTACGACGCCACCAACCCACGCATCGCGCTCAAAATCGAGCATACGCACCACGTGGCCGAGGCATGCGATGCCGTAGCGCGCGAGCAGGGCTGGTCGTCAGAAGATATTGACCTGGCATGGCTTTGCGGCCTGCTACACGATATGGGCCGCTTTGAGCAGCTGCGACGCTGGGACACCTTTAAGGACGCCGAGAGCATGAGCCATGCGGCGCTGGGCATCGAGGTCCTCTTTGGCGAGAATCCCGCCGATGCACCCGCCACGACAAACATCCGTGACTTTATCGAAACCGGTGCGCATGACGAGCTCATCCGAGCGAGCATCGCCTATCACAGCGACTTTCGCCTGCCGGCACTACTCGACGAGCGTACACGGTGCTTCTGCGATATCGTGCGCGATGGTGACAAGATCGACATTATGCGCACCATCGCCGACAGCACCGTCGACACCATCCTCAAGGTGGACGAGAAGACGTTTCTCGGCAGCCGTTTCTCGTCGCCGACACTTGCCGCCTTTGACGAGCACCGCTGCGTCGCACGCGATGAACGCAACGAGCCCGCAGACTACCTGGTGGGACTCATCTGCTTTATGTTTGAGCTCGTCTATCCAGCAAGCCGCGCGCTGGCGCGCGAACAGGGCGATATCCACCGCCTGCTCGACGCGCCCTTTGGCATTACGCGGCCCTTTACCGACCCCGCCACGCAGGCGACTTGGAGCCGCCTTAAGGACGAGATGCGCGACTGGCTGGCGCGCGCCTAGCGCTCAAGCTGGGCCAGCAGTTCCTCGACGACCTCGACGGCATCGCCGACAACCTTGTACTGGGCAGCACCAAAGATGGGGGCATCCGGGTCCTCGTTGATGGCGATAATGCACTCTGCCCCACCGATGCCGGCAAGATGCTGGATGGCGCCCGAAACACCGATACTCACGAGAAGCTTGGGCGAAACCGATACGCCGGTCTGGCCAATCTGATGGCGATACTCCAACCAGCCGGCCTCCACGACAGGTCGCGTGCAACCAAGCTCGGCTCCCAGAGCCTCGGCGAGCCTTCGCATCAGGGGCAGATTCTTCTTGGAGCCAATGCCGCGGCCCACCACGACCAAGCGTTCGGCATCGGCGATCGAGGCCTGCTGCCTCCACTCCTCGGCGGGAATCGAGATCTCGACACGAGCCTTAGCATCATCCGCAAGCGATATCTGGGTGATCGTGCCGGAGCGGTCGTAGTCAAAGTCGGGCGCCTTAAAGATGCCGGGACGAACCGTTGCCATCTGGGGACGATGATTGGGGCAGACGATGGTGGCCATCAGGTTGCCGCCAAACGCCGGACGCGTCTGTTGCAGCAGTCCCGTCTCCGTATCCATCGAAAGTACGGTGCAGTCAGCCGTAAGGCCCGTCTGCAAGCGCACGGCAACGCCGGGTGCCAGTTCGCGGCCAAAAGCGGTCGCACCGTATAGGATGGCCTCGGGTTTGCGTTCGGCTACCAAATCGCAGATCAAGCGGGCGTAGACCTCCGCATCGTTTTGGCGCAGGCGCTCGTCGCGACAGGCCAGGACTTCGTCGGCGCCCGCGCAAACCAGATGCTCCAGGTCGCCGAGAGAACCCTCGGGACCCATACCGATCAGTGCCACCAGACGGCAGTCGCGAGCATCGGCAAGCTCGCGGCCCTTGCCCATAAGCTCATAGGCAACGGGAGTCACCGTATCGTGCTCGTCGGTCTGCGCGAATACCCAAATGTCTCGATATGCATCAAGGTCCACCGCACCAGCGGCCTCGTCACGCTCGATCGAGATAGCGTTGACAGGGCAGGCGTCGACGCACCCACCGCATAGGATGCAGCCGTCGGTTACGCGGGCGCATCGGCTGGGTCGCTCGCCTTCCACTACGATGCCGCCCGAGGCACAGGCGCGAACGCAGCGACCGCAGCCGATACAGGCTTCGCTATCGATAATCAGTCCGCTCATCTATGCCATCCCCTCGATAATCTTGGCAAGCTTTGCCGCCTGCTCGGACGCCGTCCCCTCAACGGCCTCGCACGTTTGGTCACGGTCGGGCACAAACGAGCGCACGACCTGTGTCGGCGACCCGGCAAGACCGCAACGCGCGGGGTCGGCGTTCACGTCGGCGGCACTGACCACGCGCACGTCCGCCTCCTCCGCCGCGCGAATACCGGCAATACTCGGCATACGCAACTGGCCAATCTCCTTGGCAGTCGTCATCGCGCACGGCATCTCAAGATAGACCGTCTCCTCGCCGGCATCGCAACCGTGAACGAGCGAAAGCGCACCGCACGTCGTAAAACCTGCGCTCTGCACGCAGCTCACATCGGTCACGCAGGGAATCTCAAAGGCGCCGGCAAGCTCGGGGCCAATCTGGGCCGTATCGCCATCCACCGCCATCTTGCCGCAGATGAGCAGGTCGAAGTCCTCGTCGAGCGCTTCGATGCCGCACTTGAGGGCATAGGTGGTTGCCAGGGTATCGGCGCCCGCAAAGGCTCGGTCGGTCAGCAGCAGCGCGTCGTCGGCGCCTCGAGCGATGCAGTCGCGCAGCAGCGATTCGGTCGCGGGGATGCCCATCGACACCACCGTCACGCGCACGTCCATGCCAAAGCCGATAAAGTCGTCCTTCAGCGCCAGCGCGCATTCCAAAGCGCTCGCATCAAAGGGATTAATGACCGCCTGCTTGCCATCGCGCACGATGGTATTGGTCTTGGGGTCCATCTTGACCTCGGTGCTGCCCGGCACGGCCTTGACGCACACCACCATATGGAAATCGCTCATCTTCACGCGCCCCCTTTCTGGACGAGCTCATCCAAGAGCTTCTCCGAAAACAGGTTACCGCGACCCAGCTGCCCGGCAGGATCGAGCTGGAGCTTGAGCCGCGCCGACTCGACCATGGCCTCGTGACCGTACATCGTCTCCAAGAAGCCCGCCTTGATCTTGCCGACGCCGTGTTCTGCGGAGACGGCACCGCCCATGGCCGTGACCTCGGAAGCCCACTGGGCAAAGAGTTCTCCGCCGCGGCGATAATCCTGTGCATTGCGCGGCAGAATGTTCACATGCAGATGGTTGTTACCGATATGCCCCCAAGCGGCAGATTCAAGCCCACTTTCCGCCAGCGTGCGGCGATAGAGGGCGATAACATCGGTCAAGTGCGCGTTGGGCACCGACATATCCGATCCCAGCTTGGTAATGGTGGGGTCGGTGCGGCGACGCTCGTCGATGAGCATGTTGACGCTCTCGGGCACCGCGTGGCGGAAGAACCGCTGGCACTCGCGATCGACTTCGGTGCGGGCGACCCATGTCGCATCGTCGCGGCCGCCCGCAAACTCCAGCACCCATCCAAGGTGGTACAGCTCCTCGGTCGCCTGCGCCTCGTCATCGCAGTCGAGCTCCACGTAGACACAGACCTTTGCCTCGTCGTCGAGCGCCGGCAGCGAGGCAAACGCTGTCGACTGCTCGCGCTGGCGACGCAGGATATCCAGGGCGCCAGCATCGAAATACTCAATAGCGGCGGCATGGGACAGCACGGGACGCACGGAATCGGTAAAGGACACGGCCTTGTCTTCGCTATCGAAAAAGCAACTCACACCCCATACGACCGAAGGTGCCGCCTGCAGGGCGATCTCGAGCTCGGTAATGACGCCGAGCGTGCCGCACGCACCGATAAAAAGATCGATGGCGTCCATATCGTCCGCAACAAAATACCCCGAGGCATTTTTGGTCTTGGGCATGGTGTAGTCAGGAAGATCAAGCTCGAATGTATGACCCTCTGCCGTCACGAGCGACAGGTGGCGGCCCTGGGCAAAAGCCTCGCCGCGCTGAAGCTCAAGCAAATCGCCATCAGCCAGCGCGACGTGGAGTCCCGTGATATGCGGGCGCATGGGGCCGTAAGCGTAGCTGCGGGCGCCGGAGGCGTTGCATGCCGCCATGCCACCCAGACAGGCAGATGCCTCGGTGGGATCGGTGGGAAAGAACTGCTCGGGGGACTCTTGGAACTCCTCGTAGGCCTCAAGCGATGCCTGGTCCCAACCAGCGGTCGGCAGTACCTTCTTGCTCAGCTGCTTACGCAGCTCCGAGAGCACAACGCCCGGCTCCACGCGCAGCAGAAATTGGCCTTGTTCATCGCGGCGAAGGCCCAAGTAGCGATTCATACGGGAAGTATTGAGGATATGCCCACCGTGGGGCACGGCACCGGCGGCAAGGCCGGTTCGGGCGCCCTGAACCGTTACCGGGACACGCTCGGCATGGAGCGTTTCCAAAATGGCACGGACCTCGTCTTCCGTTGTCGGAAACGAGATGCTCGATGCTTCGCCCGATGCACGAGATTCATCGCGGCCATACTCTTCGAACTCATCGGTGAAGGGTTTAATGGTTGCAGACACGCGAACTCCCCCTTTAGCTAACTACAGTGTTTGCAGGGAGATGTTACCGCATCGTTTCGTCGACGTGTTCGAGACCGTCTCCATAATTGGCGATTTTTACGTTTGTGCAATTCGGCGAACGGCAAGGCTTCCTCGGCAGACGATGCTTTTGACACATATCGCCCCGCCGTCGCCGACCGCTCGATTGTCGCTCGAAAAAAGTTGAAGTAATTTTTCCACCTTTTACCTGCGGAGATGTCAATCCGTCAAGCATTTGGTCAGAAATTGGTCAAGTAGCGGCTGATACGGTCGGCGTCGACAGCCAAAACCGATAGAAGTTTTGGCCCCAGAAGCAGGGAGGTTCCCATGGCATATTACTGGCCCCAGTACGGCGTCGCCATCGAGGTCGACGACGATCCCTATCTCCTGCCTTTCGACGAAGAGGCGTTCCCCGATACGGCGGTCTACCACGTCACCACCGATGTTATCTGCGACCCCGAGTCGTTCTCGGCGCTCGCCCACCACATCGCGCGTATCCACGACATCGAGCTCCCTCACGACTTTGACGAGCTCATCTACTCGCGCCGCCTGATGCTTCACATGCTCTTTGGAGCGGACCCGTCCACGTTCGCACGTGTCTACACCACCAAGGACGCCGCATGAGTGCGAAGAAGCCGCCCCGCCTCGCAGGACTGGGGCGTCGCAAGAAACTCGTCGTTGTCTGCCTGGCTATCGCCTGCGCCCTCATCGCCGTAGGGCTATACGCCTGGCAGTCGCAGCCCGTGCCCGAAGCGGGCGCCTCAGTCACGACGGCAGAGGGTAAATCGCGACAAGAAATCCAAGATGAGCTCGATGCCATCGTCCGCGACAACATGATGACGATTTCGGTCGCGCCGGTCGCTCAGCTACAGGAGGACGGCAAGCTGCGCGTCAACGTGCAAAACGTCCAAGACAATAAATTTCCCCAGCGATTCCGCGTCATCCAAAACGACGAGACCATGTACGAATCCGGTGTGGTCGAGACCGGCAAGACAATCGAGACGTGCCCCGCCGGCGACATCAAAGAAGGAGAGGCATACATCGAGATCCAGGCACTCGATGCCAAGACCCTCGACAGCCACGGCAATCCGACACGTGTCAAGGTACGGGTTGAGCAAGCCGAGAACTAGCTTTTTCGGCCGACGCGACACCGCACGCAATTCACCAGCATTCGTCCAATCATCGCGGGGACGGCCCGCGGCGAATAGAAAGGAACGACCATGGACATCACCAGGAACATGAACGGAGCCAGAGCGCTCGTCGTGGGCGCAGGGCTCGCGCTCGCGCTCGCAATGGGCGCCGCCCCGACGCCAGCTCTGGCAGCCGGGCGCGTTGGAACCACGAAAGTAATGGTCAGGACCGAGATCGACAACGTAGAGTTCAAAGTTCCGACGGTTATTCCCTTCGTCGCCAAGGCCGACGGCACGCTTCAGGGCCCCTCAGAAGACGCGACCACCATCGACAATCATTCGGCCTACGGCATCCATGTCACCAACATGAAGATCGACGCCATGAACACCTGGACCATTGCCGCCGACGCCAAGGCCGGAACCGCGCAGAATTCCATCGACTTTAAGGTCGGCCCCGACGGCGCACTCCAGAACGCCAGCGCCGCAATGCAGGAGACGGGCCTCGATCTTTCCAAGAATGCAGCCTTCGACATGGGCTACCAGGGCATTGCCGGCGGCACGGACAAAATTAAGCTCAAGACAAGCGGAAACGTCGCCCGCGTCACGCGCGACATCTTCCGCGTAACCGGCGAAGGCGATCAGGTTGCAACGATCACCTGGACGGTCGAGCCCGGTGCGCACACGGCATAAGGCCGTCGCCCTGGCCGCCGTCAGTATCCTAGCGTTTGGGCCAGCCATGGCCTTTGCCCAGCAAGAACAGGCGCAGGCCGCCACGCAAGTGACGGTCGACCTCTCGGAGCTCGACCGCGGCAACTGCAAGGAACCGTTGGCACAGACAGACGACAGACGATGGCTCTTGGCAGCAGGCGCCACGGCAGCAGGTGCGGGAACCGCCGGCCTCGGTCTGCACATCAAACGCAGCCAGAAACGAAACACGGACAGGCCGCACTAAATTAGCTAAGGAGACCCCATGGCATCGAAGAACCTTTTGCCCGTCGTCGCACTCTGCGGCGCGCTCGCAACCGGAACGCCTGTCGCCGCTTGGGCGACTCCCGTCATGGCAGACTCCTTACCAGCAGCCCTAAGCTCCGCACCAAATCCGTCGAGCGCCATTGCGTGCAAGCGTTTTTCGTTCGCACAGGCCGCAATCTCAACCTCGGGATGCCTTCGTCGTAATACGGACGGCTCGATAGTCGTGGATATCAATCGTTCGAACAAGGCAAACGGCTCCCAGGCGGGGTGCGCCGTCTGCACATGGCGCTCGATTGTGCTCGATGCAGATGGCGATCCGTGCGATTTGGGGTTGCGCATCGATATCGCTTCGGTCGATGACTCGGCGAACGGAGCGAAGGTCGCCTTCGACGGTGCGTTTTTCGAGAAAGGAGGCGGTATATGTCTGGGCTGCGCCGCCGCGAATGCAGACGATGTGCAGCCCACCCTCTCATTCACGGCATCGCTGCGGCTGACCAAGGCGGGCACCGATGCCATCGCGGCGGGAGAAGCATCCCTGCTGTTCTACGCCGCCAGTACCGAAGACACAGACATTCATTTCGAGAAGCCGGCCGGATCGCTCAGCCTTACGCGCGGGACGGAGGCAGGCCCTATTGCGATCGATACCCACACGCTAGGCAGGCAACGCATTCTTGCCGACCCGGCGCTTCTCGAGATGGAGTGGAACGGATCCGGAGCCATCGGGATTGTCCCCTCCGCGCTTGACGCCAAGACGCTCCCCTCAAACGACGAACCCATCAACGCAACCATACAAGAAGAGAGCACGGACAAAGAAGCAGGTGCGGGCGACACGCCGTCGCCGACAAACAGCGTCCCAGCTTCTTTCGAAGCACCGAATGAGCCCGCTACCGGTCCAAACGATCCCGAGCTCGCGGACAGTCTGGGACTTGCTGATCCTCAGGAGATCGATGAAGGTAACTGCTGCGTGCTTGCCGCCCTCGACCACACAGAGGTCATCGATGCTGCAAACATCGAAGTTGCCGCCGCCAATCAGCCCGTCCGCAAGTCGGCCATCATCGCATTTCCCGAATCCATCGAAGTCGTCTTTTTGCCATCGGGCGAGGTCGTGGCCCCAACACTGCTCACCTTGTTGGGCGCCAAGAATACTCGAAACGAAATTAAAAAGGTCACGGTTGTCGACCCTGCAACCACCGCTAAACTGCGTCTATACGCCGTTGCCCCAGACGGAGGCAAGACCTTGGAATTCGATGGCGACACACTTCTAGCCTGGCGACGTCTGGACATTATGCAAGACGTCTCGTATCAGATCGAACTCGAAGGGTTTGATCGTGCCCGCGATGCCAATATCATCGCCGCGGCTATTGAATCCCCGCAGCGGCTTATGACACTGCGCTTTGACTACTACCCCTATGTCCCGACAACCACCTGAGGCTTAAATGCTGCGCATCATTCCTAATACCACTTATATAACGTATTAGATGAGTCGCGATGTGCCTCGCATTTCGTTCTGCTACGATTGCCACGTTGGCATCAATACAGGAGGGCTCATGCCGGGCTTGGGAACAATCATCAACGTTGCGCTTTTAGTTGCGGGCGGTCTTTTGGGATTAGCGGGCGGCCGCTTCATTACACCGCGCATCCAAGACACGCTCATGAAAGCATCGGGGCTGTGCGTCCTGTTTATCGGCCTGGGCGGCACCATGCAAAAGATGCTCATCATCGATGGAAAGGCGCTAGCGACCACCGGTACCACCATGCTCATCGTCTCATTTGCGCTCGGTTCGCTCATCGGCGAGGCCATCAACTTGGAGGCCGCCATCGAGAACCTTGGCGAATGGCTCAAGCGCAAGACTGGCAGTGAGGGCGATAACGAGTTCACCAACGCTTTTGTCTCGACTTCACTCACCGTGTGCATCGGCGCCATGGCCATTGTGGGATCGATCCAGGACGGCCTGCTCGGCGACTGGTCAACGCTTGCCCTCAAGGGCGCACTGGACTGCATCATCGTCTGCACCATGACGGCCTCGCTTGGCCGCGGCTGCATCTTCTCCGCCCTGCCCGTCGCCGTGTTCCAGGGGACGATCACGTTGTTTGCCGGCGCGCTCTCCCCCATCATGACCACAGCAGCCCTCAACAGCCTTTCGCTCGTAGGCTCCATGCTCATCTTCTGCGTCGGCGTCAACCTCATCCGTCCTCAGACCTTCCGCACGGCCAATATGCTTCCCTCCGTCGTCATCGCCGTCATATACGCCCTCCTGTTCTAAATCTAGCAACGCAGCGGTATCTCGAACATCTGTTTGATGCTGTGCTATGATATGAGGTCACCGTAGCTGCGTTCGAGAGGAGGAGCGGTGGCCGACCAGGACATCAAGATGCTCATCGAGCGCATTATGGCCGAGGCCCGGACCCATCAGTCCGCCCGCTTCTCAAACGAAACCTACGCAGACGAGCCGATTCTCAAAACCGGCCGACAGATGCAGAATTTCCTCCCCGACCAGTACCGTAAAATGCGCGAGATATCGCGCTGGCAGGATGACCCCAAGGGCGGTGCGGGCCGCTGGCTTTCGGAAGCCGAGCTTTTTTACCGCCAGGGCCTGCTGATGGCCGACTTTGAGGACGACTGTCCCTACAACGGCACCTTTAAGTCGTACTTTCCCACCTACAACGCCATGAGCGACCGGCAACTGCGCGGCTACTTTACCTGGCGTGCCCAAGTGCGCCGCGGAACCGTCGAGGAAACGTCTACGTCCTTTGCCTTTCTGTATCTCTATGAGCTGATCTGCGGCATTGGCGTAGATAATCCACTCGATGGTTTTAACAAGATCAAGGCTTTTTGGGATGTCTATCGCGCCTTCGAGCCCGGCATCGACCGGTTTGCGCGCGTGTGGCTGCAAGATTACGCCGTGTTCCACGGGCTCGACCCCAAGCTGCTTCGCGACTCTAAAACCGTCATGTTCGATAACGCCCTTATCGAACTGCGGCGCGCGGCACGAGACCTTGTACCGGCACCGTCCGGCCAGACCCCTAAGCGTCGCAAAACCTCCGAGCCCACGCTCCCCCTTCCGCCCGATGAGGTGCGCGAGGAGCGACTCATGGCCGCCATCAACGCCCTCTCCACGTACAACCTAAGTAGCTCGCGGCTCGACCGCAGCCACCACCGTGATCTGCGCCACGTGGCGTGCGCCGTGTATGTCCGCATGGCGCGCTACTATGACACGCACCGAAAGACCGGCATCGTGGCAAGTTTATTTGGGGAGGAGACGGCCATGCCCTACACCATGTTTGCCTCGGCCGTATTCTTTGCGCCCGAGCGCCACGAGGACTGCGAATACCGTCTGGACCCCATCCATATCTACCGTTGCCAAAACGGTTTTTGGGAATGCATGCGGATTCACGGTAGCAGGCAAAAGAGCAGCAAGCTCGGTGAAATGATGCGCGCCTGCGACCAACGCCTGCGCCTGGCGCTGGACCCCGCCCATCCCCTTAAGGAAGAAAAGGTCCCCAAATATCTGGCCAAGATTATCGATGACGAGATTGTGGCATGGCTTTCGTGGGACGCCGCACACCAGCCCGTCAAGATCGATATCGATTTGAGCCAGCTGGGGCACATTCGGAGCGCTGCCGCACAAACGCGCGAAGCGCTTTTGATCGACGAGGAACGCGAGGACGGCACGCTTGCGGATGCCGAGGTGACAGTTGCCGAACGACGGGAAGCCAAGCCCGTGGCCGGCACGATCGCCGAACCAGTCGCGACGACCATGCAGCAGGACGAGGCTAGCGAGCCGACCATCTCCACCGAGCAGTTTGGCGTCGTGGCCCCGCTCCTCGCACCAGCACCCACGTCCGCTGACACCGCGTCCGCACTCGATCCCGCCGCAGACGCCTATCTTCGAGCACTACTCGAGCAAAACGCAGCGCAGACGGCATCGGCGGTGGCGCAGTCGGGCAAGAGTGAGGACATGCTTGTCGATACCATCAACGAGGCGCTCTTTGACCTGGTGGGAGACACCGTTATCGAATTCGGCGCGGCAGGGCCGCAGATTATCGAGGACTACGAAGCAGACGTGAGAGGATACCTAGACCATGAGTGATACCGCATCCGCAGCACCCCGCGTGCCCAAGCGCGTCGCTGCCGTCATTCTCAACTCGCTCAAGGGCGGCGTGGTCCCGCGCATCGGCCTTCCTTACATCACCGTAGGGCGCGAGGTCGAGATCCGCGCCCTGCTCACCGATTTAAGTCTCATCGCCGATGGCGGCGCGAGCTTCCGCTTTTTAGTCGGTCGCTACGGCGCCGGTAAGAGCTTTTTGCTCCAGACCATCCGCACGCACGCCATGGGCGAGGGATTCGTCGTCGCCGATGCCGACTTGTCGCCCGAGCGACGCCTGCAGGGCGGTCAGGGGCAGGGCCTTGCCACCTACCGCGAGCTCATCCGCAATATATCGACCAAGACGCGCCCCGAGGGCGGTGCGCTCAACCTTATTCTGGATCGCTGGGTCGCCTCGTGTGCCAACGTCGACGAGTCGGTCGTCAATGCCCAACTGACCCCGCTCGAGGAGATGGTCCACGGCTTCGACTTCACCCGCATGCTTCGCCGCTATCGCACGGCCGTATCCGAGGGCGACGAAGAGGCCATGAGCCGCGTGACCAAATGGATCCGCGGCGAATACCGCACCAAGAGCGAGGCTCGCGCCGAACTGGGGTCCTCAACCATCATCAGCGACGATGACTGGTACGACTACGTCAAACTCATCGCGCGTTTTTTGGTTTGCAGCGGCTACAAGGGCATGCTGGTGCTCATCGACGAGCTCGTGAATCTGTATAAGATTCCCAACGCCATCACGCGCCAGTACAACTACGAGAAGATCCTGACCATGTACAACGACACACTTCAGGGCAAGGCGCAGTACCTGGGCATGATCATGGGTGGCACGCCGACCTCCATCGAGGACCGCCGCCGCGGTGTGTTTTCCTACGAGGCCCTACGCAGCCGACTCGCCCAGGGCCGCTTTGCGCGCGAGGACCTTAAGGACATGCTTGCGCCCATCATCCGCCTGCAACCACTCACCTACGAGGAGTTGCTGGTGCTGATCGAAAAACTCATGCAAATTCACGCCGGCTACTTTGGCTGGACGCCCACGCTGACCGAAAACGACTTGGTTGACTTCCTCAAGATTGAGTTCGGTCGTGTGGGAGCCGACACGCACCTGACGCCGCGCGAGGTCATTCGTGACTTTATCGAGTTGCTCGACATCCTATGCCAAAACCCCGACGCCAACGTGGCCGAGCTGCTGCAAAGCGTCGGCGGCGACGCGCTGGCGCCGGCAGCCGCAACAGGCGACACCGGCACCGCAGGCGGCGACCGCAACTTCGCCGAGTTCACCATCTAACCTGCCAAAAAGGGACAGGTTTATTTTGGCAGGTTTTATCTGGGCAAACGTTGAGACAGTAATGCAGCAAGCCACTGACCACCGCGTTAAGAGGTTCGTATATGAGAGGAGGCCCCGTGAACGCCTTTGACCGCTACGCCCCGTTTATCCAAGACTTCATCTACTCCCACGATTGGGATAGCCTGCGCTCCATTCAGGTTGCGGCAGCAGATGCCATCTTTAACACACAGGACAATGTGCTCCTAACGGCATCCACGGCATCCGGCAAAACCGAAGCGGCCTTCTTTCCCATCCTGACCGAGTTTTGGGAGAACCCGCCCGCAAGCGTGGGCGCCCTCTATATTGGCCCCCTCAAGGCGCTCATCAATGATCAGTTCGTCCGCCTCAACGACCTCTGCGAAGAGGCCGACATCCCCGTCTGGCACTGGCATGGCGACGTCTCGCAATCGCACAAGGCCAAACTCATCAAAAAACCGAGCGGCATCTTGCAGATTACGCCCGAGTCGCTCGAGGCGCTCTTGATCCATAAGCACATGGCGATTCCGCGCATGTTCTGCGATCTGCGCTACGTCGTCATCGACGAGGTCCATTCGCTTATGCGCGGCGATCGAGGCGGGCAGACGCTCTGCCTTATTGAGCGCCTGTCGCACATGGCCGGCGTACAACCCCGCCGCATTGGCCTTTCGGCTACCATCGGCGACCCCGAGCGCACGGGTGCCTTTCTCTCACAGGGAACGGGACGCGACTGCGTTATCCCCCGTTTTGAGGAGCCGCGTCGCGTGTGGCGTATCTCCATAGAGCACTTCTACAACTCGGGTCCCCAGGCACAGCAGCGAGGATTCGAGAGCATGGGTCCTCAAGAGGCCGAAGTGCTTGCGTGCGAGCGCATTGAGGCAGCGGCACCCGCGGCACCGCCCGCCGGCGCCCAAGACATGCGTCACAGCGGACAGCTCACACAGGAGGAGCGCCGTCAACGTCGCGAGCGGGCACGGGGCAAGGCCGCTCCCAAGGACCGTCGCACTTCCTCAGTCCCCGAGGGCGAAGTCGACATTCCCCGAGCACCCGAACAGGCATTACTCAACCCCACCGACACAGCACCGGACAACGCCGACCCCGGCATGGGCTATATCTTTGAGCACACACGCGGCCGCAAGTGCCTGGTCTTTGCCAATTCGCGCGAAGAGGCAGAGGCCGTGTGCTCCATGCTGCGTAGCTACTGCGAGAGCCGGCACGAGCCCGACCGTTTTCTCATCCACCACGGCAATCTTTCGGCATCGTTGCGCGAGACGGCAGAAGAGCTTATGCGCGACGAGGAACAGGCACAGACGACCGTCACCACCTCTACGCTGGAGCTCGGTATCGATATCGGCCGCCTGGAGCGTGCCTTCCAGATCGACGCGCCGTTTACCGTCAGCTCCTTTTTGCAGCGCATGGGGCGCACAGGCCGCCGCGATCTTCCGCCCGAGATGTGGTTTGTCATGCGCGAGGAGGAGCCCGAGCCGCGCACGATGATGCCCGAGACCATTCCCTGGAAGCTCCTCCAGGGCATCGCACTCGTACAACTCTATCGCGAAGAAAAGTGGGTCGAGCCGCCCGAGCTCGATCGACTACCCTACAGTTTGCTCTATCACCAGACCATGTCGACGCTCGCCAGCACCGGCGAGCTCACACCGGCCGAGCTTGCCCAGCGCGTGCTCACGCTCAGCTATTTCCACCGCGTCTCGGCCGATGACTATCGCGTACTGCTGCGCCACCTCATCAAGATCGACCACATCCAGGTCACCGAGGGCGGTGGGCTCATCGTGGGTCTCGCGGGTGAGCGCATCATCAACAACTTTAAGTTCTACGCTGTGTTCCAGGAAAACGAGGAGTTCACCGTTCGCAGTGAGTCGGCCGAGTTGGGCACGATCGTCAATCCCCCTCCGCCCGGCGAGCGCATCGCCATCGCCGGACACTGCTGGATTGTCGAGGAAGTGGACTGGAAGCGTCATACCGTCTTTACCACGCAAGTCAAAGGTCGTGTGCCGGCATACTTTGGCGACTGCCCCGGTGACATCAATACGCACGTACTCGAGCGCATGCGCAAGGCGCTCAACGAGCACGCGGCATATCCGTACCTCATGGGCAACGCGCGGGCACGCCTTGCACAGGCTCGTCATACCGCCGAGATTTCGAGCGCGGGAACTAAGCCGCTCATCAACCTGGGTGGCGACACCTGGGTGCTCTTCCCCTGGTTGGGCAGCTACGCCTTTCTGGCGCTCGAGCGTATGCTCAAGATTAAATGCGCCGCGGAGCTTGGCCTTCGCGGGCTCGATCCGTCGCGTCCATACTTTATGCAGTTCAAGATGAAGGCCGACGAGGAGACGTTCTTTGAGGTGCTTGCAGCCGAGGCCGAAAAGAACTTCGACCCCATCGAGCTCGTCTATCCCGGCGAGGTACCTTATTTTGACCGCTACGATGAGTTCGTTCCCGAAGAGCTCGTACGCAAGGGCTTTGCCGAAGGCGTGCTCGACATAGAAGGCATGAAGCAGCGTGTCCGCAGCTGGCGCGACCACACATAAAACCAGTCTTTTTTGGGACGGGGAGACTTACTTGTCGTGAAGGACGGTGCCAAGGAAGCCGGCGTCAAAAGGCACGGCTTCGGCAAAGACATAGTCGCCGTCGCTGGCGATGAGCAGGTAGTTTTCCTCGCCGCCGAACTCCGCATCGCCACATGGGACCACCCAGGCGTGGGCGAATACCTCGAGTGCCGTGGCAGCGCAATCGCGCAGGAACGTCACATCGCTCCCCTCGCTTGCGCTCACGATATTGGCCACGTAGATACCCCCGGGGTTCAGGCTGCCCCGCACCAGGCGCAGCGCCTCAACCGTCGCCAGCTCGCGTACGGGCTCGGCACCGCCAAAGCAATCGCTCACGACCACGTCGTAGCGACGATGACCCACGCTCGTCACGCCCAGATACGAGCGAGCCTCAGCGGTAATCACTCGCAGGCGATCGCCCGCCGTGCGCTCCAGCTCGTCCAGGTAGAACCAACGGCGCGCCAGGCGCATAATCTCGGCATCGTACTCAATGACGTCCATGCGCAAGCTCTCGTGCGACATCAGCGCAAACTTGGGATAGGCAAACCCGCCACCGCCCAGCATGAGCATACGGTCGATACCATGCCCGTAAGCATCACGCATTGCGTCCTTAGCCTCAAACACGTCGTCAAACGCGCGATAGTACGCAAAGACGGGCTCCGCCCAGCTTTCGCCAATGTAACTCGCGCTTTGGTAGACGCCGCCTTGCACCAATACGCGGACTTCGTCGCCGCCCTCATCGTGCACGCGCTTCACACGCGCCAACCCATTGCGGGTTCGCGCAACCTGCAGACAGGCAGCACGAACAGCGACAGCGGCCGCACCAAGCGCCGCGGCCCCCAGAGCAACGCCGGCAACGACACCAGCAGAAACACTCGGCTTGTTCATCTAGAGCTCCTTTTGCAGATAAAGGCCATGGTCATAAAATCCAAGATGGCGATAGTACTCGCGTGTGCCAATCGCGCTAATCACGTTGATGCGTGCATAACCCGCATCCCGGGCAATCTCGCACGCACGCTCTACGAGCAAACGCCCCAATCCATGGTGCTGGGCTGCCTGGCCTTGATCCCCCACGCGCGCCGCCATGCCATACACGTGTACCTCGCGAATCATCGCCTCGTCCGGCATCGTCGGCAACTCGTCCGCATGTGTGGCAACAAAAGTACGATCGGGCAGTGACAGGCGCAAAAAACCCGCGATCTTGCCCTGCGGCGTCACCCACTGCAAAAAGCGCTCGTGCGTCACCGGCGTCTCGTACGCCACTTCCTCGTCAAGGGTCAGCTCATCCAAGTCGGCACCCGCCGTGCTGATCTCGCGATAGCGAATCTCGCGCACCGTCGCGCCTTCCCCACGAGCAGCCAAGCGGTTTTCGACGAGCTGACGCAGGTTGGGCTTCTTGTTGCCCACCATGATGTCATCGGAGCTAAAGTCGCGAATCATGCGACTGATACGGCAGAACGCCGGCGTCACCACGATGTCGTCGGCCAACACATCGAGCAGCTCTTCCTCGGAATAGGGGCGCCACTCGCCGCGCTCATAGCAGCCCACCAGACGCGAGCCTTCGATGAGCGCACACGGGTAGACTTTGACCTCGTCGGGCATAAAGGCCCCTTCGGTCATAAAGCGCTCGTAGTCGCGCTTGTCCCCCTCGGGTGTGGCGCCCAGCAAGTTGAGCATAAAATGAGCGTGGATCTTAAAGCCAAACAGGCGCGCGAGCGAAAACGCCCGCTCGATCTGCGCCACCGAAATGCGGCGCTCGTTGATATCGAGCAAATGTTGGTCGAGACTCTGAATACCCATCTGGATCTTGGTGCAGCCCAGGCGGCGGATGAGCGTGAGGGTCTGCGGCGTTACGGCATCGGGGCGCGTCTCGATAACGAGTCCCACCACGCGATGCTTCGCCGTCTCGTTGATTCGTTGCTGCCGCTCGAGCTCTTCCATCGTTGCTGTCTGCCACTCGGCGACCTCGCCCCACGGCGTACCGGGGCCGTACAGACGACGCACTGCGCGGTTATAGCCGCCCACGGCAGCATCCACACGCTCCTGCTCGTCGGCAACGCCGGCAGCAAGCTCAGCCTCGTCTGTCGCAATGCCGGCAGCCCGATAGCGCCCGCGGCGCCCTGTTACCACCGGCGGCAGGGCATCGGCGGGAGCGTCATCGAGCAGGCGCCCCGCCTCGGCACGACTGATGCCCGGACGCGCCAACATGGGGTTTGCCGCAACGCCGGCGACGGCATCGTCATTGAGCGCACGGAAAAGCTCCGACATAAACCATGCCTGATACCCTTGCGGATAGTCACTCCAGGTGCCACCGAGCACGATAAGCTCTATCTTGTCGGTCGCATGACCCATCTGCGAAAGCGCCGTCAAACGGGCACTCACCTGCAGATACGGATCGAAGTAGTTTTGCTCCGCACGGGCACACGCCGGCTCAGCGTGCAGATAGCTCTTGGGCATGCGCAGGTCGTTGGGGCAAAACAAGCAATCGCCCGAGCACGGCCACGGCTTGGTGATGACGGTAATGGTCGCTACGCCCGAAGCCGTGCGACGAGGCTTCATGCGTAGCACCTGCAGCAGTTGACGCTCCAGCTCCGCGTCGACATTCCACCCAGCCCAGCGAGCCGGCTCCTCACGTTTAACCCGCTGGTAAAACGGCAGCAGTCGGCGCTTGGCCAAATCGCGTTTGTCGGCGCCCTCGCGACGCGCCTCGGCATGTATCAGCTTGACGAGCGCTTTGTCGTCCACGGTCTCGCCGCGACGCAGGGCATCGAGTATGTTCAAGATAATCTGTTCCATGCCCCCATTGTAAAGGCAAAGGCGCCGGAGCCCGTCACGGCTCCGGCGCCTCCATCAAAGAGCGTGCCTAAATGTACCGATCTACGAAAAAACCGCATGTCACTCCGGATCAAACGACATGTCGCCCGAACCGACCTTAAAACGATACGTGGCTGACTTATCACCGTTGTCGAATTCAAGATTCAATATGGTCTCGCCATCGTAGCCAAGCGGAAGGAAATCGCTCTCGAAGTCACCGCTGCCCACGGTGAGGCTCGCCTTAAAGCCCGTAGAGTTCGGAACCGTCATCTCCACGTCGCCCGAGCCCACGCTCACATCCATCGACTTCGCGGGGGCCTGGTAGAGCTCGAACGTCACATCGCCCGAACCGACCTCGGCATTCAGGGTATCGGTCACGGTGCCCGCGAACTCGATGTCTCCCGAGTCCAACGTCAAATCGAAGTCGTGGCACGCAATGTCCGTAATCGTCAGATCCCCCGACCCCACATTCGCCGAAATGTCCATCATGTTATCGGCAAGCTCGCGCGGCAGCTCGATGGTGACCGTACGGTCAAGCGCACGCTCGTCATCGCAGTCGAACTGGTTAATCTTGAGCGTAGAGCCCCTAATCTCGGCCAGATTTTGAGTGGCAGCATCGTAAGCAGTTACTCCTTTTGCAACGCGACCACTCTCGATGACACGCACCGGTCCATCGGAAACGTACTTGATATCGACCGTGCCCGACGTCACATCCAGGTCAAGGGACTGGAATGAGTCGGCATCGAAGGTTTCACTCGAAAGCTTTTGAGACTGAGCGGAGTAAATACCGTCATCCAAAACATCGTCCTCGTCAACCACATCGGCCATACCAAACAAGCCGGATACGACATCGTCGAAATCCCACGGTCCATCAAAATGAATCAAAGTCCGCGAAATGCCAAAGACAAGTCCAATGATAAGCACAAACGCTCCGATGCCAATGCCCAAGCGCCTCTTAGACTCATGCGAGAGCTTCATCATTCATCACCCTCTTTGGCAATCGGCTCAGCGGTGGTCGCGGTAGCCATGTCAGCGTCAACCGCTGTGGAAACGTCCTCCCCCTTAGTCCTAGCGACCGCCGGCACCGGACCAACCTGAATATCCCCGCGCGCCCAATCGCCATCGAGCGCACGCGCCACCCAGTGATAGATGGGAATCGTAAAGAAGATCAGTGCGGGAAAGGGGCTGGCACCAACCAGGAGCATCAGTAAAAAGAACAGCAGCCAGCACACGGCCCAATACGGGAACGACTGGAACGGGCCCTTCACCGGAGTCGAACCAACTGCGCCGCCACTCGTCGCCTGCGCCGTAGCGGCATTGGCGGCCTGCGCACTCCAGCTTGCCGCTTGCGCCGCCTTGGCCGCAGCATCACTCGCCCGCGTTGCCGCCTCGGTAGCGCGCGCCGCCGCCTCATGGGTGCGAGCACGCTCTGCCGCCTCGGCCTCGCGCTGACGAGCGCGGTCCTCGTTCTCAAACTCGATATCGTCCTCGATCTCGTCACTCGGATTGAGGAGCTCGTCCAAACTCACGCCATAGAGTTTAGCGAGCGAGATCAGGTTCTCGGTATCGGGCGAGCTCTCCGCGCGCTCCCATTTACTGACCGCCTGGCGCGACAGTCCCAGCTTTCGTGCCAGCCCTTCTTGACTAAAGCCTTTGCTGCGGCGAAGGTCGGCGAGCCGCTGCGCAGTTTCTACATTCATGGTTCCTCCTATGTGATGCCAGCCGTACCGCCGGACCGCTTTTGTTCTTAAGGCGCCTTGCACAGTTAAAAATCTATCCGCCACCGCCAAAAGCATGCCACCTATTCTAGTGAGATTTTTGACAACCGGCGGTTGCGGGCGCATATGAGCTGCGGAAATGTGTCCAAACAAAGCAATGACCCGTAGCTTGGTTGTCCCCGTTGCGGCGTTAACGGTAGTATGGTCGTACTGTTTATTCCGCACCGCCAACGGAGGGAGTTCCGCGCCGTGAACCGCGATTTCGCCTCATCGCTCATCCAGCTCAACAACACGTTCTATCGCGAGCACTCCGCTTCCTTTTCCGATACGCGCCAGGCCCCGTGGCCCGGCTGGGTACGCACCATGGATATCGCGCTCGAACAGCTCGACGTCGCCACGATCGAGCATCCCGTCCGCGTCTTCGATCTTGCCTGTGGCAATATGCGATTCGAGAACTTTGCCGCCGGCGGCGCACTTGCCGCCAAGGGCGTCGATGGCGCAAACCCCTCGGCAGATGCCAGCTGCCCGTTTGAGTTCTATGGTGTCGACTCGTGCCAAGACCTGGCCATCGATGCACATGGCCACGCGCTGCGCATTCCCAACCTGCACTTCCAGGAACTCGACGTGCTCGACGCCCTTATGAAGCTCAACCCCGCCGAGACGCCCGACGTGCTTTTCGACGCCCCGCTCGCCGACATCTCGGTCTGCTTTGGCTTTATGCACCATGTGCCGTCGTGCGAGTACCGTGTACGCGTGCTCGACGCCCTGGTGCGCCAGACGCGCCCGGGCGGCATCATCGCCATCAGCTTTTGGGAGTTTATGAACGACGAGCGCATGGCGCGCAAGGCTGTTCGCGCCGAAGCCCGCGCCGAGCTCACCCCGCCGTTTGAGGGTTACGATTCCGCACAGTTTGAAGCCGGCGACCACCTCATCGGCTGGCAAAACGACCGCCACGCCTACCGCTATTGCCATCACTTTGACGATCAGCAGATCACCGACCTGGTGCGCGGCGTCCGTACGTTCTACAAGAGCGGCGAGGTCCCCGTGCGCGAGCTTGAGCGCTTCCATGCCGACGGTCGTAGCGGCGAGCTCAACCGCTATGTGATTCTCAAGCGCCTGTAGGCACCGACGACTCGCCGCCGAGCCGCACCACATCTTTCGGGCAATCTATGCCCGCCCTTTTCAACCCATTGACGGAACGCGCGGCCATGCGTTTCGCATTTATGACCAAGGAGCCTCATGGGAGCCGTCCACGTTCGCACGCCTAAGAACTTTGTGCTCGAGGAGCGCCTGGAGCGCTACGCCGATGCGATCGAGACGAACCCCGAGGCTTATGCCGGAGATTGGCGCGAGGCTTGTGCGCCAGCTGGCAGCAAGCCCTTCGAACACCTTCACCTGGATCTTGGCTGTGGCAAGGGAACGTACCTTGTAGAGCGCGCGGGCCACGAGCCAAACACCCTCTTTATCGGCATGGACCAGGAGCCCATCTGCATTGCCTATGCCGCGCAGAAAATCTGCGAGCAGGAGCTATCCAACGCACTCGTCCTGCCCCGAGGCGCCGCATCGCTGCCACAGCTATTTGCCGCAGGCGAGCTCGATGCCATCACCATCAACTTTCCCACGCCGCAGCCCAAGGCCAAGTACGCCAAAAAACGACTCGTCCATGTCGACCATTTGATGCTCTACCGCCCGCTCTTTGCAGCCAACGCCACCGTCACGCTGCGCACCGACAGCAAACCATTGCGCGATTACGCCCTGGGACAGTTTGCCGCGGCCGGCTACGACACGCTTTGGGTAAGTGACGACGTACGCCGCGACCATCCCGAGCATCCCGAGACCGAGTACGAGCGCCGCACGCGCGAGATGGGTGCCGCCGTCTATGGCATTCGCGCCACACCTGGAGCGCAGCCCAGCGATGAACAGCTCGCGGCGGGCCGCGCGCAGGAGCAAAGCCTTGCCTGCTACCTGCCCGAAAACCTCGATGCGCTCACCTATGTACCTCTGGGCATGGAAGAGGCCGTCGAGAACTTTAGAAACCGCGCCCGCAAAGGCAAGAAGCGCCTGCCGCAGGAGTCCTAGGGGCTTCTGATGGTCGCGGCGTCGGCAAACAAGTGAAAATAGGCGTCAGCGAACGACCCTCAAACCTAAGTGAGTAGACTTTTTTGCAATAGCCAAGCACAACCCGCATAACGAAAACTAAAACCGCAGGTAGAGCTCTTGCGCAAAAGCCATGTGCTCGCGATATTGCAAAAAGTCTACTCACTTAGCTGGCAACTGCACCAAACGGCTGGGCAGAACGCCCATTTCCTGCATTTTCTCGCGCGCTGGCACCCCGCGCCGCTGCTACGCCATAATAGTTGGCGGACAAACGGCGAGAGAAAGCAACCACATGGCACAGACCACGACAGATACCGCCGCCAGCACCGTCTCCGGCGCCGGCGCCGCCAGCTCATTCTCGGGCGGCACGGGAACCGAAGCCGAGTTTGGCTCGCTCGGCGCGCTCTCCCCCACCTGGTGGGAGCCCGAGGGCGGCAGCGAGCCCGAACCGTGGCTCACGCCCGATCAAGCCTTCGAACGCTTCTTTGAATGGACGAGCGATCGCGGCATTGAACTGTGGGATCACCAAGAAGAGGCCCTCATGGACCTGGCTGCCGGCGATCACGTCATTTTAGGCACACCGACCGGATCGGGTAAATCGCTCGTCGCGCTGGGCATGCTCTTTATGGGCATGGCGCAGGGCAAGCGCTGCTACTACACGGCTCCCATCAAGGCTCTGGTAAGCGAGAAGTTTTTCGACCTTGTGCAGGTGCTCGGCCGCGATAACGTAGGCATGATTACCGGCGACACGCATATCAACACCAAGGCACCCGTCATCTGCTGCACGGCAGAGATCCTTGCCAACGACGCACTGCGCGAGAGCGAAGATGCCGACGTGGGCTGCGTGGCCATGGACGAGTTCCACTACTTTGCCGACCCCGACCGCGGTTGGGCTTGGCAGGTGCCGCTGCTCACCCTGCCCCACACGCAATTCATGCTCATGAGCGCCACGCTCGGCGATGTCACTGCCATCGCCGCCTCACTCGAGGAACACACCGGTGCTACCTGCGACTTGGTCGTCGATGCCCCGCGCCCCGTGCCGCTGAGCTACGACTACGTGACGACCTCCCTCGAGGGCACGGTCGAGCTCGCCATGCGCCGCGGCGAGGCCCCGCTCTATATCGTGCACTTTAGCCAGGATGCCGCCCTTGCAACGGCACAGTCGCTCGCCAATTTTGGCATCGCCAGCAAGGAGCAGCGCGAGGCCATCAAAGAAGCGGCAAAGGGGACGAGCTTCTCCACGGCCTTTGGTAAGATTCTCAAACGCCTGCTTGGATGCGGCGTCGGCGTGCACCATGCCGGCATGTTGCCGCGCTATCGCCTGCTGGTGGAGCGCCTGGCGCAGCAGGGCCTGCTGCCCGTCATCTGCGGCACCGATACGCTCGGCGTCGGCATCAACGTACCCATCCACACCGTGGTACTCACCGCGCTCACCAAGTTCGACGGCTACAAGATGCGTCGCCTGCGCGCCCGCGAGTTCCATCAGATTGCCGGTCGCGCCGGCCGCTCGGGCTTCGATACCGAGGGCATGGTCATCGCCGAGGCCCCGGAGCACGAGATCGAGAACGCCAAACTCATGGCCAAGGCGGGCGACGACCCCAAGAAGCTCCGCAAGATTAAAAAGAAGAAGGCCCCCGAGGGCTTTGTCACCTGGAACAAGCAGACCTTTGAGCGCCTGATCGAGACGCAGCCCGAGACGCTCAAGCCGCGCCTTCGCATCACGCACTCCATGGTGATTAGCGTGGTCGAGCAGGGCGGCGATGCCCGAGTCCGCGTACACGACCTCATCGAGACGAGCTTGCAGACCCCCGAGGAAAAGGCCAAGCTCGAGGTTCGCGCCGACGAAATCTTCGCCACGCTCATCGATTCCGGCGTCGTCGTTCGCACCGAGGTGCCGCCCGCGCCCGACGCCCCGACTGACGCCGCGCCAGACATCGACTATGCACTGACGGTCGATCTGCCCGAGGACTTTGCGCTCGACCAGCCGCTCTCGCCGTTTTTGCTTGCCGCGCTGGAGCTGCTCGACCCCGAGAGTGAGACCTATACCATGGATCTGATCTCAATGGTCGAGGCTACGCTCGAGGATCCCAAGCAGGTGCTGCGCGCGCAGGAGCGCGCCGCGCGCGACCGCGCTATGGCCGAGATGAAAGCCGACGGCGTCGAATATGAGGAACGCTTGGAGCGCATCCAGGATGTCACCTACGAAAAGCCGCTCGAGGATTTGCTCGATGCCGCCTTCGACAAGTACTGCCAGGAAGTACCTTGGGCCAACGACTACCAGCTCTCGCCCAAGAGCGTCCTGCGCGACATGTTGGAGAGCGCGAGCGACTTTAAGGGCTATATCCAAAAGCTCGGCATCGCCCGCTCCGAGGGCATTCTGCTGCGCTACCTAGCCGAGGCCTACCGCTCCCTCGATCGCACCGTGCCCATTGAGAAGCGCGATGAGCGCTTGCGCGACATCATTTCGTGGCTCGGCTTTGTGGTGCGCTCGGTCGACTCGAGCCTGGTGGACGAGTGGGAGAACGCCGGCAACCCGGCGGCCCTCGACGCCGCGCCGCCGCAGGGCATCGACGAGGTCGTTGCGGACCGTCGCGGCTGCACGCTGCTGGTGCGCAACGCACTCTTCCGCCGCGTGACCCTTGCCGCCCGCGAGCACGTTCGCGACCTGGGCGAACTCGACGAGGACTGGGGCATGAGCGAGGTCCGCTGGCAAAAGGCGCTCGATGCCTACCATGAGCAGCACGAGGAAATCCTCACCGACGGAGATGCCCGCAGCGCCGCGATGTTTACCATCGACGGGAGCGACGAGAAGACCGATCACGTGTGGCACGTGCACCAGATTTTTGCCGACGAGGATGGCGACCACGACTTTGGCATCATGGGCGATGTCGACCTGGATGCCACGCAAGACGGCGGCGAGGTCATCTTCAAAAACTACCGCGTCGGCTTTATCGAGGACCTGCTCGAGGACTAGCCGTACATACTGGAACGAAGCGGGGCCGTTGGCAATATCGCCAGCGGCCCCGCTTTTGCACTATACGCTATCCCCTACTCGGCATCCTCGACCTCATACGAATCCGCCTCGGCGGGCTCATCGTTTGCCCCTGTCGCAGCCCCGCGCGCCTCGTCAAACGCCGCCTTCATGGTCTTGTTGCCCCAGGTGAGCTTGCGAATGGTAAGATCGTCGGCCTTCTTGTTGGCTAGACGTAAATTGTTCTCGGAGGACAGCAATGCCTCCTTGGTTTTCTGCAGATGGCTAATCGTCTTGTCAATCTCCTCGATCGCCGTCTGGAACTTACGGCTCGCAAGCTCATAGTTGCGGCCGAAGTCGTTCTTGAACTTCTCCATCTTGGCCTCGAAGTTCGTGACGTCGATGTTCTGTTGCTTGTACTCCGCCAGCTCCTGCTTATAGCGCAGCGAACCCATGGCGGCGTTGCGCAGCAGCGTGATCATGGGAATGAAGAACTGCGGGCGGATCACGTACATCTTCTCATAGCGGTAACTCACGTCGACTATCCCTGCGTTATAGAGCTCGCTTTCGGGCTCGAGCAGTGTGCAGAGCACCGCGTACTCACAGCCTTTCTGGCGACGATCGTGATCGAGTTTCTTAAAGAAGTCCTCGTTTTTGTGCTTGGTCGCGGTCTCGTCGTTCTCGTTTTTCATCTCGAACATAATCGAAATGACCTCGTTACCGCTTGCGTCGCACTCGCGGAAGATAAAGTCGCCCTTGGTGCCCTCGGACGCATCGTTATCCTTCTCGAAGTACGCGTTAGGAAACGCCGTCATGCGCAGACGGTTAAACTCGGTCTCGCAGTGCTGCTCGAGCGACTCGCCCACCATCTTGGTGGACAGGCTGACCTTCATGTCCTTAAGGCGCTCAATCTCTTCGTCCTTGTAGCGAATCAGGTCATCGCTCGCGCGCTTGGCCTGCGCAAGCTCGAGCTCGTGTGCCGCCTTGACCTGTTCCTCGTGAGAATCGCGCACCGCCAGCTCGCTCGTCAGTTTGGCACGCGCCTCATCGCGCTCTCGCTCCGCCGCGGCGACCGCCTCTGACAGGTTCATTTTTGCCATCAGTTCCTGCTCGCGCAGCTGGGCACGCAGGCCCTCGGCCTCTTGCTCGGACTGAGCCTTTGCGGCGGAAAACTTCTCTTGCACCTTCGCGCGATAGTCAGCAAGCGCGCGCTCGGCCTCGCTGCGAGCGGCATCGAGCTCACGCTGCGACTCTGCCGCGGCAGCGGCAAGCGCCATCTCCTGGGCCTTGTCCGCCGCGGCAAGCCTGGCCTGCAGCTCGGCAATCTGAGCGTCGCGTGCAGCTAAATCGTTTTGAGCAGCGTTGCGCGCCGCCGACTCGGCAAGCTTTGCTTCGTCATCTTTGCGCCCAAGCTGCGCACGCAGGCTATCAATCTCACGCTGGAGTTCGGCATTCTCTTTTTGAGCATTGGCTCGTGCCTCAACCGCCGCGCGCTGGCTTGCACTCTCGCGCTCTGCGGCAGCGCCCTCGAGCTTAGCGCGCAGCTCGGCAAGCTCAGCATCGCGCTTGGCAACCTCTTGCGCCAGTTTCTGATCCGCAGTGTTCTTCTGCTCGACAAGCTGAGCGTCGCGTTGAGACTCCGCCTCCTGCAGGGCAGACGCCGAACGCGAACGCTCAAGCTCCAGCGCCTGCTCGCCCTCGCGTCGAGCCGCCGCTACGCGCTCATCAAGATCGCGCGAGAACTCGGCATCGCGCACTTGCTTGACGATATCCGCATAGCCGGACGCATCGACCTTAAAAACTTCGCCGCAATGCGGGCACTTGATCTCGTTCATAGCAGCTCCTCGATGGACGCAAATTTCAACCGCCTACACTCTACCGCGCCACGCGGACAAAAAAGGCGCCGCCGCCATAATGGCAACGGCGCCAGAACCACCACAAAGGTGCCTGTCCCCTTTGTGGTGGTTCGAGCATTACAGTCCAAAGAAGCCCAGGATTTGATCGCGGCTTACGGGTCTGTAGTCGTTGGCATCAAGGCCAACGTCATAGCGCAGGATCGGGCGCTCGCGATCGCGGTTGCGTGCGTTGGTGCGGTCACCCCTGCTGTGGATATGCCCATGCAGCATAATGGCGCCACGTGCCTTGCCGTTCCAGCTGAGCATGGGGTAGTGGCTCATAACCAGACGATGGCCCTTGGCATAGCCGGGAGCAATCTCCAGGTAATCGCGCACGTCTTCCCAAATTTGCGGGGCGTCGGAATCTTCCCAGTCGCCGTCATGGTTACCGCGGATGAGCGTCGCATTCTTGCATTCGATACGCTCGCGCAGGCGCACCGCCTCCGCCATGGGCAAGCGATACGTAAAGTCTCCCAGGATATAGAGGCGGTCGTCCGCAGCCACGCACTCATTGATGGCATCGATGACCTTGCGGTTCATCTCCTCGACCGAATCAAACGGTCGATCCATGTCGTGCAAGATATTCGTATCGCCCAGGTGCAGGTCGGCGGTAAACCACATCATCGTCTATGCCCTCATTTCGCAATGCATCCAACTCGTGCTAAGTATACAGACGTAGCGATGCGGCGGTTATCCAAAGAGCCCGCCGAACAGTCCGCGGCGGCGCTTGTCTTGCTTTTTCGAAGCGTCACCCTGAGTTTTCTTGTCCTGCCGCATCTTACGGTCCTGTTCCAGCTCATCGTCATCGAGTAGCACATCCCACTCAAACGGATCATCTGCCAGATCAAACAGGTCATCGTCATCAAACATGGCAGCCTCCATTGCCGACTAGCGAGCATCCACCACGTAGAGCCCAACGCGCACCTGATGCCACGGGCTGCGCTCGGGGGCAACCTGTTGCACACGGGCCTCAAATACGTCCTCGTGGCCGTAATACATCATCAAGGACAGTGGGCCGACCTCGTTTCCCGGAACGTAGCCAAGTTTGGTCTTGCCATAGTAGATCGCAACTGCCTCGGGGTCATGGGGATTATCGCGCTCGGCACACAGCGTCAGTTTATCGCCCGCTTTAAGATCGCCTAGGACCAAAGCGCCATCGGCATACTGAAATCCTGCAATGTGAAATGACAGAAGAACACGCGAAGGCTCGTACATAGCAGCTCCTCTAACGGCCGGATAAACCGGTGTGTAACCTTATTGAGAAGTCTACGGTCCCGTGCGGACACAAATACATCCTGTCTGCGTCCTTCAATCGTTTGCCTCAACGCTTGCGCGACAGAACGCTTGCAGATAAGATAGGAACACGGATGGCACCCGTTGCCGCGGGTCTTGCCAACTCCGATACACGTTTTCATCGTGAGAAGTGGCCGTCTTCGCTTACGCGGGGGCGGCTATTTCATTCGGCCGATAAACAGACCGAGTTCGATAGCCGCA
Organism: uncultured Collinsella sp.; assembly: GCA_902469555.1. Lineage (GTDB taxonomy): Bacteria > Actinomycetota > Coriobacteriia > Coriobacteriales > Coriobacteriaceae > Collinsella. The sequence goes on along the minus strand of CABRDB010000032.1, from coordinate 8,823 downwards.
ATCAACAACGCCAATAACGAAATAACATCGCTTACGTTCATACCAAATCCCTTCTAAAGGGAGTTGGCCCATCCGTGCTCCATAACAGTAGTCTAACGCAAAATGCAGGTAATAGGAACACTTGTTCGTATTACCTGCGCCCTTTTCTAATGCACAAACATGCGCACGAACTTGTGCTTCCAGCTTGCGTAAGGAGCATAGCGGAATGGCACGTCCAGCCACGTTGCCTTGTTCACGATGCTCTTCTTGTGGCTAAACGTATCGAAGCTCTCGCGTCCATGGTACCGCCCCATACCGCTCGCACCCATGCCACCAAAGCCCATATGGCTCGTAGCCAAGTGCATAATCGTGTCGTTGACGCAGCCGCCGCCAAAGGGCACGTAACGCACAAAGCGTTGCTGAACCGCACGATCCTGGCTAAAGATATACAGGGCCAGCGGCGTCGGACGATCCGTAATAAACGCTTCGGCCTCGTCTAGGCTCTCAAACGTCAGCACCGGCAAGATGGGACCGAAGATCTCCTCCTGCATCACGGCGTCATCGGGGGCCACGCCGTCCAAAATTGTCGGCTCAATCTTGAGCGAAGCCTCGCGCGCGGCACCTCCAAGCACGACCTTATCGGGATCGATCAGCCCGCGCACGCGCGCAAAATGCTTAGCATTGACGATATGCCCGTAGTCCTCGTTATCGAGCGGATGCTCGCCAAACATACGACTGACCTCCTCCTTGATGAGGCCCAGCAGCTCGTCGTGCACGCGCGTATCGACCAGCAGGTAGTCGGGCGCCACGCAGGTCTGCCCCACGTTGAGCCATTTACCAAAGGCGATACGCCGTGCCGCAACCTTCAAGTTTGCCGTTGCATCCACGATGCAGGGGCTCTTTCCGCCCAGCTCGAGCGTCACGGGCGTAAGGTTTTTACTTGCGTGCTCCATGACGAGTTTGCCGACTGGAACGCTACCGGTAAAGAAGATCTTGTCCCAGCACTCATCGAGCAGCGCTTCGTTTTCGGCGCGCCCGCCCTCGACGACCGTCACCAGGCACGGATCAAATGCCTCTTCACAGATTTGCTTGAGCACCGCGCTCGATGCCGGAGCATAGGCACTCGGCTTGATGACCACGGTATTGCCCGCGGCAAGGGCGCCGGCGAGCGGCTCGAGTGTTAGCAAAAACGGGTAGTTCCACGGAGCCATGATGAGTGTGACGCCATAGGGCACGGCTTGCGTTTTGCACACGCTCACGGCGTTAGCGAGATCGCACGGACGCAGGCGCGGACGACTCCACCGAGCCACGTGAGCGATCTGATGTCGAATCTCGGAAAGCGACGTACCAATCTCGCACATATAGGCCTCGTCATGCGACTTCCCCAAATCGGTCTTGAGCGCATGGGCGATATCGGCCTCGTGGGCCCGCACCGCATCGCGTAAACTCACGAGCGCGCGACGTCGAACATCGACATCAAACGTGGCGTGCGTCTTAAAGTAGGCGCGCTGATCGCCGACGATGCGCGCAATTTCCTCGGTGTTCATGGACCCTCCTAATTCTCGTCCTCAAACATACCACCTGCAACGACTTCGTACATATGCTCGAGCTCCAAGCGGTCCATTAGAAGCGGAACGGGGTATAGCGGATTGGCCTCGGCATCGGCATGCGCCGCCATCTCGGGAATGTCAGAGCGGCGAATGCCCGAGACATATTTGGGGATTCCCAGGGCCTCGTTCATGCGGTCGACCCAATCGATAAAGGCCTCGGCCGCAAGACTATCCTGCGCGGTAGCCGGCGCAATGGCCGCCATGTGAGCAAGATCGGCAAGCTTGGGGGCGGCGGCGTCACCATAAGCGCGAAGCATGTGCGGCAGGATGATCGCGTTGGCCAAACCGTGCGGAATTCCGTATCGGCCGCCCAAACTGTGCGCGATGGCATGCACATATCCGACATAGGAGCGGGTAAACGCAACGCCCGCCTTATACGCCGCCAAAAGCATATTGCGACGAGCGCACATGTCGTCACCATGCTCATAGGCCTCGAGCAAATTGTCGTGGATAAGCTGCACCGCCTGTCGCGCCATCTTGCGCGTATAGGGCGTGGTGCTTCGCCCGATAAAGGCCTCAACGGCATGCGTCAGGGCGTCCATGCCCGTCTGCCCCGTAATGGAAGCGGGCAAGCCGCACGTAAACTCGGGGTCGTGGACTGCAAAACGCGGGATGAGCACAAAGTCGTTAATGGGGTATTTGTAGTGCGTCCCGTCATCGGTAATTACCGCCGCAAGCGTGACTTCGCTTCCCGTACCGGCGGTAGTGGGAACGGCGATGAGCAGCGGCAGGCGACGATGAATCCGCAGCAGGCCGCGCATCTTGTTGATGGGCTTGTTTGGCTGCGCAATGCGTGCGCCCACGCCCTTGGCACAGTCCATGGCCGAGCCACCGCCAAAGCCGATAATGGCCTGGCAGGCGCTCTCTCGATACAGGGACGCCGCTTCTTCCACGTTTGAAACCGTGGGGTTTGCACGCGTTTCGGCATAGACCGTAACGCCAATCCCCCTGCATGCGAGCGCCGTCTCGAGCGGTGCCGTGAGCCCCAGACGGGCAATGCCGGGATCCGTCACGATAAGGACCTTCTGGATCGAGCGCTTTTGAAGCACCGCGGGCACATCCTCGGCATGCTCTAAAATGCGCGGCTCGGTATAGGGCAGGATCGGCAATGCAATGCGAAAAACCGTCTGATATGTTCGGCACCAGGCACGACGGGCTAGATGCATAAAGGAAACTCCTTCATTTGTTGATAGGTCAACATTTGCTCGACCGATTGTACTCAGCGGCGGTCAAAGACGGCCTGCCAATCGTTAATCAATCAACATCTTCATATCTCAAAATTGTTTTATTAAAAATCATTCCTAATAGGCTTCACATTTGGTTGCATTTATGGATAATAGGACTCGTCAAGACGCACGTCCGGAGAGGGCCCTTACGGGACCGGACGAGCGCACAATCGCCATCGATCGAAAGGATCGAATCATGAAGTTTGTTTGCCCCGTTTGCGGTTATGTGGAAGAGTTCGACGGCGACCAGCTGCCCGAGGACTTCAAGTGCCCCCAGTGCGGCGTTCCCGGTTCTCGCTTCCTGAAGCAGGAGGAGGGTCAGCTCGAGTGGGCTGCCGAGCACGTCGTGGGCGTCGCCAAGATGGAGGGCGTCTCCGAGGACATCGTTGCCGACCTGCGCGCCAACTTTGAGGGCGAGTGCTCCGAGGTCGGTATGTACCTGGCCATGGCTCGCGTCGCTCATCGCGAGGGCTATCCCGAGATCGGCCTGTACTGGGAGAAGGCTGCCCACGAGGAGGCCGAGCATGCCGCCAAGTTCGCCGAGCTCCTGGGCGAGGTCGTGACCGACTCCACCAAGAAGAACCTCGAGATGCGCGTTGAGGCCGAGAACGGCGCCACCGCCGGCAAGACCGATCTTGCCAAGCGTGCCAAGGCCGCCGGCCTCGATGCCATCCACGACACCGTGCACGAGATGGCTCGCGACGAGGCCCGCCACGGCAAGGCTTTCGCCGGCCTGCTCAAGCGCTACTTTGGCTAAGCCAACCGCCTGAGACATAACCTCAAGCTCGATGAGGCCCGGACCGTATTGGTTCGGGCCTTTTTCGTGCCTCACGAACTTGTTAACGCCCTGAAATAGGACCGTCTTCGGCATCGGCTTCTCGTCAAAACTAAGTGAGTAGACTTTTTGGAACTTGCCGAGCAGACCATCCATATCACTTTATAAAGCCGCAGGTAAATGCCTTGTTGCAAAACGACCTAGTCGCCAAAGTGACAAAAGTCTACTCACTTAGATTCGCAGCCGCCCACGATCGAGCCATTTTGTGTCTAACGGGCATCTTTCCGTCGATTACTCCCAATTTTGTCCAGTCAATGAATAGTTCAGACCGGAGTAATATCTCAGCCCTTTGCTCATCCGAGCTTTTATCACGATATTCAGCATCGAGCATCCTGCATATGGCCTTAACGATCGCGCGGAATCTATCCTCATCCGATATCTGTCTGTGTGTCAGGAGAAGCACATCGTAGCCCATGGCCTGAAGGGCCGTCATGCGGTCAGCGTCACGCAAGCCATCCCCTGCGCGTCCGTGCGAGGCCTTTCCCTGACATTCAATGGCCACCTGTCGCCTACCGTCCGGTGAAGAAAGAAGTAGGTCGATATATATACGGGACTTTCCCACAATCGCTCGAGCACTTGTGCCTAGCATCACTTCAACATTAAGCTCTATGTCGCAAAAACCTTCGCCTCCCAGGGATCGCGGCAGTGCAAGTAGCAAATACGCCTCGACCTCAAAAGGCGACGCGGCACCCAATGGAACGAGTTGCGATACCGCCATAAATCTATTGCCGTAACGCATCCCGCAAACATCTGAACAAAAACGGTCAAGGTCTCCGCCCAAAACCAAAGCGTCTCGACGCCATAAATTTGAGGCGGTGCCGTCCTCGGACGGGCAGCGCACCCAACCGAACGTTGTCGAAATCGCGCCCGAATCAATTGCACGCGAAAGCTCCGCCTCAAGTGCCGCCGGCAGAGCGCACACCGCAAACAAGCCACACATCTCCGCCAATACCAAAAGAAGCTGGAGATCCGTCAGGTGCCGCGACATGATGAATGCCGTCAGTAGAGGAGACGTAATCAAAAACCCATGCTCCGTTTCCAGCACGGATTCCCTGGGAAGCTCACCAAGAAACAGCCGCTGCCTAATGCTGGCTGGACAAGTCCGTTTGTTTCTCGTCCGAACCAATGTATACAACGGAAAACCGAGCGCGACCGCAGCCGTCGGGTTGCGGGCGAGATCATATCGCTGCCGGTCTTCTTCCGGTCGTGGAAGCGGCGGACACAAAGCGCGGACTTGAGGAGGCAAACGCCAGTACCTAAAAGCCGATATGTCACAAAGTAAATCCTTCATAGGCACAGGAAAACACGAATTTCAACCCAGTCAGTCACGCATTGGCGCGAACGCACCAAAAATGGCGCCGAACGGACTGCCAAGTTTTCAACAGCACTCCCCAACTGGCCAAAAGCTTGCCGAGAGCTGGACGAAGCCCTGTTGAAAACCCCATTTTTTCTCATGCAGGAGCTTTGCGCGGCAAGTGAGTAGACTTTTTTGAACATCCCGAGCAGGCCGGTCATCCTGCTTTTCAAAACCGCAGGTAAATAGCTTGCTACAAAACTGCCTGGTCGCCAAAGTGCTAAAAGTCTACTCACTTAGGTTGCAGAGTGCCCCCCATTAGCTGCAATTCCAAGGTTGTTAGTACTTTTGGACTCAGATCGTCATACTGAACAAGAATTTGAGTTGTGTTTTCAGGGACAGATGCGCCATCGGCACACCAAAAACAGTCACCGATATCGATAAAAGGGATGCTCGAGCGCGTGAGGGCCCGTGCAAAAGTGCTTCCGCCCGTTCTACGCTCCGCAACCACGATACAGTAAAGGCCCGCGTCTGCATGCTCGATCGAGACTTCCCCTGCCGGAAATGCCTTCCGTACAAGCGCCACTAGGCCATCACGCGCCTCGCGGGCACGAACGCGCACGCGGTTCACATGACGCTCGTAATCACCCGATTCCAGCAAGCGAGCCAATGCAACTTGATCTATGGAGCTAACCGACGAGGCGTAAAAACCAAGGTCGCGCCTAAACCGCTCCATCAGCTCATCGGGCAGCACCATGTACGCTAGGCGCAACGCCGATGACAGGCTCTTCGAAAACGTATTGGTGTAGATAACCGACTGGGCGGCATCGATCGACGCGAGCGCGGGAATCGGCTTGCCGGCAAGGCGAAACTCACAGTCAAAGTCATCTTCGATGAGATACCGACCTGGTCGCTCGGCGGCCCAGCTCAGAAGCGCATAGCGACGCGCAATGCTCGTCACCAGGCCGGTCGGATACTGATGGGACGGCATCAGGTGAAGGACATCGGTCCCGCTTTTCTGCAGAATGCTCAAATCCACGCCCTCATCATCCAACGGGATATGTCGAACTTCGCAACCCATAGCCTGGTAGATGCGCGTCAGCCGCAAATAGCCCGGATCCTCAACGGCATATACCTTGTCGGCTCCAAGCAGCTGAACCAACATGGTATCGAGCAGCTGGGCGCCCGCACCGATAACGATGTTGTCGGGATTAACATTCATGCCCCGTGTCCCGCGCAGATGGCGAGCGATTGCGCGTCGTAGCCGAGCGGTGCCCTGCGCTGGTGCGGGCGAAAAGATCTCGCGTTCGTCTTCGGATGTCAGCGTTGCCCGTAGCGTGCCTTGCCAAAGCCTAGCCGCCTCCAAAGCGGAAGGAGAAAGCGCATCGAATCGCTCGATCTGTCCATCGACGTCATGCGCCCCGGGGTCCATAGAGACAGTATCCCGGTCGATATCCCCTGTAACCAAAGCCAAAACCGGTGCATCCGGAAGCTCACACGCATAGTAGCCGCGACGCGGCTTTGAGCAAATATAACCCTCGGCGAGCAGCTGACTATATGCATTCTCGATGGTAATGACACTGATTCCCAGATGACTGGCAAAGGCGCGCTTAGACGGCAGATGCTCCCCCGCCGCAATGCGTCCAGCAACGATATCATCTCGAATTTGCTGGTAAACATACTCATAGAGCGATGCCTCGCCGCGTTTTTCCAAATTGTAGTCAAGCATGAGTTTGCCACCTGACCTTATCGAGCTGTTCAATCTGATATTAATCTGACCTCGTAATTATCTCGAAAACTGAGTATTTCGCCATACCCAGATCCCCGATAGGATGTTCCGTCAAGCAATGCACATGCCAATCAAGGGAGCAACCATGGCAGAACAGACCAGCAAGGCCGATCGCGTCAAACTCAATCGCGAGCTCGCGCAGATGCTCAAGGGCGGCGTCATCATGGACGTCACCACGCCCGAGCAGGCACGCATCGCCGAGGAGGCTGGCGCCTGCGCCGTCATGGCTCTCGAGCGCATCCCGGCCGACATCCGTGCCGCAGGCGGCGTCTCGCGCATGAGTGACCCCAAGATGATCAAGGGCATTCAAGAGGCCGTCTCCATCCCCGTCATGGCCAAGTGCCGCATCGGTCACATCGTCGAGGCGCAGGTCCTTCAAGCTATCGAGATCGACTACATCGATGAGTCCGAGGTTCTCTCCCCTGCCGATGACGTCTATCACATCGACAAGACCCAGTTTGACGTGCCGTTTGTCTGCGGCGCCCGCGATCTGGGCGAGGCGCTGCGCCGTGTTGCCGAGGGCGCCACAATGATTCGCACCAAGGGTGAGCCGGGTACGGGCGACGTCGTTCAGGCCGTACGCCACATGCGCAAGATCCAAAAGCAGATCCGCGACGTTGTTGCCCTGCGCGACGACGAGCTCTTTGAGGCAGCCAAACAGCTGCAGGTTCCGGTCGAATTGGTCCGCGAGGTCCATGCCACGGGCAAGCTTCCCGTCGTGAACTTTGCCGCCGGCGGCGTAGCGACCCCCGCCGACGCCGCGCTGATGATGCAGCTGGGTGCCGAAGGCGTCTTCGTCGGCTCGGGCATCTTTAAGAGCGGCGACCCCGCTAAGCGCGCCGCCGCCATCGTCAAGGCCGTGGCAAACTTCACCGATGCCAAACTCATCGCCGAGCTTTCGGAGGACCTGGGCGAGGCCATGGTGGGCATCAACGCCGACGAGATCGAGATCATCATGGAGGAGCGCGGGCGCTAGTCCAGCAGAAAGGATCGCACATGAGCGATTATGCAGACCAGACGGTCGCCGTGCTGGCGGTCCAAGGCGCTTTTGCCGAGCACGAGGCAAGGCTATCCGAGCTGGGCGCACGTTGTATTGAGCTGAGGCAGGCGGCTGATTTGAAGCAGAACTTTGACCGTCTGGTACTTCCCGGCGGCGAGTCTACCGTTCAAGGGAAGCTGCTTGATGAGTTGGGCATGCTCGAGGAGCTTCGTACCCGTATCGCTGAAGGTATGCCCGTCCTGGGCACCTGCGCCGGCCTGATTCTGCTGGCTCACAGCCTTGACGCCCATGACGATAAGGGCACGCCGCGTTTGGCAACCATGGATGTACTTGTCGAGCGCAATGCCTACGGCAGACAGCTCGGCAGCTTTCGAACCAAGGGGCAGGTAGCCGGCATCAACGGTGAAGTGCCGCTGACGTTTATCCGCGCGCCCCGCATCGTCGAGGTCCACGACGACGCCAAGGCCCTGGCCGAAGTCGATGGCCGCATCGTCGCCGCCCGCCAAGACAACCAGCTCGGCGTAACCTTCCACCCCGAACTCGACGAAGACACCCGCCTCCACGAACTCTTCCTCCAAATGTAGGCAGAAAACAAACGAGCGTGGATTTTCGGACGCATCGCAAATGAGAGTGGATAATCTCCCACTTTAAGCTTGAATGCAGGCTCAAACCGGGAGATTATCCACTCTCATGCTATGTAGTCATTTAAGAACGTCCCCAATGACTACTTGCAACGGATCATTTTTGGCAACAGAAATTACGCTGATGTTTCGGAAACGCCAGCGAGCGCCGTCCAGGGCGAACAAGTTGGCATGAAAAAGGCAAGGCATAGACCTTCTGGTCATGCCTTGCCTTTTGAATGACAAATTGTCGCCCTGGGCGTCGCGCAGCGTCAACTAGTTACGCGGTTTGGTAAAACCGCGTAACCCAATTAAAAACGGTTGCCGCGGAAGCCGCCACCGTTGCGGCCGCCACGATCGCCACCGCGGCCGCCGCGGTCGTTACCACGGTTGCCACCAAAGCCGCCACGGTTGCCACCACGGTCGCCATAGCCACCACGGTTGCCGCCAAAGCCGCCGCGACCGCCACG
>CABRDB010000031.1 GCA_902469555.1 uncultured Collinsella sp. | reverse complement strand
TGTGTACCTAATGATTTTTTAATCCCCGTCCCAGAAAAATCATCGGAGGGCGTTGTCCAGGGTGGCGGCCACGATCAAGGGGTCGTCGGTGCCGGCGAAGAGGCGGACGGTGCTCCCCTGCTTGCCGCGTGGAGCCGAAAGGCGCGTCGTTGCGCCGCCGGCGGGCGATGTGCGAAACTCCCCGGACAAAGCATCGAACAGCTCGCCCGCACTACGCTCGATAAGATCAAATTCAACTGCCGGGCCAAAGCCGTGCTCGAGGATTCCCGTTGCAACAGCATGGTCGGGATGCGAGCTCAGCCCGGGATAGCGTACGTTGCGCACCATCTCGTTGGCGGCCAGATACTCGGCCAGCGCACGGGCGCGATCGAAATGCGCCTGCATGCGGACATCGAGCGAGTCCAGCCCGCGCTCCAGCACACCGGCCTCGTCAGCAGGCATATCAAGCTTGGCCAAGCCACAGCCCTCAAGCAGGGCATGCGCGCACTCGGCAGCAGCATCCACACGATGGCGCTTGAGCTGCGAGCGCGCGACCGATACTGCAACCAACTTGCGCGGAGCCTTGCCGGCGCACACGCGGTCGAGCGCCTCGAGCGACAGCACGGCACCCAGCCGCAGCGGATCGCAGCCAAAAGCCGACGCCACGGTGTTGTCAACAACCAGCAGCGCATGGGCCTCACGCGCCGCCCGACCCAGCGCACGCAGATCGGGCACACGCAGACCAAACCCGCCGATGGAGTTGACGAACCACCACAGGTGCGGCCCCTCGGCATCAAACGAAGCATCAAAGCCCTCGGACGCAGCGGCAAACGCCTCGGCGGACGACGAGCCCACCAGCGCGACATCGCAGCAATCAAAGCCGCTCGCAAACGCATCGACAAAGTCGTCCGCAAAGGCCACCAGGCGGTCACCGGGACGCACAATCCCCAGCTGCGACAGCCCTGCCGGCACATGCAGGGCCGCAACAAGACGCGCCTCACGCGCGCCGGCCCTTGCAGCCCAGGCCTCTTCTAGCTGTTGCACATCCACGTGGCACCGTCCCTTCATAAGCAAAAACCCACGATGCAGATGTTTCCCGCATCGTGGGCAACGGCTGCAGTATAGCGCCGATATGCGACGAATCGCCTAGATGTTGAGCGCGTGGTAGGTCACATTCGCGCCCGGAGCGTCAACGGTCACGCCATAGGCCTCGGGATAGATGCGCGTCGAAAACACGAGAGAGCCATCGTTCACAAACACCTCGACCGACGAGACATCACCAACAATGCGCACGTTACAAACCTCGTCGACGGGCTCCCAACGCACGGTACGACCGCAGCCGGCAGAAGCGCGACCCTCATCGATAAATCGCATCTCAAAGCGTGAGGGCAGGTTGCCCTCGGCGGGCACAAACGCCAGCTTCAGCCCGCCATCAACGGTCGCGGTAAATGCGCCGTCGACGTCGCCAACAACAACGTCAAAGCAGGTATCGCCGTCAACCTCCAACGAGCCCGCCCCCACACGCACCGAGGCATAATGGTGCTCAATCTCGCGCGCCGGCTGCTGCAGCACTACGCCGCCGGCACCGGCTGTAAGCTCACGCGGCACCGTCATGCAGTGCTGCCAGCCGCACGCCACGGTAGGCGCGTTGCCATAGGTCGGCTCATCGGGCATGCCCATCCAGCCGATTAGAATATGGCGACCGTCCTCGGCCGTGAACTCCTGCGGAGCATAGAAGTCAAAACCGGCGTCCCACAGACGGAAATCGCCCAGCTCATAGGCACCGTCACCACCAGTGATGTCGCCCGTTACAGGCATGTAGCCAGCGGCATACACATTGCCGCGGTCCCAACGACCGCCCTCGAGCCCCTGAGGCGAGAAGGACAGCCACTTCGCCGGTACACCGCCATCCGTCTCAATCTCCAGATACCCCGGGCACTCCCACATAAAGCCAAAACGCTCGGGCGTAGACACGCGGCTCTCGAGCTCCCAGCTCAGCATATCGGCCGAGCCATACACCAGGATCTCGCCCACATCGCGCCCGGCACCCTCGCCATGCATGGCGCAAAAACGGCTCTCGACGTGCGGCCCGTCAACTCGACGACGCGCGCCCAGCACCATGTGATAACGCCCATCATCATCGCGCCACACCTTGGGGTCACGCACGTGGCAGGTCAAATCCTCGGGATAATCCTCGGACGCCAGCACCACGCGCTTTTGGCTGAACTCCCGACCGGCAAGGCCATCAACGCTCTCGACATAAACAGTATCGGCGCGGCGGCCGGTATTGACGTAGTCGTACGTGCCGTCTGCATCGGAGAGTTTAACGTTGCCTGTGTACAGTACGCGAATGCGGCCGTCCTCGGCAAGCGCGGAGCCCGAATACACGCCGTGGCAATCGAACGGCTCGTCGGGCAGCAGTGGAGCGCCAACATATTCCCAGTTCATAAGGTCGCGGCTTGTGGCATGGCCCCACATCTTTACGCCACCGTTCACATCAAACGGGGCATACTGGAAGTACGCGTGAAACACGCCACCCACCTGGCAGAGACCGTTGGGGTCGTTGAGCCAACCCGCCGGCGGCATAATATGAAAGTGCTGGCCATACGCGCCATGACCGCACTCAGAGGCGGCGGCGTCTACTGCGGCAACCAGCTTTGCAAGGTCGCGACCAAGTGCATTAGACATATCAAAGTCCTAACGGATCGAAAGTTACAAGGCACCAGAGATCGGCACCAGATACGGGAAATGCCCGCGAGCATACAACCCGCGGGCACCCCTCAATCAAAAGCTCTTAGGCCTGCTCGGAAGCCTTGGGCTCGTCCTTGTACAGGACAAACGAGACGCCAAAGGAAACCAGCGCGGCGACCGCAAACATGATCGCGTACTGCACGGGCTGGGCCAGGCACAGCAGGATACCGAAGATACCGGTAACGCCGGTGCCGGAAGCAGCAAGCGAGGTGAGCGCGCAGACCAGGGCACCGCAGCCGCCGCCGATGCAGCCGGCGATGAAGGGCTTAAAGAAGCGAAGGTTCACACCAAAGATGGCAGGCTCGGTAATGCCCATGAAGGCGGACAGGGCCGAAGGGAGCGCCAGGCCCTTGATCTTGGCATCGCGGGTCTTAAAGGCAACAGCGAGCGCGGCGCCACCCTGGGCGATATTGGCAGCGCTGGCGATGGGCAGCCAATAGGTCACGCCGTACTGGGCGAGCTGGCCCAGGTCGATGGCGGTGTACATCTGGTGGATACCGGTAACGACCGTGGGGGCATAGAACAGGCCGACGATAAAGGAACCGATGCCGAAGGGCAGGGTCAGCAGGGCCTGGATCAGACCGAGGATGGCGTTCTCGGCCCAGACAAAGATGGGGCCGACGGCAACGAGCGTCACGAGCACGGTCACGAACACCGAGACGAGCGGGGTCACAAAGAGGTCGAACATCTCGGGAACGATCTTGTGCAGGCGCTTCTCGAGGAAGGCCAGAATGGCGCAGGCGATAACGATGGGGATAACGTGGCCCTGATAACCGACCCACTCAAAGCTGTAGACGCCGGGAATGACGGTGACCATGGTCTGCACGCCCTCGGAGGCAACCGTGTAGGCGCTCTGCAGCGAGGAGTTGATGAACGCACCGCCTACGACGGCACCAAGATACGGGTTGGCGCCAAAGGCCTTAGCGGCGGAGTAACCGATCAGGATCTGCAGAATGCCAAAGGACGTTCCCGAGACCAGGTCGGCGATCTTATAGATAAAGTTATTGGTGTCGAGCGCGATAAAGCCGTTGGAGGCCATAAAGTTGAGGGCGCTCATAATGCCCAGCAGCAGGCCCGAAGCCACGATGGCGGGGATGATGGGGACAAAGACGTCGCCGAGCACCTTAATGGCACGCATAAAGATGTTCTGCTGCTGCGCCGCGGCCTCCTTGACCTCGGCCTTGGTAGCAGCTTCGACGCCACTGAGCGCGATGAACTCCTCGTAGACCTTGTTGACGGTGCCGGTGCCAAAAATAATCTGCAGCTGGCCCTGGGCCTCAAAGACGCCCTTGGCGCCGTCGACGTTCTCGAGGGCTTCCTTGTCGACCTTGGCGTTATCGGCAATCACCAGGCGCAGACGCGTGGCGCAGTGTGCGGCCGAAACAACGTTGCCGGCGCCACCGATGTTGTCGAGCACCTCTTGGGCTGATTTGCGGTAGTCCATGACTTCCCTTTCCTCCAACGGGCGCATCTGCACCCGGCCATCTTTGGCACTTACACTGTAATCGTTTTCAGTTTCATATGTCTGTAATCGTTTTCACAGTAGGGTGAACGGTAGGAAAAAGCCGGCGAATGGTAGTTTTGAGACAAAATCTGGGGACTCAAAGGCAGGCAGACGCGTCCAAGGACTAGACATTCATGAGCTGATGTCCAAGTTTGAGCGTCCGCAGGCCGCTCTCCCCCTCCTCGCCATCGAGCGCGTCGAGCAGCATATTGGTCGCCTCGACGCCACTGGTCAGGTAGCCATAATGCACGGTGGGAATGCCGCCCGTCAGCGCGCGCAAAAACGCGTTGTCGCCAAAACCGCTCACGCGACGCACGCCCTCGCCCACGCCGCGCAGCTCGTCAAAAGCGCGCAGGGCGCCGGCCGCCATAGTGTCGGTCGCGCACGCGATAAACGAAACATCGGGATCGACGGAGAGCAGTTCGCGCGCAGCGCGATAGCCCGAGTCGAGCGTAAATGACCCCTGGCGAATCAGGCTCGGATCAAGCACCGCGCCCGCGGCGCGCAAGCCGGCCTCAAAACCGCGACGACGGTCGAAACCGGCCGCGCGGTCCTCTTCGGAAACTCCAATGTAGGCGATCTTGCCGTCCACGCGACCCGCAAGCGCACGGCCCAGCTCAAAGGCAGCCTCGTAATCGTCGTGATAGACACACGCCGCGCCCTCGACATGCTGACCGATCAGCACAATGGGCACGCGGCACGAGTCAATCGCCCGACGGTGCTCGTCGGTGATCATGGTTGCCACCAGCACAATGCCATCAACCGGATGGTTTTGGAATAAATCGAGGTATTCGAGCTCGCGATCGGGCGCATTGTCGGTGTTGGCAAGCAGCATCTGGTAGCCACGGCGACCGAGCACCTGGCCAATGCCAGCGGTAATGCGGCTCACGGATTCCGAGTTGATCTTAGGCACGATGACGCCGATGAGCTTGGTGGAACCGGTGCGCAGCGCGCGAGCCTGGCTGGATCGCACGTATCCGGTCAACTCGATTGCCTGCTTAATGCGCTCGGCCTTGTCCGCCGAGATATATCCACCGTTGAGGTAGCGCGAGACGGCGGCGCTCGAAACGCCCGCAAGCTCGGCCACATCTTTCATCTTTACCACGAGCACCCCTGTCATTGAAATCGCTTTCACCATGATACCCGTGAAGACGGCATACGAACCAAATCGGCCCACCCAGGTCGAGCATACGCCAGCGAGCGGGCAGCTGCCGTGGCGAGGTGCCGCGAAAGAGGAGCGAAGCGTACTTTATGTACGCGAGCGACGGTTTGAGCGGCAGATCGCCCGGCAGATGCCCGCGCAGCGTCGAGCGGTCCGGCGTTTGTTAAAACGCGGGACAAAGTTAGCCGTGGTACTCGCCGTTGTACTGGATGAGCGTCAGGTCCTCCACGCCATCGAGCGCGCGAATGGCGTCCGCATAGGGCATGTCAACGCCGTCCGAGAACACCTCCACGGCCATCTCGACCTTGTCGCCGCGCATGGTCTTGGACTTGACGGTAAACTTGGTGCGCCCAAACGCGCGAACGATATCGTCGCCGGTGGTCTGGCCCGTGTAGTGAATGACCATCATGTACACGCGCGCCTTGTCCTGGTGGCTCGCAAAGCCGGCAATCATCACCACAATCACCACTGCCGTAAGCCCCACGAGCGCGTACATGCCGGCGCCTGCCGTAATGCCTGTGGTAATGGCCCAAAAAAGATACAGCAGGTCGAGCGGGTCCTTAACCGCCGTACGATAGCGGACGATTGACAGAGCACCGACCATACCGAGCGAGATGACCACGTTGGTCGAAATCGCGAGCGTGACCATGCAGGTAAGCACGCACATGCCCACGAGTGTCACGGCAAAGCTGCGCGAATACACCACACCGGTAAAAAAGCGCTTGTACACGTAATAGATCAGGATGCCCATGGCGAGCGCCACGAGCAGCGAAAGGCCAATCTTGGCAGGGTCGACCTGGCCAAACGCCTCCAAGACGGAGTTCTTAAAAAAGTCCCTGGTGCTCATGGTCTAAATATCCCCTCGGTTCTCAAAATCCGATTCCCAATAGTTAAAACCGCGCAGGTAGGCGGTCTTTTCGTAACACAGGCAGTACTTGGAGACCGCCGTAAGCTCGGCCGCTCCCGGCGGCACCATATCGCGCACCAGCTGCGGGCAAAACTCCGTAAACTTGACCTCCATCACCAGCTTGCCGGGCTCCAGGACCGGCAGCGCGGGCAGCGTCGCGTCAAAGATATCGAAGCTTCCCACCGCGGCACGCACGTTCATGTCAAACGTAACGCGCACGGTGCCCTCGTCCATCACCCACGGCTCGCGCTCGTAGTCCACGATGGTCCGCGGGCGCATCATGTTGCAGATGCACTCGATGTAGAACTCGCGGCAGAGCGGATAGGGGCTCCTCAGCAAAAAGCCGTAGTCGCCGGCCAGAATCTGCTCAAACTCGCAGCGCGTGAGCGGCGCGTCCTCCTTGTAGATCCAGCTGCCGTACTTCTTTTTGCGCTCGAGCTTAATCACCTTGTCGCTGCCGTTATAGATGCGCACGCGATACTTTTTGCGCATGAGAATACCGGCGCCTTTTTCCTCGTAGGCCGAGTTGCAGTAGTCGTCAAAGTACAGGCTGCGAATGGTGTAACCGCCTGCCCGCGCATGCTTGTCCAGCTTAAACACCGGCGCCATGCGACAGGCAAGCGCGGCGTGCTCGCCCTCGTTAATGAGATATTTGAGCTCGTGGCGGCAACGCTCCTGCGTGACACGCATAGGCGGGGCCGCCAAGCGCTCAAGCAGCGCGCTAGCCCTCCTCATACGTGTCCTCCACGACCTTACCGCCGCCTTGCACGTAAAAACACTTCATGCCGTAGTGCTTGCCGTCGTCGGTTACATAGTAGTCAAACGCATCTTGCGTATGGCCGTCGGAGTTGGTGGCACGCACGCGAACAAAATACTGGCCGGTATCGGGCGCATCGCAGGTCACCTCGGGAAGCAGCACGTCCTCGGCCTTAAAGACCACGTCGCTTATGGCATAGTCGCGCGCAAGCTCTACGGTGTAGCGAATGTCGCGCGCCTCAAAGTCGTAGGACGCATCCCAATTAATACGCAGCTTACCGTTATCGATCTGCGGCACGCCGATGTAGAACGGCATGGGCTTTTTAAAACTCTCACGAAAGCTCTTGTAGTTCTCCTCGATCTCGGAGGGAATCGCCGCGGCGATCTGCTCGTATTGGTCCTTAGTGACAGGCAGATTGTCGATATCGGGCGAAGCAAAGACCAGGGATTCAGTCACATCGCGGTAGTGCTTGATCATCTTGCTCAAGCGTGCCTCGGTCATATACGAGCGCAAGTCCTTGACGGCACGGTCGAGTTCGCTGCGGAACGACTTGCTGCGCAACGCGCGGTTAAACAGCACGTTGCCCCAGTAGTTACTTGCGCCGCGCTCCCAGCTCGCGTAGTCCGAAAACCCGGTAAGAGAAAGCTCCAGCTTACGCAGCATGCCGTCGTTATCCCAATCTAAAAAGTACCAGGTATTTGAGTTGAGCGGGCTGTACAGATAGCAGTTACGGTTCTGCGTATCGCAGTTGCCCGTCAGGATCTGAAACGCCAGCCAATAGACCAGATTTTCGGTATCAAAGTAGGTGCCGAGCACGTCGTCGATCTTTTGCGATTCGTCGTTGAGCGCATCGAGCATCTCGATGAGCTTGGTGTGGTCCGAATCGCCCTTAATCTCGAGCATGCCCTCAAATTTAGCCTGGTTGTAGTCGGGATCGTCGGCGAGCTTAATGGTGTCCTCGTAGCGATGGAAATCAAAGCTGTTCACCTTGTACAGGTGCCCGCTCTTATCCAGGCCATGTGCCTTAAGCGCCGTCTTGTTGAGCTGCTCCACCTGCGTAAATAGGCCGTAGTCCTCAAAGGTGTCGTTGGTCTTTTCGGTCTGGTCGCACACCCACAGATGCACAAACTGCGTGCGCAGACCCATCATCTGGGGAATCCCACGGATAAGGTCATAGGCCATCTTGTTGCGAAAACGCATACCCTCGCCCATGTGCTTGTTGAGCGCAATCGCGCGCTGTTGGTGCCAAGTACCCTTGCCCTTTTTGAGCTCCACCTTGTAATTCTTTTGCGAGTTCATGCTCGATGTCTGACCGCGCACCTGCACGGTGGCATTGGGCGCTTCCTCGCCATAGCCAACCTCGCCGGCCACCGGGCCGTCTTCGTCGCCCGGCTGCAGCAGGCCCATAACCTGATAGCGCGTCACGCCCATGTCGGCATAGTCATACACCGAGTACGTGTTGATCTCGGCCCAGCTATGATCAGTGTTCTCGGAGCTGTTGCCACGCGAGACCGTCAGGTACATGGTCACAATGCCCGAGTCGTCGTAGACCTCGTACAGCTCATCCTTATCGCGCAGATGCTTGGTACCGTCCGAGGAATCGGCCTTTTTAATCTTGTCCTGCTTTTTGACCTTTTTAGTCGAGGATTCGTCCTGAGACGAACAGCCCGAAAGCAACAGCGCGCCGGCAGCCGCCTCGATCAGGCAGCGGCGAGACATCATCCTATCGGTCATCAGAACCTCCCCAATGCTTGCGATACACGCGAGCTACTGCGCGCTCAAACGCGCCGTGCGGCACGCCCTTATGTCGGCCTTCCTCATAGCGCTGTTCGGCACGGTCGAGCAAGCGGCCCAGCTGTGTAAAGCGACCCGTCTTGTCGGTCGCCACAATGGGCTGCTGGCTCAGGATACGATACGGCAAGTTGGCGGTATAGGTATCGAGCCGCAGCAGCGCCACGATAAAAAACACCGCCGCACCCAACAAAAAACCAAAGCCGAAAAACTGCTGCGGCAAAAGCAACGAAACGGCAGTCGCCAGCCCGGCCACACCGGCAAACAGGCCCGAAGCCAGCACGGCCCCCTTATAGTCGGTAAAGTACAGCAAGATAAGCATCACCGTATTACCCACGGCATACAGGCCATAGCCCACGCACAGCGTGCGAAAATACCCGTGCATAAGGTTGTTAAAGCCCAACGGTAGGGCCGACAGCACCGTGGTCTCGAGCGAAATGACCGCCGCGGTCACAAACAGCTGCTTGAGCGCACAAAAGCGCAGCTCGCTGTTAAGCGTGGAGAGCATCTCCTCCTCGGCCACCACAATGTCGCCTACCACGCCGCCGTCATTGAACAGGCTGTAGTAGTCGCGGTAGCGCGGATAGAAGTTGACCTCGACCGAGACCACAAAGTTGACGGTCGTGACCAGGATCGTCAAAAACGCGATGAGCGCCGGCACATCGTAGTAGGGCGCACCATAAAACAAGCCCTTGACCCGCACGCCAATGGGACCAGCCCAAATAATCACCAGGTGTGCAAAGAGTCCCAGATTGGTTAACAGACCCGTGAGCGCCAGCGGCATAAACTGATCGACCCACTGCAAAAAGGGCCAGGGGCTGCGGTCGCTCTGAGGAAAATACCGGTACAGCAGCACCACGTCACAGACGAGCATGACGCCGTAGCCCAGGGCAATTGACGCCAACAGGCCCTCGACCGGCGGCAGCCCCAGTGCCAGCGCGGCCAGGGCGCACAAGCACGCCACGCCAATGGCGGCCGCAAAGCTGCACAGAATGCCACGGTAATCCTTGATGGCCGTGAGGTAGCTCATGCCGTTCCAGTTGACAATCATAATGTTGAACAGCCACAGGCACAGCAGACCCTGCAGCAGTGTGACGCCCGAGAACAGCAGAAAGACACCGTAGAGCACCGTGCCCGCAACGAGCATGATAGCGTTGGAGCCCCAAAACGAAGGCAGAATCTCGTCCTCGCGCTCGGCAAACAGCATATCGGCCAAAAAGCGCGTGACCGGCATAGAGAAAAAACTCGTGAGCAAAAGCGAGGCCAGCAGTGTGTAGGTCACCATACACACCAGCAGATCCTGGTTGGCACGGCCCACACCCCACAGACCGCACAGCACCAAGATACCCACCTGGAGTAGCACGCCCAACAGCATGGGACCCGTGCACACAATGCCGGCGTAGCCGTAAGCGCGCATCGTGGCAAACAGGCCCTTGCGCCTAAACAGGCGCTTGAGCTCAAAACCAATTCCGGCCACCGGCTACTCCCCCTCTCTGGGCAGGTCAAACGCTTGCGCCGTCTCGTCATACAGGGTGCGATAGTTGGCGAGCATCTGCTCGTGCAAGAAGTACGTGGCAACGCGACGCTGGCCGCGCTCCCCCATCTCAATGCGACGGGCGCGGCTCACGCACATGCGCTCCATGGCATCGGCCAAGCCCTTGCGATACATGGACGGCGTCACAAAACCCGCCACGCCAAAGTCGTCACCCGGGGCGCCTTCGAGCAGCTCACGGCAGCAGCCCACCTCGGTCGTCACGCAGGGACGGCGCGCTGCAAGCGACTCCAGCACGCTAAGCGGCTGGCCCTCGGAGATGCTCGTCAAAATGGTAAAGTCGAGCTTTTCCATGTACTCGACCACGTTGACGCGGCCGGTAAAGATCAGGTCGCGCACGCCCAGGGTTTCGACCAGCGCGTGGCACTCGGCGCCGTACTCCTCGTCGTCCACGCCGCCCATGATGTGCAGGCGCACCTTGGGCAGGCGCTCGTGCAGCTCAAAGAAGGCATAAATCATGGTCTTGACATCCTTGATGGGCGCCAGGCGCACCACCGCGCCAATGTCCACCCAGCCGTCCTCGGTCTTTAAGGGAATATCCTTAAAGCGGTCGAACTGGATGCCGTTGGGGATAACCAGGCATTTGTCCGCATCGCAGCCCATATCGATCTGGGTCTTGCGGGCGTTATGGAACAAACTGGTCACGCGGAAGGCGCGGCGATAGATCTCCTCAGAAAGCAGGTAGAAAAAGCGAATCCAGCGGTCCTTAAACGACGGCACCACCCAATCGGCGCGAATGATCTCTTCCTCGCGCTCGCGGGTATAGATGCCGTGCTCGGTCAGCAGCACTGGCGCATGGGAAACGCTTGAGCCCAGGCAGGCGAGCAGGCCACCGTAGCCGGTCGAGATGGCGTGGTACACATCGGCCACCGGCACCTCGCCGCCCAACAGGTAGAGCACGGGAAGCAACATGGAGCGCATGGTGTGGAATGCATCGGCAAAGGGCGTGTAGGGGTACTCGGCCAGGCACACGTCGCGGAAGATGTCCATAAACGTTCGGCTCTGCAAAAACGAGAGCGGATGCACGCGACGGCGCTGAAAGATATCGAACAGCACGTCCCAGTCCGGATTGGAGAGCGACACCAGGCGGCGTAGCGCCTCGCGCTCGCGGTCGTTAAAACTGGCTTCATGTTGCTCGCCCGAAAGCCGCAGGGCATCGTCCAGGAACACCTCGTGCACCTCGACCACGTTGCCGGGCAGCTCGTAGACAAATTTGCCGCGGTCGGCAGCATGCGCGCCGATCACCCACAGCACAAACTCGTGCTCGGGCATGGCCTGGATATAGCCATGCATCCAGGTAGATACGCCGCCGTGCACATAGGGGTAGCAACCCTCGAGTACCAAGCAGATCCTCATTTGTCGCCACCCTCCTTGCGCTCGATCGTCACGGTCTTATCATTTGCCTTGAGCAGATACAGATTGCCTGTAAGGTGCGTCAGTTCGCCACCCGTCACCGCACCCGGCTCGCCATTATTGGCGCGGAACATGAGCCACGCCTCGTCGTGGAAATTGCCCAGGCTGAGCGTCCAGGCATCCGCACTGGTATCCACGCTCACCGTAACCGACGAAAAGCGCTGGATGGCACCGGAGCACTCCGAGCCGGTCTGGCGGCGCAGGTCGGGCGCAGACTTGGTGAGCCAGTCCAGGTAGTCGGTCAGGCCTCCCTTGTAGACTTCCCAGCCCTCCTTGGCGCCGCGATCGGGATCGAGCAGGTCGTCCGGGTGCATAAAGTGCGTACTCACGTAGTGCATGTTGAGCTCGGACACGGCAGCCAGGCGCATATAGGAATCGTCGACCATGCCGCCCGAGACAATACGCGGCTGCTCCACAATACCATCGCTCGCCACGCCAAACTCCTGCACGTAGGGCAGGTCGGTACCGTCCTCAAAGTACGTACTGGCAATAGTCTTAATGCGCGGAACGTCGGTGCTGATAAGCTTGCGCGCACGGGCCGAAAGGATATTCGACGGCGGCACGTAGACCGAGCCGTGCGCATTAGGCAGCACCTCGTCCTGGAAAGCGATAAGCTCGTTGAGCGATGCGACGAGCGTTTCCTTGTTCTTCCAGGTCTTGTAGTCATACAGCGTGCCATAGTCGGTATCCCAGAGCGCCAGAGGCTGATGGTTGTAGCCGTGAAAGCCCAGCTCTCCGCCCATCTGCAGCAGCATGCCGCCAAAGTAGCGAAACTGTGTGGTATCGGCCTGGCGCGCAGGCTCGGTCTGGTTGACCGCGTCCTCGTAGTTTTCGATCATCACGCCGGTATAGCGAATGCCGTATTTTTGCGCAAGCTTTTGCAGATCGGGCCACCAGACCTTGACATAAAAATCGGCGACGGAAAGCCCGTAGTCGCGCTTGATGTAGGTGCCGTCGCCCGAGGGCACAGGGCTAGGAAAGTCGTCCAAATAGAACACGGCGCTGTTGATGACCGGATAGGCCGTGGCTTCACCCAGCAAGCTTAAGGCAGAAGCATAGAACCCACGCATGACCTTGTCGTAGATGCCAATGTTGCACACCACGGTGTGACCACTTCCGCAATCGTTAGACCAAATGAGCGGCGTGCCCGCATCGCCGGTCTTTGCCCAGACGTGCGCCGTTTCGCGCAATGAAACCGAAAGTGAAGAATCGAAGGGATCCGAGAACTCGTAGCGCTCTCCCCCGCCCAGCATAAAGTCCTCACTCGGAACGATACTTTCGGCTTTCGCATAGTCATATCCGGCCGATTCGATCCCAAGCTTGGAAGCAATAGCCTGCAGGCAGTTCGAGTTATCTGGCGTCATGCCCAGCATGAGTGAGCCGCCCACACTCACCCAACTCATAATGTCGCTCAGGTGCGTACCGAGCCCATCGAGCGACGGCATGAGCAAAATCACGCGATCGAAGGAGGTCAGCGAGGGAATGGCATCCGCACCATCCAGGGCAAGATCCACGTCGCGATGGGCGATCTTCATGTCCAGCAAAATCTGGTCGAACTGGTCTTTGACGTCGTCGACGCCATCTTGGTCCGAGTCTGTAATGACCAGGCACGTGGGCTTTTGGCCAAAGATTGCCGAGGAGGCCGGCACCGCGTCGTTGGCGGCAAGCATCCCCAGCCTATGCTGGCCCGCACTGTACTGCACGCCGGCACGCTCCACCAGCAGCACGGCGGCCATGGCAATAAAGACCGCCCACACCACGAGGAGTCCCATCCAACGAAAGCGGCCCACACGGTCTCGGATATGTTGCGCCACGCTCATCGGGCCTCCTCCCAATCGCGCCAAAACGCCAACTTTTCGCGGTTGTCGGCGCTCAAATACACACGTTGCTTGTCAATCGCATCGATCACACAGTGGACCTCGTCACCGTCGCGGCGCATCACGGCTAGGCGCAGGCAAAGCATCCAAACCTCCTGCTCCTCGGGCACGTCGAGTACCAGCTGGTCGGTCACGGCCTGCGCCTCGTCGATCTGTCCGACATCGGCCAGCGCCGTCGCGTATCGAATGCGCAGCTCAAGGGTATCCTCGCGCTCGCAGCGACGCGCAAGCAGGCGCGCGTACTGTTGGCGCTGAATCTGAGCAACGCGCCCCTCAGCCAAGCCCGAGCCCAAGTATTCACCAAGAAAATCACAGTATTCGTTGAGGTTTTGCGCGCTCGGGTCCGTCTTAAAGGCACGCTCCAGCTGCTGCAGTTTAAGGTCGGACTCCTTGGAGATCTGCGCCACCGCCGTCGCGGCATAGTGCGCCACCTCAACGTCGTCGTTAAGCTTAGCCGCCTGCAGCTGCGCCAGGTACGCGTCGGGCTCCTCGGTGAGCATGGAGAGCATTAGGCGGCGCCGGTATGCCGGGTCGTTGACGATAAGCGCCTCCTCGAGCGGCACTACGCCTGCATCGTCCTCACCGCTCGGTACCGACATACTACGATGCAGGTCGTCGTTGAAGCGCAGCGACTCCAGCGCAGACTCTTTCAGCCACTCGCCAAGCACCGCGCTGCGCACCGATAGCAAAACCACCAGCAACGGGCCCCACAGCGGCACCAGCACTATTACAGCCAGCATGTGCCCGCGCACCGGCAGCAGGCCCAGCTTCATGAGCGTCCACAGCATCAGGCAAACCAGCGAATGAATCAGCAGCAAGACGGCAGCAACGACAAGCGAGATCAAGCGGCACCCCCCTCACCGTCACCGGTGTAAGCGATGCGCTGCAGCAGCGCCACGATGCCCTCGCCGTCGACGGGCTCCACCGCAATATGCTTTGCGCTCAGGCGCTTACGGATAATGGGAAGATCGCACGCCTTTGCCTGGCGCATAAGCAGGTAGAGCACGTTGCCGTCGACCAAGCCCGCCGCGTCGCTCTCGCGGATTGCCGACCCAATTGCGCCCACCAGCTCGCCGACAGGCTCCATGCCCGGTACCACGCGCAGGAGCAAAAAACTCCCCATCTTGCTATCTGCCAGCGCCTGCTCCGCCGCGAGCTCTTGGCCAAAGGCCGCCTGCTTGAGCACGCAAGTGCCGTCAACGCAGCGTTTATCCTGCGCCACCGCCTCATAGTCAAAGGCACGGCCCAGCGCGCTTTCGACCAGCCCGCACAAGATGCGGAACAGGTTTTGATAATAGAGGGTCATTTGGTTTTCGGCCGCACTACGCACAAAGATCAACACGGCGGGTGCCCCGTCGCGCTCGATCGCGTATCCAAACATGGGAAACCCCGGCGTCAGCTCACGGTTCACCCACAGGTTCGAACGACCCCCGTCGCCCAAAAGAGGTGCAAGCTGCTCAAGCGTGAGCGAGCGTGCGGCATTTTCGGCAATCGCGGGACTTGCTGCCACCAGGCGTGCAAATGCCCCGCCCGAAACATGGTAGATCGCCACCGAATCGTTCTCGAGGATCTCGCCCAGAAGCTCGCAGCACTTGCGATAGATGTCGCGTGGGTTGAGTACGTCGAGCTCCTGCGTCACGGCAAAGATCTTGCCAAAGCTGTCGTGGCGACCCACAATCTGGCGCCTGTACGCGCGCTTGTCCTCGATCGCGTCGTGGTAAAGCTGTGTGAGGAACGTATTGCGATTACGCACGAGCTCGTTTTGATCGCGCTCCGCCCTAATGGCTTCGCTGTTGCGCAGCTGCACATAGCCGCACACGGCACCCACCACAAAGTACGCAATAAACGGCAGCCAGTTGGACGGCTCGTAAAAGAGACCCTGGAAGGTATAACCGTACTGAGTAAAGTAGCTCGCGGCCAAACCCACCGACGCCAGCAGCGCCGCAACCAGGCCAAAATCGAGCCCATACAGCGTGCCGATCAGTACCACGTACAGCAGGCGGTAGTCGAGCACGTTAAGCTGAGCAGACTGCGAAAACACCAGCTCCAGGCCCTCAAAGAGCACCCAGGCCAGCGCGGTCTCCAGGCATTTGATGGGCAGTGTCCGCCCGCGCATGCGGTCGATGGCGGCACGCAGCGGATGGCGCTTGCCCGCGAGGGTCTGCTCCCAGCGGGCGTGTATGGTCGAAAGATCGCGCAGCACGTCATAGCGCTGGAACCACCCGTAGCGCGTGCGGACGGTATCGCTCGGAGCAATGGAGACGACGGCGTCCCCGTCGTAGGTAATGTCGAGCCCCGGGAACAAGCCCTTGAGCGCCTCGCCCAGGTCTCCCACGGTGTGGGCAAAGCTATCCGGAACCTCGAGTTCCTCGAATGTGGCATCCCAGCTGTCGAAGATGCGACGCACCAGAACGGCCAGCTCCTCGGCGCAGAGGGCACCGAGCGGTGAGTCCGCCCCAGCCCTCATGACAGCAGAGCCTTGCGAGCACGCCTCGAACAGCGGGGTCAAAATCGGGTCTTCCAGCGTGGGCGAGGCGGTGTACAGATACGGCACGCGCAAGATCTTGGCCTGAATGCCGTCGCGGACCGCATAGTAGCGGCACAGGTCGTTGGCCGCACGGGCAATGATGCCCTTGCCGTTTTGCCCCGCAACGTCCACCGCACCGTCCGCTCCCATGGGACCAGTCACAAACAGCAGCTGAATCTGGCGACCCATGCAAGCTCGAAAGACGGAGCGCAGCAGCTCGATGTCGCCAACGGCCTCGGTATGCGGCGTGAGATAGGTAGAGAGGTAGACCACACGGTCGAATTCGTAAGCCTGGTCCAGGTGCTGCAGCAGCTCTTTCCAAGACGCATGGAGCGACGACCCGTCGCGGCGCGCCTCGTTGGCCGCCACGACCTGAACATGGTCACCGGGAAACGCCTTGGCACAAAAGTCGTCATCGACATACGCGGTATTGCCAACAACCAGCACTTCCACCGTGCGCTCCCCCTCCCCAAATTTAGCTTTTGCCATGGTAAACATGCGTATTGTACGCTGTCAATGTAGGCCAAAGGCAACTTTAAAGCTGTTTTAAGAACTTTTTCAGACGGGAAGCGACTCGCGCCTGAGCCAGAGAGCCCTACACGTGCCGCTGCACGGCGGAGAAAGGCGAATCCACTACCCCTCAGGCATAATTCCTGAGCAAAATCAAGCAGAGCACACGGCTTTTTGCGCCACTTTAAGACGTAATCGGGATGTGGCGAGAGGCCAAATTCGGAAGTGCGGGGAAAACCAAAGGAATGCTGACCAGACCCCCGTTTTAGGCTTCCGCGACCTGCGGTTTTGATACAAAAAAACCGCGTTGTGCTCGAAGGTTTTCGATTTTTCCCCGCACTTCTGTAATTACATCTCTGGATCGAGGGCGCAGGCAATGGTGACGACATCCACGATAGCGCCCCCCTATGCCTGATACCAAAATCGTTCCATAGGGACCCGTTTCCCAATGGGATGATTCTTCACAAAGGGCATTAAGGCGCATGAGAACATGGTAGAGGCAAGCAAGCGCGCTTCCACGTTTTCGCCCATGGTGACCACGGTATAATCCAACGAGACAAGCAACGAACGGGAAAGGCAGCGCGGATGAACCTGGGCAGCGAGAGCGAGACCGTCGAGTTCAAGAAGTCCACTGGCGAGCATAAAGAAGCACTGCAAGCCATCAGCGCCATGCTGAACAAGCACGGCCGCGGCGAGCTCTACTTCGGCGTGAAGGACAACGGCGATGTCATCGGCCAGGATGTCAGCGACGCAACGCTGCGCCAGGTGACGTCGTGGGTGTCCGACAAGATCGAGCCCGCGGTGTTCCCGACGGTCGAGTGCCTCGACGCCGATGATGGGCTGCGATACATCAAAATTGCCTTCTCAGGTGCCGACGCCCCCTACTCCGCCGACGGACGCTACTTCACCCGCGTGGGGACTTCGAACAAAGCGCTGTCGGCCTCGGAGCTGAGCGCCATGGTCGTCAAGCGTGAGCGCGCCCGTAGCCCGTGGGACTCGCTGCCGTCCGGCAGGCCCGTCTCCGACGCCGACGAGCAGGCGGTGCGTGACTTCGTCG
>CABRDB010000030.1 GCA_902469555.1 uncultured Collinsella sp. | reverse complement strand
GCGTCGGTGCGGCGCTCGCGAATTGCAGCATGGGCATCCTGGCGGGCAGCACGGTCGGCAGAATCCGCCGCTGCCACGCGCACGCGCTCGCCAATGACGCCGGCGTTTTCGGGTGCCGCGGTCAGCGACTCCTCAAAGGTAATGCCCTCGTCACCAAAGGTGAGCTCCATCGACTCGCGTGCACCACGGTCGGGAATGGCAAACACGCAGGCGTAGCGCTTGCCCACGACTTCCTGAATGCGCGTCATAAAACGGTTGTCCGAGCCTGCGATAGCAGGCTGCTCAATCTTGAGCTCTGCCGTAACCGCGCCGCCGGCGCGAATCAGGCTCACATAGTTCAGGCGCTGCTGAGCACCAAAATCGAGCTGCTGAGCACGTACATACAGGCCATCCAGTCGGTCAATCCCCGCCTCGCCGGCACGGGCCTCGATATCCTCGTAGGCGCGCAGGCAGTCGTCGAACAGCGAACGCGGCTCGGACAAAACCACGAGCGCCTTGCCGCTCACGTGTGCCAGCGGGCTTACGGTCTGGCCGTACATCACCGGCAAAAAGCGGTCGAGCTCGGGCGTGACGATGCGTGCATCCACCATCTCGAGCAGCGCCGCCAGTTTGCTATCGTCCTGGCTGGCGCGATAGAGCGCCACATGCATGTTGTGGACCGCCTCGTCGGTGAGCGCCAGCTCGCGGCACGGGAAGATCTCGATACTATCCTCGTTGCCGATGGTCTGCCCCGTGGAACTCACCATGCGGCGGATGAGGTCAATCTCATCGCCAAAAAACTCGATGCGCACGGGCGCCTTTTCCTGTGCGGGGAACACCTCGACGGTGTCGCCGTGCACGCGGAACAGGCCGGGCGCGTCGGCGGCGCCGGCATTGGTGTAGCCCATGCCCACCAGACGCTGCGGCACCTCGTCAAAAGGAATCTCCTCGCCCACCGCAAAGGTCGTGGACTCCCAGTAGCGGCTCTCGACTGGCGGCACGCAGCGCAGCAACGCGCGAGCCGAGGCAACCATGATGCAGTTGTCCCCGCGCACGATGCGTCCCAGGGCCTCGCAGCGCTGCGCTACCACGGCGTCGTCGGGCGCCTGCTCGCGCCACGGATAATCCTTGCGCTCAGGAAAACGGCACACATGCGCCAGGCCCACGTAGGCGGCAAGGCTACGAGCGGCGCGATCGGCCGCATCCTCGCCGCTCACAATGTAGACCGTCGGGCGCGGACGGCGCGCAAACTGGGCGGCCGCCATAAGCGTGCGACCCGACTGCGACACGGCCAGCGTCACGTCCTCGCCGGCATCGAGTCCGGCCTCGACGGTCTGCAGCGCCTCGGCAGTGTAGAGCTGCGCGGCTATACGGTGAATAAGCATGCTGTTCCTCCGGCATCGCAACGCCAAAAGCCCGCCGGGGCAAGCTCGGCGGGTCGTACGTCAAATACATTGTCTGTCATGGTAGCGCATGGAGAGGACTCCGGCTCAAGGGCAAACCCAGCCCCGCAAAAAACGCCAGACGAAGATGCGTTCCGCCCTACCCCGCTACGCGCACGCTGGGGCACAAATCTGCCAGCGGACACTCGTCACACTTAGGCTTGCGGGCGTCGCAGATCTCGCGACCGAAGGTGATCCACTGATGGTTGACCGACTCCCAATACTCGTGCGGCAAAATCTTGAGCAGATCCTGCTCGGTCTTGAGCGGCTCCTTGACATGCGTCTTAGGACTCAGCATCAGGCGGTGCGCAATGCGGTTGACGTGTGTGTCCACCGCAATACCCTCCACGATGCCATACCCCACGTTGAGCACGATGTTTGCCGTCTTGCGTCCCACGCCCGGCAGCTTCACGAGTTCCTTCATGTCGGCCGGCACCTCGCCGCCATAGTCGGCGACGATCATCTGCGCGGCCTCGACGGCATGCTTGGCTTTGCTCTTGTAGAAGCCGAGTGACTTGATAGTGTCTGCCACGTCAGCCACGCTCGCCCCAGCCATGGCCTCGGGTGTGGGCCACTGGGCAAACAGCCGCGGCGTCACTTTGTTGACCTGTGCATCGGTCGTTTGCGCCGAAAGCAGCACCGCGATCAGCAGGCGGAAGGGATTCTCGTGGTCCAAAAAGCACTCGACCGGGCCATAGCGACGGTCGAGGCGCTCACACACCTCGATGGCGCGCTCGCGCTTGGTGGCATTGGTCTCGCGTGGCATAACGACTCCTTGGCTCAACGGCACAATAAACTAATGGGCACAATTGTCCCACGTCCGAGACGCTTACGCCTCCAAGAATGCGCCGGTCTGACGGCTCCACAGGTTCGCGTACTCACCACCCGCCTCGACGAGCTGCGCATGCGTGCCGTCCTCGACGATCTCGCCATCGGCCAGCACCACGATGCGGTCGAGCGCCGCCACGGTGGACAGGCGATGTGCCACCACAATGGAGGTGCGGCCGCGCATCAGGTTCTCGAGCGCCTCCTGCACCAGTGCCTCGGACTCGCTGTCGAGGGCAGAGGTCGCCTCGTCGAGCACCAGAATCGGCGCGTCGGTTAGGATGGCGCGAGCGATAGCCACGCGCTGACGCTGGCCACCCGAGAGCTTGACGCCGCGCTCGCCCACCATGGTGTCAAAGCCACGGGGCAGGCGGTCGATAAACTCCAGAGCGTTGGCCAGGCGCGCGGCCTCGCGAATCTGCTCATCAGTGGCGTCGGGACGACCGTAGGCAATGTTTTCGCGAATGGAGCGGTGGAACAGCAGCGCCTCCTGCGGCACGTAGGCAACCTGGCGGCGCAGGCTCTGCTGCGTGCAGCGCGAGACGTCCTGACCGTCCACGAGCACGCGGCCGCCCTGAACATCGTCTAGGCGCAGCAGCAGTTTGGTGAGCGTCGTCTTGCCCGAGCCCGATTTGCCCACCAGGCCCACGCGCTGGCCTGCCGCCACATGAAGTGTCAGATCATCGAACACGCTCTCGCCCGCCGCTGCATCACGATACGCAAAGCTCAGGTGCTCAAAATCAATCGCGCCCTCGGTCACTTTGAGCTCAGGGGCGTCCGGGTCGTCTGCCACCAAACGTGGCTCGTCCAGCACGCGCGTCATCTCGGCCGCATCGCCCAGCGCGCGGTTAATGCGCTGCATCATGGAACTCACGTAGTTCAGGCGCATGGTTAGGTTATAGGTGTAGGTAAAGATCATGACGAGCGAGCCGGCCGAGATGCCAAACCACGCGTTGCCGCCCGCCACGAACACACTCACCACGGCCATGGTGATGACGATAAGGCCCGAGGTCGTAAAGTTGCGCTGCATCATGGCGTGCATCGAGACCGTCTCGGCGTCGCGCGCGGCACGATCGGCGGCGTCGAACAGATCGCGTTCAAAGTCCTCGCGCCCGCAGGTCTTGACGGCCAAGATGTTCGTGACCGCGTCGGAGAGCACGCCCGAGAGCTTGTTCTGCGCGACGGACGTCGCGGCCGAAAGCGGCATGATGCGCTTGTACATAAGCCAGACAAACGCAATGTAGACGACCATGATGCACACCAGGATCACGGTAAACGTCGGCACCACCGGGGCGAGTGCGGCCACGGTGCAGATGACCGAGGTGATGGTGGGGATGAGCGAATACACCGTCACGTCCACCAGTCCCGTGTAGCCGCTCATAAAACGGCTTGTCTGGCTCACAAGCGATCCGCCAAAGCGGCTGGTATGGAATGTCATGGATTGGTTGGAGAGCGTGTCGAAGCATAGACGCGCCAGGTGATAGTTGCCTGCAATCTCGAGCTTGTAGACGGTGTAGTCCTGTAGCTTGGAGAGGATCTGACCCACCAGGTTGACGAGTACGAGCGCCAGGATATAGGGGCCGAAGACCTCAAACACCTGGTCACCCGCCACGGGACCGGCTTGAACGCGGTCGACAATGAGGGCCATCACATAGGTATTGGCAAACGTCAGCAAAAAGATGTAGCCCGCCGACGAGAACACCGAGAGAAAGACAATCAGCGGCTGCGTGCGCGTGACACCCCAAAACCGCTGCAGCGTGCGGCGCACGGTGGAGCGGCTGAGCGGGCTGGTGCTTCTCTGAGACATGGGCTTCCTTTCGCGTCTGATAGGGCGAAACGCCATTGTTGCACATTGGAGTACGCTTCAGACAAGCGCGATGCGAAAAGCAGCGGGTCACCCGCGTTTACGCCGGCGCCCCACCGTCTTGTTGCAATTAGTCCTCGTCTTCTTGGTCTGTGGGAAGGCCCACGGGCGTGAGTCCCAAGATCTCATCGGCTTGGTCGGCGTCTTCCAGCGCGTCGATATCCTTGAGCTTGCGCTCCATAACGTTGGTGCGCGTGGTGATGATGCCCTCGACCGTTTTGCCCGCGGTCTCGATCTGCTGCTGGGCGCGGCGCAGCGCCTTTTGATAGCGCGGCAGCTCGGCCTTGACGGCGGAGAGCACGCGCAGCACGTCATCGGTGCGTTTTTGCAACTTAAACGTCTGATAGCTCATCTGCAGACTGTTGAGGATGGCCGCCATGGTGCTGGGGCCGGCAACGTTGACGTGATAGTCGCGGCCCAGGGTCTCGATAAGCCCGGGACGGCTGACGACCTCGGCGTACAGTCCTTCAAACGGCACGAACATGATGCCAAAGTTGGTCGTTGCCGGCACACTCAGGTACTTTTCGCAGATGTCCTTGGCCTCGCGCTTAACCATGGTGTCGAGCGTCTTACGCGCTGCGGCGACGGCCTCAGCGTCACCCGACTCCTGGGCGTCGAGCAGATGCTCGTACGCGTCGCCCGGAAACTTGGAGTCAATCGGCAGCAGCACGGGGTCGCCCTCGTCCACCGGCAGCTTGACGGCAAACTCAACGCGCTCCGAGGCGCCGGGCTTGGTGGCGACGTTTTCCAGATACTGGTCGGGTGTAAGGATGTCCGCCAGGATTGCACCCAGCTGCACCTCGCCCAAAATGCCACGCGCCTTCACGTTGCCCAGCACGCGCTTAAGGTCGCCCACGCCGGTGGCGATGGACTGCATGTCGCCCAGGCCCTTGTACACGGCCTCGAGCTGGTCGCTCACCTGCTTAAACGATGCTGACAGTCGGTCGTTGAGCGTGCGAGAGAGCTTCTCGTCCACTGTCGCACGCATTTGATCGAGCTGCACGTTGTTGTCCTTGCGGATGGCGCCCAGCTGAGCATCGACCGTCTCGCGCACCTTGTCCAGGCGATGCTCGATGCCCTCGCGATTGGCGCCGAGCTGTTGGACCGTCTCGCGGCGCAGGTCATCCATCCGGTCACCAGCTTGCGAGAACTCGCGTGCGATGGTCAGGTAACGTTGCTGCTCCACGGCCGCATCGGTCGTCTGCTGCTGCGCGATGGCATTGGCCGTGCGGCGGGTTTCGGCCAGCGCGACGTTCAGGGCATCGAGCGCTTTGTTAGCCTGCTCGAGTGCTGCCAGCGTTTCCGCGCTACTGTCGCCACGCTCCCGCAACTCGGCACGCAGGCTCTTGAGTTGGAGGGCGCAAGCCACAGCAACCCCCACCGCCACCAAGGCGATCACAACAAGCACAATATCAATAGCAGACATAAACTCCGCCCAACAAACCCAATCGAGCACCAATCAAAACCGCGATCAATCTTACCCCGCCATACGCACCGGGCGCCCGGTCCCTTCTTGGGCGCCCCTCTCCTCCGCATATTCCATAATGCGGCGCGCCGTCTCCCTGCTCACCTTTGAGTCATCACCGGCTAAATATGCGTACACGTTTCCCTTATTCAGATTCAAATCGCGGCAGAGACCGTAGCGCGTTACGCCCGATTCCTCTAGCGCTCCCAACGTTCTTTTTCGCATCAGGGCGTTGATCCTTCTGTCCGCCACTGGCTTTTCCTTCACCGCTCTATACGCACGCCAAACGTTGGCATAACGATTAGGAAGTTTATCCTCGGCGCATAGAGATGCCAGGCTACCCGTTTGGGCGTACAAGGACAAAACGCCTCGGTAACCCTCTTCCATCCACGAACCCTCGGATAAGCCCAGAACGTATTCGGCTTTACCCTGTGCCAAAGCGAGCAAAAACAGGGGCTCCGCCACGCGCGGCGCAACCGTCGTCGCTTGCTTAACCAGTTTTCTAAAACTGAGCGACTGCTGTCCGGATAGCTCTCGGCAATAGCCTTTTAAGAATCCCTCAAAGGTCAGATTCAACCGAGCACCTCCTTTTTGTATTGCCTGTATGCACAGACCATCTCTTGATAACTCCGCTCCGAAGGCGACGACGCCAGTGCTTCTCCCTCGTCGAATATAAGCCGTTCGAGCAGCCCCCAATCAAGTCGGTCGACGAATGCCTGACTATGAAGATCGATGATGTCGTTCGGACGGAAGGCATAGAGCTTCATTACCGCCAGATCCTCCAAGGATGGCGTAAAGTACCTGATAAAACGCGCCCCAATATCCAAGGGGATCAAACGATCTTCGTAATTGAATGGCATCTGATTACAATATGCCACCGCCATACCATTCACCTCGGGGTATCGAGCTATGATCTCGCGGAGGCACCTGTCCGCCTCAAACACATCGATGTCATGTGTAACCGAACGATTCGTCACATCGTTTAGCATGAAGGCGCTTCCTCCCACCAATACAACGCTCGGCCTGTCGTCTCTTGGACCTATTTCCAGCTCTGCCTCTTCGTCAATGCCCAACAGAGTCTGCTCCAAATCCTGCTTATACATAACAAATCCTATTATTATTCAACTTCAATAATACTATTCAGTCGCACGACAGGACCAACAGGATGCAAGAATTCCGCTCGTGGCGATAATCCCTACACCCTAGAAGTCCTAATGTTACAAACGCTAGCTCTCCCAGCCGGTGCGGATGGTTGTTATGACGTCGCCTAGGCGCTGGCCCAGGGCCGCTAGATGTTGGAGCACCTCGTTGGGCGATGCGCCGTTGAGGATGCACGTGAGGGCATACGACGCCAGAAAGATGACCGCAAGCCCCAGCGGGATGAGCACGATCATCGCCAATGTGCGCAGGCGCTGGCCCACGCGGCGACGACGCGCACGACGCTTGTCGAACGCGAGCTCCTGCGCATATGAATCTTGCTGTACGGAATAGGCCTCTGGTGCCGATTCGCCCGCAGGCGAAACCACAGGCGTGGCATTTTGCGCAGGGGGCTGGGCTGCCGCCCCCTGCATTTGCATCTCCATGAGTCGTTGCTGCTGACGCAGCATGCGCTCAGCTTGTTGCTGCGGAGTCTCAAGAAACAGATCCATGCTGGCCTCCAAAATCGGAGCATTCGACGCTTACGACCAGCATCCCGCACCGCCATGACCGCGACAACGCAATCGCCGGCAATAGCCACAAAGTTTCTTTTGCTCAAAAGCTGTCGAAAAGCTCAACAACTCCCCTACCAGCACTTTCTCTGAGCTTTTTTCGTCAGCAATCTTTTGGCCTTCCACCCTTACGCCAACTGACCAAAATCCAACCAAAAGCTTGACGGAAATTGTGAAGACAGGGACCCCATACAAAAACGTGCCGACCCAAAAGGGGCGGCACGCTAACTTCTTATCAGTTTTTCAGTAGCAAGCACGCGACGACCCGAAGCCGGAGCACAGGGTAGGGAAACACCTTTACCTCGCGCGACCTGCGCAGCCGTGAGCGAGAGGGAAAGGTGTTTCCCCGCCCCGTGCTCCGCAGTCGGTGGAGGCAGCTTTAGATGCCCGCGAGACCTCGGGTGGCGGTGGCGCACATAAACGCCAAGGCTAGAATCACGAGCGAGCCCGCGATGTCTGCCAGCACGCCCATTGCACGGCGTTCAAACAACCAGCTCTCAAAGTGCGGGGCGACGTTGCGCCAAACACGCCACAGCAAGATGCCCATACCGATGACGCCCGGGATATTGAGCAGTAGGATCTCGGAGCACAAAAGACCGATCAGGTTACCGGCGGCAAAGCCCGCATCACCCTCGCAGTATTTGCGGTAGACCATATACAGCATGTACGCCACAAACGGCTGCAAGCACGCAGAAATAAACGTGACCACCATCGAGGGGTCCTGCGAAAAGACCCCGGTGAGCTTATCCACGCTCGTGGCATCCTTAGAGGCCAGGAACAGGCCAATGACCACCACGGGCACCACGCCCAAGATGACCTCGACCATCGTGAACAGCTTGGCAGTCAAATCCTCACTAGCCGAATTCAAATGGGGCGCCCACTCAGGATGAGCATGCACGCCGACTTTCTTGTCCTTCTCAGCACGATCGGCCTTTTTACCCTCGGCAACCCGACGACCAGGATCCTTGCGAGTTCCAGCCGCAGCAACCCGAGCCCGAGACTTCTTACCCATAACCAACACCTCACAAGAGGAAACGAATAGCCAACACTACCCAGTGTACCCTCTAAGCAACGTCACCGCCCCAACCGGCCCCCACAAAAACGTGCCGCCCCATAAGGGGCGGCACGCAAACTTCTTATCAGCTTTTCTGTAGCGAGCGCGCAGCAACCCAACGCCGGAGCGCGGGGGCGGGAAATACCTTTGCCTCGCGCGACTCTGCGAAGCCGTGAGCGAGAGGGAAAGGTATTTCCCGCCCCCGCGCTCCGCATCAAGCGCCACGCCCGCAACACGCGCTAGTAGTTCACCACCTGCTCCTCAAAGTACGCCTTCGGGTGGTTACACACCGGGCACACCTCAGGCGCCTCGGCACCAACGTGCAGGTGCCCGCAGTTCAGGCACTTCCACACCTTCACGCCCTCACGCTCAAACACCTCGCCCGATTCAATACGCTCAACGAGCTTGTTATAGCGCTCCTCGTGGGCCTTCTCGACGGCGGCGACACCACGGAACTTCTCGGCGATCTCGGCAAAGCCCTCCTCCTCGGCGGTCTTGGCGAACTCGTCGTACATCGTGGTCCACTCGTAGTTCTCGCCCGCGGCGGCGTCGCGCAGGTTGTCCAGAGTGCCCGGAACGGCGCCGTCGTGCAGATACTTAAACCACAGCTTGGCGTGCTCGGACTCGTTGCCCGCCGTCTCGGCAAAGATATTCGAAATCTGAACGTAGCCATCCTTCTTGGCCTTAGATGCGTAGTAGCGATACTTGGTGTGTGCCTGGGACTCACCGGCAAAAGCGGTCTCGAGGTTCTTCTTGGTTTGGGAATTCTCAAAATCCATAGGTGTACTTCCCTTCAACACGTGCCGCCCATAGGCTTTGAGCGACCTTGTCTTTAGGATGCCCTCAAGCCGCGAATTTAAACCTTACAATCCCGTTCTTCAGATTTGAGCGGGCTACACACTCAACCAACGATCGTCCTCGGCTCGGCAAAAGCCCTCGCGCTCCAGGTCAGCTAGAATGCCCGCGATCAAGTCGCACTCGACCGGCCCGCGACCGGCTGCCGCTTCCATCTCGTTAACGCCCACCACGGCATCAGCAAGCGTAATCCCCGCCGGCTGCCCATCGCGCGCTGCCAACAACATACGCACGATATGCGCGCGCTTTTGGCGGCGCGAGCCCTCAAACTTGGACTGACGACTATAGCCCGCCGACCGCCTGGACGGATTGGGCAGTGTCTTTTTAAGATACGCGCCGTAATCCAGCAATGCGTAATACCACGCGCGCGGCGTGTCGGCATCGTCTTGAGGCGCGGCAAAGGGCGCGATCTCGTCCGCCGCCGCACCGGGGACCGCCGGACAGGCAGCTTGGATCAGCGGCACCAGTTCGCAATCGGGAACGGCCGGCACATCGGGAAAGAAATGATGCAAAAAGACCGTGCGCACATTGGTCTCCAAATACACGCCCGGAAGATCAAACGCAAACGAACGGATACCCTGCGCCGTTGCCGGGCCAATACCAGGCAGAGCGACCAAGTCACGCGTCTCACGCGGAAACTCCCCGTCCCAGTCCTCTACAACGCGCTGAGCGGCCCCGTGAAGCGCCAGAGCGCGTCGGTTGTAGCCCATGCCCTGCCAAGCGTCCAAAACATCGGAAGGCGCGGCCTGGGCAAGCGCCTGCACAGTCGGAAAACGATCGAGCCACACCGGCATGCGCGCCTCCACACGCGGCACCTGTGTTTGCTGCAGCATGACCTCAGAAAGCCAAATGATGTACGGATCGCGTGTGCGGCGCCACGGAAGGTCGCGATAACGCAGGACCCCTTCCGAACGAATCATCGAACGAAAGGGGTCCTGAATCATGGCTATGCTCCTTATGCGGCGCTATTCCTCCCGGTAAGCGCACGCGCAGGTGGCGTACTCGGGAAACGCTTCGCGGTCGGCGAACTTGGGATCGACGGCCGGGAACTGGCGGTGAGCGACGATGTCGCCGAGCGAAACGGAATCGAGGTAGTCGCGCATCAACGCCTGAGCTCCGGCCCACAGGGGATGATAGCAGCACGCGCCCATGCGCGCACAGTCACCATCGGGCGCGGTGCAATCGTTCATAACCATAGGACCCTGAACGGCCTCGACGACCTGGCGGATAGTGACGTCGTCCGGACTGACCTTGAGACGCATGCCACCGTGGACGCCACGCAGGCTCTCCACAATACCGGCCTGGACCAAACCGTGCTGAATCGAGCGGGCAAACGAATACGGGACATTGACCTCTTCGGCAGCGGTGCGAACAGAAAGCAAACACTCCGGATCCTCAGCAAGCATCGCCAGCATTCGAAGGGCGTAATCAGTCTTCCTCGATATGTCCATTTTTCCCCTTTCAAGGAATACGAACAGCTCGAACGAGCTCCGGGGCCGAGCTTGTGTCGAGACGCTAAATGACCGCCAGGACATCCAAATGGTAAATCGGATATCCACTGAGTGCCGCGCTTGGAGCGAAATGCATCAGATGCGGCGCACAGTGCAATTTAGTATAACCTAACCCCCTGTCTCGTAGAACAGGTGTTGCGCAACAAAGCTGTTGTTCAGACAGATATACTTATTAGATTTTACTTGCGTTCCCGAAGGCGCGGGGATTCTGGGCGAAGATACACCAGGGCGATCGTTCTATCGAAACAAAGTGCATCAAACGCAAAAAGCCACGTCCGAAGACGTGGCTTTAATTGCGTTGGCGGGAAGTACGGGGCTCGAACCCGCGACCTCCGACGTGACAGGCCGGCGCTCTAACCAAACTGAGCTAACTCCCCAGGCAGACGTTCGCGTTTGTTTCCGCTCGCGTGCGCTGCGGGGATTAGTATACACAGAAGTCTGTCCGGCGCGCAACAACTTTTTTGAAAAATTTTTTGGGGCCATCCGGGAGGCCTTCCGGGGCTGAGGGCGGGGGTTAAGTTTGCTGCTCTACAGTCCTGCGCAAGACGGAAAGCACATTAAGTGCTTTCCTTTGCGTGCGGAACTCGCGACAAACT
>CABRDB010000029.1 GCA_902469555.1 uncultured Collinsella sp. | reverse complement strand
TAACCGGTGTAGCCTTCACGCAGCGAAGCTGTTGGAATAAATGCGACTTTTTTATTTTCAATTTCTTCCTTTATCAGACTTCCTACACTTGAAAAGTGAGAACATAAAAACAGTTTCATCAATATTCTCCTTTATATATATTCTTATTTGTTGAACTAAGCCGTGTATACCATACTCTCCAATGAAAGAACGCCCTGATATAGCGAAATTTTGCCGTTTTCCTGCGTACGTGCGTACACACTCCACAGGAATTCTAAGAGGCCTGCCCCCTTAGCACACGGACTTTGGAACAAAGTCTAGTGTTTTACGCCTTGCCAGAGGTGTACAGGCTCCCGGTATGCACGTACGCAGCAATTGCCATCAATGCCCCATATAAGTGGCGATCAAGTTCGCATAAAGCGACCTTGATCCCGCAAAACAAAAGGCAGGATACCATCACCACGATGATGCCCTGCCTCTGTTCGTTCCTGTTTACCGTTCCGAGTAGTCCTTCCGCAGAATTACCGATAAACAAAAAACGTACCCGAACCCTTTCTCGTAAAGAATCGGGTTCGAGTACGAACTGAATGCTGGAGCAATAAAAAACCACCACAAAGGCGCCTGTCCCCTTTGTGGTGGTTTTGGCCTAGAGCTAAAGCGTGTGGCCGTAGGTGTTGGCTGCCTTGATGGCGGCGGCGAACTTCTCGTCGGTGAAGGGCTCCGGGTTGCCCTGCTTCCACTCGTTGGTGGCGTGCGCGTACTCGCACAGGGCAGGGATATCGGCCTCGGATAGCCCGACCTGCTCAAGCGTTACGGGCAGGCCCATCTGCTTGTTGAAGGCGGCGTAGCGCTTAAGGTTCTCGGTGTCGCCCGTGTAGGCGAACAGCACCAGCACGCCCAGGCTCACGACCTCACCGTGCAGGTAGGAGCCCTCGCGAGGAATGCTGCACGTGGCGTTGTAGAACGCGTGCGCCACGCTCGAGTTGTAGTAGTAATCGTTTTGGTTGGTCAGGTTCGAGACATAGCCCGTGTTGACCACGATGTCGAGCGCGATCTGCTTGACGGCTTCGGTCGACTGGTCCTGGCGCACGTCCTCAAGACCCTGGACGCCATAGGTAAACAGCGGCTCGGAACAGGTGTGCGCGAGTGCCAGGCCAAGACCGGCGGTGTGCTCCAGGTTACCGGCGCTCGTGGCGTACTCGACCTCGGGCTGCTTGGACAGAGCATCGCCCACGCCGGCCCAGAAGTACTCTGCCGGTGCCTCGGCGATGATCTTGGGGTTGATGAAGATGTGCGCGGGGCGGTTGGGGTACGAATAGCCCTCGAGCGAGCCGTCGTCGTTGTAGACGACGGCAATGGCGGTCGCGGCCGAGCAGTTGGAGCAGATCGTCGGCACCGTAAAGACGATCTTCTTGAGCTCGATGGCCGCCGTCTTCACGGTGTCGAGCGCCTTGCCGCCGCCGCATGCGATAAGCACGTCGGCTTCCTGGCAGGCGGGGGAGTTTACGACCTTGGCGATATTGGCGCGTGTACTGTTGGTACCGTAGACGCGCGTCTCTAGAATCTCGACGTCGGTACCTGCCAGCACAGCTTCGATACCGGGAAGTGCTGCGGCCAGTGCCCGCTTGCCACCGATGATTGCGACCTTGGTCGCTCCGTATTCGGCCAGCGCTCCGGGCAGCTCGTCAAAGCAGTCTTCGCCGACGGTATAGTCGCTCATTCCAATTGTGCGCATAGGTACCTTCTTTCGTTCGATAAAGTGCTTACAGGTATTTTGCTCCAAGAGAAGGTCCACGTCCGCAAGAAATTTCGAACGTATAAAACCAGTGTTGAGGGTTTTTCGCCGGCGCGGAACGTGCTAGCATACTCCGCATAAGCGTTGATGGGGACGAGTAGTCGGCCGTCCGCATGCTACAGAGAGCGGGGAGCGCTGAGAACCCGTGCATGCGACCGATGAAAATCACCCCGGAGCTGCGGTCCCAACGGACGTGCCGCGTAGGTTCGTCTTAGTAGACATCGCCGAGATGGTCGTCGATACAGGCCAGCCGAGTAACGGATGCGAGCGCGCTATCACGCGGGCGAGGGCATCTAAGCTGGGTGGTTAAGCGAAGAGCTTTTGCGGGCGTACTGTCCGTTTTGTAGCGCTTCGTCCCAGCTTGTAGGGACGGGCGCTTTTTTGGTGCCCAACGGGCGTGCGCGCCCACGACATGAAAGGGGTACCGTGGCAAACGAGTACAAGCAGACGATGAATCTGCCCAAAACCGGCTTTCCCATGCGTGCCGGTCTTTCCAAGTCCGAGCCCAAGCGACTCAAGGATTGGCAGGACAACAAGGTCTACGAGCAGGTTCTGAAGAAGAACGAGGGTCACAAGAAGTTCGTGCTGCACGACGGCCCTCCGTACGCCAACGGTCCGATCCATATCGGCCACGCCATGAACAAGATCTCCAAGGACATGATCAACCGCTACTGGATGATGCAGGGCTATGAGGTCCCTTATGTCCCCGGTTGGGACTGCCATGGTCAGCCGATCGAGCATAAGGTCGAGGAGAAGCTCGGCACCGAGAAGTTCAACCAGACCTCCACGGCTAAGATCCGCGAGCTCTGCAACAAGTTCGCTGTCGAGAACATCGAGCTGCAGAAGGCCGGCTTCCGTCGCTTGGGCGTGCTCGGCGACTGGGACAACCCATATCTGACGCTCTATCACCAGCATGACGCCGCCGACATCGAGGTCTTCAAGGCCATGTTCGATAAGGACATGATCTATCGCGGCCACAAGCCGGTTCACTGGTGCAAGCACTGTCACACCGCACTCGCCGAGGCCGAGATCGAGTACTCCGACGAGACGAGCCCGTCCATCTTCGTGCGCTTTGAGATGACCTCCAAGCCCGTCGGCCTCGAGAACTTCGACGGCCCGGTTGACTTTATCATCTGGACGACCACGCCGTGGACCATCCCCTCCGACCAGGCAGTTTCTCTCAAGCCCGGTGCCGCCTACGTCGCCGTTGAGCACGACGGCCGCGCCGAGGTCATGCTCGAGGACCTGGCTCCCAAGTGCTGCGAGGAGTTTGGCTGGGAGTACACCCCGGTTGTGGTCGACGGCAAGCCCTATGTGGTTCCCGCCGAGACCTTCCATCACATTCACTATA
The DNA here is from genome assembly GCA_902469555.1 of uncultured Collinsella sp. GTDB lineage: Bacteria > Actinomycetota > Coriobacteriia > Coriobacteriales > Coriobacteriaceae > Collinsella. The sequence continues at coordinate 28,951 of CABRDB010000029.1, read as the reverse complement.
AGCAGCCGATCTTTGACGGTGTTGAGGGCGTGGCACTGTTGGCCGATTACGTCGGTGTCGATGACGGTACCGGTATCGTCCACAACTCGCCCGGTCACGGCGTCGACGACTACTTCGCCTGCCTCAAGGAGGGCATCACCGACATTTGCATGCCGGTCGATGACGACGGCAAGTTCTACACCGGCGAGGAGTTTGGCACCGGCGGCCCCTTCAGCGGCATGGATACCGACGAGGCCAACCCGCACATCATCGAGTTCCTGCGCGAGCGCGGCACCCTGGTCCTCGAGAAGAAGATCACGCACAGCTATCCGCACTGCTGGCGCTGCAAGCACCCGGTGCTCTTCCGTGCTACCGACCAGTGGTTTGTCTCGATGGACAAGACCGGCTTGCGCGAGCAGGCTGGCAAAGAGGTCCGCGAGAACGTTAAGTGGTATCCGGCCCACGCGGCCAACCGCATCGGCGCCATGGTCGAGCAGCGTCCCGACTGGTGCATCAGCCGTCAGCGCAACTGGGGCGTGCCTATCCCCAGCTACACTTGCGCCGACTGCGGTGAGAAGGTCATGAACGACGCCACGCTCGACGCCGTCATCAAGCTCTTCCACGAGAAGGGCTCCGACGCCTGGTTCACCGACGCTCCCGAGAGCTACCTGGGCGAGGCCTGCGTCTGCCCCAAGTGCGGCGGCCATCACCTCAAGGCCGATAAGGACATCCTCGACGTGTGGTGGGATTCCGGCGTCTCTTGGAAGGCCGTCTGCGAGTACCGTCCCGAGCTGGAGTATCCGGCTGATGTGTACCTCGAGGGCTCCGACCAGCACCGCGGTTGGTTCCAAAGCTCGCTGCTCACCTCGGTGGGCGCCAACGGCCACGCTCCGTACAAGGCGGTTGTCTCGCAGGGCTTCACCCTCGACGGCCAGGGCCGTAAGATGTCCAAGTCGCTCGGCAACGTCATCGACCCCAATAAGGTCTGCGACGAGATGGGCGCTGACATCATCCGTCTGTGGGTTGCATCCGTCGATACCAGCTCCGACGTGTCCATCGACCACGAGATCCTTGCTCGTACGTCCGATGCCTACCGTCGTTTCCGCAACACGCTGCGCTTCCTGCTCTCCGAGCTCGAGGGTCAGTTTGAGCCCGAGACCGACGGCGTCGCCTTTGCCGACCTGCTGCCGCTCGACAAGCTCATGGTTGCCCGCCTGACTCAGGTTCAGGCCGAGGTCGACGACGCCTACGCCAGCTACGAGTTCCCGCGCGCCTACCGTGCGCTTTATGACTTCGTGGTTACCGAGCTCTCCAACGTGTACCTCGACGCCCTGAAGGACCGTCTGTACTGCGACAAGCCCGGCTCGCTCGAGCGTCGCAGCGCCCAGACCGTGCTGGCCGAGCTCTTCTCGATGCTCATGCGCGACCTGCAGCCGATCCTGTCCTACACGGTTGACGAGGCCATGGCATATGCGCCCGCTGGCTGCGTCGATCACCAGAAGTACGCCGCGCTGCTCGATTGGTACAAGTCGCCCATCACGGTCGACGAGGCCAATGAGTTCGAGGGCGTGCTCGAGGCTTCTCTTGAGCTCCGTAGCGCCGTGACCAAGGCCCTTGAGGATGCCCGTTCTGCCGGCACCTTCACCAAGAGCCAGCAGGTTCGCGTCAAGGCGGTCGTTCCCGCCGAGATTTACGCGCTGCTGACTGGTGACAAAGCGGTCGACCTGGCCGAGTTCTACATCGTCTCCGATGTTGAGCTGACCCAGGGCGAAGAGCTTTCCGTCTGCATTGATGCTGCCGAGGGCGAGTGCTGCGACCGTTGCTGGAACTACCGCACCACCGTCGGCGAGTACAACGGCCACGCTCATATTTGCAAGCGCTGCGCCGATGCTTTGTAGGTTACGGCGTTCGTAGAACGCCGTAACCTACCGACGCTGCAAACGCCCCTAAGCGGCAATCTGACGTTCAATCGTCGGTCGCGTACCAAAGTACGCTTCCCTCCTCTTTCACGTCACCTTGCTCGCTTAGGGACGTTTTCGCTGTTGGTGACGATAACGCGGCGTTTCCATTGCTGGAGCTAGAGGCTTTCTTTCGACTTGCGTTTTTAGTCGAAAGCTATTAAGCGACATTCCGTTATTCGGAATGTCGCTTTCGTTTTTAGCTGGTTATTTCGCTTGCGTTGGTGGATATGTCGTGCGTTCTGCGTATGGCAATATAAGATAGTTCTTTGTATTAAACGTAATTCGATGATCTTGAGGGTAGGGGATTTCTTTGGGTCGTGCTGGGGATATGACGCCGCCTTTGCGCTGGCGGTTAGGTGTTGCTGGTGGGGTGGTGCTGGTTGTGCTGCTTTTTGATCAGCTGACCAAGCTTGCGGTTCGTGCCGTGGGCGACGCTTTGCATGTGACTGTTATCCCCGGTGTGATCGACTTCCTGTTTGTCCGCAATATCGGTGCTGCCTTTAGCATGGGCGAGGGGCATGGCGTTGCGTTTGCTTTGCTGGCGCTTGCGGTCATTGTCGCCATTGCCGTGTACTTGCTTCGCGCGCCCCAGCTTGCTCGCTTGGAGGTTGTGGGCATGGCTATGGTCGCGGGCGGCGCCATTGGCAACGCGATCGACCGTCTGGCCTTTGGCTTCGTGACCGATTTTATTGCCACCACCTTCATCGACTTTCCCGTCTTCAATGTGGCCGATATCGGCATTACCGTGGGCGTTGTGCTCGCCCTCTTCGGCTACATGTTCTTGAGTCCCGCGGCCCGCGAGGTTGATGCGACTGCCGAGCTCAATGCCCGTGATGAGGCCCGCGCTAAGCGCAAAGCCAAGCAGCGTGGGGAGCGTGCCCGCAAGATTCGCGAAAGGAATGAGCGTTAATGGCCGACATCCATATTCTTGTTGCCGACGATTCCGCTGGTCAGCGTCTTGACGCCTATTTGGGCGCCAACGATGGCTGTCCCACGCGCTCTGCCTGCGCGCATCTGATCGAGGGCGGCGCCGTTGCCGTCAACGGTGAGACTTGTCTCTCTAAAAAGTACGCCGTACGCGCCGGCGATCGCATCTCGGTCGACTTGCCCGAGCCGCACGACCCGACCGACGTGATTCCCGAGGCCATTCCCCTCGATATCCGCTACGAGGACGACTACCTTATCGTGCTCTCCAAGCAGCGGGGCCTGGTGTGCCATCCCGCCCATGGCCACGAGAGCGGCACCCTTGCGAACGCTCTGGTCTACCACTGCGGCATCGATCATCTTGGTACTGTGCAGGGTGAGGACCGCCCCGGCATCGTGCATCGCCTGGATCGCGATACCTCGGGCCTTATGCTCGCGGCAAAAGACGACGACACCCAGCGCGCGCTTCAGAATCTCATCCGCACGCGCACGCTCGACCGTCGCTATATCACGCTCGTTTACGGTCACATCGCCATGGACGAGGGCACTATCAACACCGGTATTGCCCGTTCCACGCGCGACCGCGTGAAGATGGCGGTTTCGGATGACCCCTTTGCCCGTCAGGCCATTACGACCTTTAAGGTCCTCGAGCGCTTTGATTCCACGCGTTTTGACGACGGCTATACGCTCGTTGAGTGCCACCTGTTTACGGGCCGCACACATCAGATTCGCGTGCATATGCGCCATATCAACCACGCCTGCGTGGGCGATCCGCTCTACGGCAAGTGCGATGCGCGTGCCGATCAGGGCCTGACCAGGCAGTTCCTGCATTCTTGGCGCGTTGCGTTCGATCATCCCGTAACGGGGAAGCGCATTGAGTGCCGTGACGAGTTGCCGTGGGATCTCGCTGCGGTTCTCGACGATCTGGCTCCGCGCTCGCTCGGTCGCACGGCCGTTGGAGATGAAATCGTTCCGCAGCTCGGTCTTCTCGAAGCCTAGCCAGTATTAGGTGGTTTCTTGAACTCGGTAAGCCTGCGGTAAGATATACGATTGTTTACGTTACACGTTGCTGGGAGCCTGCATGCTCGCCTTTTTACAAACCAACACACCCATCGTGATCTTCAACCAGATTGTCGTCACGCTGCTCACGGTCTGCTTTCTGTACCAGGTGGTCTTCTTTGTCATTGGCGCTCTTCGTGGCGAGGTCGCGCCTCCCAAGGCCAAAAAACTCCATCGCTATGCCTTTTTTATCGCGGCGCATAACGAGGAAGCCGTAATTGCCAATCTCGTACGCTCCATCAAGGACCAGGACTATCCGTCCGAGCTTATCGAGGTCTTTGTCGTTGCCGACGCCTGCACCGACAACACCGCGCAGCTCGCACGCGAGGCCGGTGCCATTGTTTACGAGCGCAATGACCTGGCCCGAAAGGGCAAGAGCTGGGTCATGGACTTTGGTTTCGATCGCATTCTCAACGAGTATCCCGACACGTTTGAGGGCTACTTTATCTTCGATGCCGACAACGTTATCTCCCGCGATTACGTGTCCAAGATGAACGATGCCTTTGACCAGGGCTTCCATGTGGTCACGAGCTATCGCAATTCCAAGAACTTCGGCAGCTCGTGGATCTCGGCTGCTAATGCCACGTGGTATCTACGCGAGGCGCGCTTCCTCAACAACGCGCGCAATATCTGTAAGACGTCCTGCGCTGTTTCGGGTTCGGGTTACCTTATCTCGTCAAGCGTTATCGAGGGCATGCACGGTTGGCAGTTCCACACGCTGACCGAGGACATTCAGTTCACTACGTTCTGCGCTATTCACGGTATTCGCATTGGCTATGCGCCGGCGGAGTTCTTTGACGAGCAACCCGTGACGTTCAAGGCATCCTGGAAGCAGCGTATGCGCTGGACCAAGGGCTTTTACCAGGTGTTCTTTACCTACGGTAAGCATCTGGTCAAGTCGATGTTCCGCTATCATCGCTTTGCCGCCTACGACATGTTCATGACGATCGCCCCGGGTATGTTGCTATCGCTGATCTCGATGCTCGCTAATGCGACGTTCTTGATTGTGGGTGGCCTTTCGCATGGTTTCTTGGCAACCGAAGTCGAGATGCAGGCGTGCGCCGCTTCGCTCATTATGACCTTCGCCATGATGTATCAGACGTTCTTTATCCTGGCGCTGCTCACGACTATCTTTGAGTACAAGCATATTCACTGCGCGCAAAAGTGGCGCCTGGTGACTAACCTGTTTACCTTCCCGATCTTTATGTTCAGCTATATCCCCATCACGGTGGCCGCGCTGTTCCTGAAGGTCGACTGGGTGCCGACGCAGCACGCCGTCAACGTTACCCTTGACGAGGTCATGCAAGGCGCCAAATAACCACCACCAAAACCACCGCAAAGGGGACAGGCACCTTTGTGGTGGTTTTTGCTTTTGCGATGCAGCTCGAGGAGGAGTCCGATGGCCTATATCCCGTTTTGGATTTGCATCTTTGCCGGCGTGGCAAGTGATGCCCGAGAGCGACGGTTTCCCAATGGGCTTGCCGGCGCATGTGCCGTGGCGGCGTTGGCGGGCGTTTGGCTCGACCTCGGTTTGAACACAGCGCTTGACCACGCCGGTCTTGCGGTCATCGTCTACCTTGCCCTTGTGCTCACTGAGTCGCTCTGGCGGCGCCTTCGCCACGCCCCGGGCATCGGCATGGGGGATGCCAAGGCGCTCTTCGCGCTTTGCACGCTCGACCCTATGGGTTGCATCGTGGCATTTGCCGTCGCACTCCTGGCCCTGGCCCTCTCCTGCCTCTTCACAAAATCACGCTCCCTGCCATTGCTCCCGTTTTTGGTGCCGATTTTTGCCATAATCGAGGTCGTGGGCTGCACTTTGTAACCGATTGCGCATCCTTCTTAAGGAGCATGCCATGGCAACTAATCAAGAAACGGCCGTCATTAAGGCGCGCATGGACCGTATTCCCTCGGCGTTGTCGCCCGAACTTGTCGAGCGCATTGCCGCCGATCGTGCTTCGGGCTATGTCAACCCGTATCGTTGCAACGACGATCAGGTCATTCGTCGTATTGATCGCGCCGCCGACAAAGGCACGCTTATGCGTCCGGCGTTTATGCGCGATACCGAAAAGATACTTCATCTTCCGGCGTACACCCGTTATGCAGGCAAAACGCAGGTCTTTAGCTTCCGTAGCAATGACGATCTGTCACGCCGCGGTTTGCACGTGCAGTTCGTCTCCCGCATTGCGCGCGATATCGGTCGCGCCCTGGGGCTCAATTGCGATCTGATCGAGGCGATTGGCCTGGGTCACGACTTGGGACACACGCCTTTCGGCCATGCCGGCGAGCGTTTCCTCAACGATATCTATCATGAGCGTACGGGGCGTTATTTTTTCCATAACGTGCAGTCGGTCCGCGTGCTCGACACACTGTACGGCCGCAACGTGTCGCTCCAGACGCTCGACGGCGTGCTATGCCATAACGGCGAGTACGAGCAGCGTGTGTTTGAGCTCTCGGACATGAGCTCCTTTGACCAGTTTGACCAGACGGTTGAGGATTGCATTGCCACGGGCTATAGCGCAATTGGGCATCTGCGTCCCATGACGCTCGAGGGCTGCGTCGTTCGCATCTCGGATATTCTTGCCTACGTCGGTCGTGACCGTCAGGATGCGATCGCGGCGGGCCTGCTTTCGCCCGACGTTTTTGATGATGGCCGGGGCGGTGCCTACAACAGTTGGATCCTTACGCACGCTTCCATCGATATCGTTGAGCACAGCTATGGTAAGCCGCGCATCGAGATGAGCGAGGACCTGTTTGGGGAAATCCGCCGAGCCAAGCGCGAGAACTACGAGAAGATCTATAGCAAGGGCGGTATCGAAGGCGATTCCGAGGTGGAGCTGCGCGAGGCCTTCGAAAAGCTCTACGACCGTTGCCTGCGGGATCTAAATAGTGGTGACGAGTCCTCTTACATCTTTAAGCATCATATTTCGCGCATTGAGCAGCAACTTTCCTACTACGATCGCACCTATGCCTGGCAGGACGACAAGGATCAAGCCGTGGTGGATTATATCGCGAGCATGACGGACGGTTATTTCTGCGAACTGACGAGCAAGCTGTTCCCGGGTCTAAAGTTTCCGCATCGTACCTATATTAACGAACGGTAGTTCGTATCCTTTCGGTATACTGGTTAGTTGAAAACGTTTTTGATTGATGCACGGGATGGCTATGGACGACCTTTTTTCTGCCTCGACGCGCGAGCGTTCCTTTAAAAATGCGCCGCTCGCGGTGCGCATGCGACCCAATTCGCTCGACGAGTACGTGGGCCAGCAAAAGGCCGTCGGTAAGGGCTCATGGTTGCGTGCCGCGATCGAGCACGACGTGCTTTCGAGCGTGATTCTGTACGGGCCGGCCGGTACGGGTAAGACGACGCTGGCCCACATTATCGCCAACCATACCAAGAGCGAGTTTGTCGAGGTCAGCGCCGTGACGGGTACCGTGAAGGATCTTCGCCGCGTGATTGACGAGGCCAAGACGCGCCTGAATACCTACGACCGCCGCACCATCCTGTTTATCGACGAGATTCACCGCTTCTCCAAGTCTCAGCAGGATGCCTTGCTGCATGCGGTTGAGAACCGTACCGTCATTATGATTGGCGCCACGACGGAGAATCCGTACTTCGAGGTCAACTCGGCATTGCTCTCGCGCGGTCGCGTGGTGGAGCTTGAGCATCTTAAAGACGAGGATATCGCCACGCTTATCGAGCGTGCGCTCGAGGCGCCGCAGGGTTTGAACGGCAAGTTCTCGGCCGATGAGGATACGGTTAAGACCATCTGCACGCTGGCAGCGGGTGACGCTCGCTCGGCGCTCACGACGCTCGAACTTGCGAGCGAGATTGCCGTCACGCGTCCCGATACCGAGGGAACGCCAGCGCCCGTGGCGGGGGAGCGCTATCCCATCACCGTGGATGACGTGAAGATCGCCAACCCGCGTCGTGGATTTTCGTATGACAAAAACGGCGACATGCACTACGACATCATCAGTGCGTTTATTAAGTCCATGCGCGGTAGCGACCCCGATGCCACAATCTATTGGCTCGCGCGCATGATTGATGCGGGGGAGGATCCCAAGTTTATCGCTCGCCGTATTATGATTCAGGCTTCTGAGGATGTTGGCAACGCCGACCCGCAGGCGCTTTTGGTGGCGCATGCCGCGTTTAAGTCTGCCGAGGTCATTGGCTATCCCGAGTGCCGCATTAACCTGGCTCAGGCTGCACTCTATGTGTGTTTGGCCCCTAAATCCAACGCGTGTGAGGCTTCGATTGATGCGGCGCTGGCCGATATCCATTCTAGTGGGCTTCGCGAGGTGCCGAGTTATCTGCGCGATCGCCATCGCCCAGGCAGCGACGACTACGGTGTGTATAAATACCCGCACGATTATCCCGAAGGCTGGGTCGATCAGCGCTATTTGCCCGAGGGGCTGGAGCGCGGTGCGTTCTGGCAGCCTGCCGGGCGCGGCTGGGAAGAGTGGCGCGTAGAGCAAAGCGAGCGCGACCGCAGCGGGAATGCACCGAAGTAGCTGCTGATAATTTTGTCCCACGTTGCTACTCTTGGCATGTTCGGTCCCCTTTGGGGTACCATGAAAAGCGTCTGTATTTCGATTTTTCCGGGAGGCTTGTATGAGTCCCATTCAAATCGCCCTGCTGCTGCTCGCCGTTGCCGGCGTGTGGGCCATCGCTGAGCTCGCGCTTACCCTGCGCAAGACCCGCAATGTTGTCGACTCGCTCGATAAGACCGTGAACGACCTCAACAACACCATCGCCGAGGCTCAGCCTGTGGTGGCAAAGCTCGATGGCGCTGTCGATGAGCTTACGCCGGCGCTTGCCCAGATGGAGCCGCTGCTTAAGTCGAGCAAGACGGCAGTTGATGCCCTTACCTCCAATCTCGTAGAGGTCGAAGCCGTGGTTCGCGACATTTCTGAGGTTACGGGCAGCATGGCCGAGGCCAGCAATGCTGTGTCTAGCGTGACCGACTCTGCCGCCGGTGCTGTGCAGAAGCTCTTCAATAAGGTGAAGGCTCCTGCAGCCGACGCCGATCGCAAGCTCGCCGCTGCCGCTGCGGAGGCCGAGCTGCCTACCGAGCGCGTCCTAATTGGCGAGGACGAGGCTGCCGCGGGCGACGATGATGGTCAGAAGTCTGTATCCAAGCCGGCTCAGTATTACACCTACACGCCCGCCGAGACCTCTGAGGAGTCCTGCGATGAGTAGCGAAGCAACTTGCCCCATTACGCTGACCGTTGCCGGCGACCCGCGTCTGGCGCGCCTTGTGCGCATGACGGCGGCAAATGTCGGTGCGCTCTGCTCCATGTCCGTCGATCGCATCGAGGACATTCGTATGGCTGCCGAGGAAGCATTTATTTTCGGCTGCACGGCTGTTGATTCCGATGACATCTCGATCAAATTCGATGTCGACGAATCTCACGTTGGCATGACCTTTACCTTTGGCGACCAGGCCACCGTCGACGAGGATGACCAGGCCGCTGTGTATGCCGAGCTCATTTTGGCGAGCGTGTGCGACTCCTACGAAAAGACTGCGGCGCCCCTGACGCTTTCCCTCGACCTCAAGGCGGATATCTAATATGACCGAACGTTCCCGGAGCGGTAAGACCGCTTGGGACAAGGAGAAAACCCGCGAGCTGTTTCGTCGCTATAAAGAGACCGGTGACCCGGACGCACGCGAGCAGCTCGTCATGTCCCACATGAACCTGGTAAGGTTTCTTGCCAACAAGTTTAAGAACCGCGGCGAGCCGCTCGATGACCTGATGCAGGTTGGTTATTTGGGCCTGCTCAAGGCTATCGATCGCTTTGACCCTGAGCGCGGACTCGAGTTCACCACGTTTGCCACGCCTACCATCTTGGGCGAGATCAAGCGTCACTTCCGCGACAAGGGCTGGAGCGTGCGCGTGCCCCGTCGCTTGCAGGAGCTCTCGGCCAAGGTCAACCAGGCTACCGATAAGCTCACCAACGAGCTACAGCGCTCGCCTAAGGTTGAGGAAATCGCTGAGTACTTGGACGTGACGGTCGATGAGGTGCTGGAGGCCATGGAATCGTCTTCGGCCTATACCTCGGTGCCCATCGAGGCTCCTGGTGCGTCCGATTCGGACGATGCCCCCTCGATTCTCGACCGTTACGCCGACGACGACAACGAGCTCGACTTTACCGATGACCGCCTAGTGATCGAGGAAGCCATCCGTGATTTCTCGCCGCGCGAGCGCGAGGTGATTGAGCTGCGCTTTGTGAAGGGCATGACCCAGATCGAGATCGCCAAGAAGCTGGGTATTTCTCAGGTACAGGTTTCGCGTCTGCTGCGCCGCACGCTTAAGAAGATTCAGGACAAGATCGACCCCGACGGAGTGATGATTCGTTCATGAGTGAGCACCCCCAGCAAACCGATCGCGTGCTGCGCGACACCCGCATTCTGACGCTGCGCATTTGGGCTGTTGTCGGCTGCATTGTTATTGCTGCTGTCATCTTTAACCTTATGGGCATCCTGGCACCGGTTATTGAGTTTCTTGCCGTCGGCTCCATCATTGCTTTTGTGATGTCCCCGATCACCAACTGGCTCGAGCACCATGGCGTGAATCGCGGCATCGGTTCGCTTATCGCGCTTATTGTTGTTGTTGCCGTGCTCGTCGGTGTCGTTTGCATCTTGTCGCCGATTCTCTTTGGTCAGATCATGGAAGTCCTGAGCCGCCTGCCCGAGCAGCTTCGTGTTGCGGGTGGCGATCTCAATGAGATGATCTCGCATGCCAAGACGCTCAACAACACGCCGCTCAAGGAGTATTTGGACGATAATCTTTCGTCCCTGGTTACCGTGGCATCGAAGTATGTGTCTCAGATTGCTGCCGAGCTTGGTCGCGGTGTGTTCCCGCTCATCACCAATACGGCCTCGCAGTTGTTCGTGATCTTCCTTGGTCTGGTGCTTGCCTACTGGATGGCCTGCGACTACCCTCGCATGCATCACGAGATTTGCACCATCATCGGTCAGGAGAAGGAGACCTCGTACCGCTTTATGGTCGCCATCCTTTCTCGCTCTGTCGGCGGCTACATGCGCGGTATGGTCGTGACGTCCATCTGCGGTGGTTTCCTCGCCTTTATCGGTTTTTTGATCATCGGTCATCCGTATGCGGCGCTCATGGCTATCTTTACCGGCATCATGCATTTGGTTCCGGTCGTCGGTCCCTGGGTGAGCGCAGCAATCGCCACGGTACTCGGCTTCATGTTCAGTCCCATGTTGGCGTTATGGACGCTCATCGTGACGATGGTCGCGCAAAACGTCACCGATAACGTGATTTCGCCTAAGGTTATGCAGAGCTCGGTGCAGGTGCATCCCATCATGAGCCTCACGGCGCTCGTTATTGGCTCGGCACTCATGGGCCCCATCGGCATGATTATTGCCATCCCGCTATGTGCGGCCCTCAAGGGTATCTTCGTGTACTACTTCGAGAATGAGACCGGCCGCCAGCTTGTGGCCTATGACGGCGCCGTGTTTAAGGGCACACCGTACCGCGATGTCGATGGCAACCCGGTCGCCGCCTACGACGCGCTCGGCGACGACACCTTCATCTACGAGTCCGAGCTCATCGGCAACGAGACCGCGCCCGAGGCCCAGGCCATGCCCAAACCCGAGCTCGATAATCCCTGGATGAAGCTCTCGGGCCTTCAGCCCGATGCTACGGGCTTTTTCAAGAATCCCTTCGCCAAAGACGACGATTTCAATATGAACGACGAAACCAAAACCGGCATCGACGGCTCCATGGACGATTCGGATTCTAAATAGGTTCTATTAACGTTTCTTGAAGTTGTAAATGACAAGAAACGCGACCAAAGCGATTGATAAGGGGCCGGCTACATAGAAAAAGAGAACGTCAATTGCGCGTAGAGTGTAATAAGCCTTATCGCCGGACATTACTGTATACAATACGTATCCAAATGATGGTTGGTTTGCGTACCAGCATGAGAAGGCTAAGAGCGCTAAAAGTGCTACAACCAGAAGTGCATTCAGGACAAATCGTTTGCTTTTCATCGATCGCTCCTTCCGGGTGAATCTTATATGCAATTATTCAGCAGTCCTTTTTCAAAGGATCGCGCAGTACTAAATAACGTGCACTTTCGCTGGAGGGTCGCTGTTTGGCGACCCTCTTTTTTGCACAGGCGCGGCGGGATGGTAATATCGTTACGTTTGAACTGTTTCGATGTGAAACCGAGGAGATTCCCTCTATGAGTGCTGACTACCCGTCAATGACTACGGCCGAGATTCGCTCCAAGTTCCTCAACTTCTTTGAGGAGCGCGGTCTTAAGCTCTATCCTTCTTCGTCCCTCGTCCCTGACGATCCTTCGCTGCTGCTTGCCAACGCCGGCATGAACCAGTTTAAGGAGTACTACCAGGGCAAGAAGACCATGAAGGAGATCGGCGCTATCTCCTGCCAGAAGTGCGTCCGCACCAACGACATCGATTGCATCGGCGAGGACGGCCGTCACCTGTCCTTCTTTGAGATGCTCGGCGACTTCTCCTTTGGCGGCGTCTCCAAGCAGCAGGCTTGCGCCTGGGCCTTTGAGCTCATCACCAAGGAGTTCAAGCTGCCGCTCGACCGCCTGTACTTCACCGTCTTTACCGAGGACGACGAGACCCACGACGTGTGGCGTTCTCTGGGCGTTGCTGAGGACCACATCTCCCGCCTGGGCGAGGACGATAACTTCTGGGCCGCTGGCCCCACCGGTCCCTGCGGTCCGTGCTCCGAGATCTACTTTGACATGGGCGAGGAGGTCGGCTGCGGCAGCCCCGACTGCAAGCCTGGCTGCGACTGCGACCGCTTCCTGGAGTTCTGGAACCTCGTCTTTACCCAGTACGACCGCCAGGAGGACGGCTCCATGCCGGAGCTGCCGCACCGCAACCTCGATACGGGCATGGGCCTGGAGCGCATGGCCGCCATCATGCAGCACAAGACCGCCAACTACGACGGCGATCTGATGCAGCACCTCATCAAGCTGGGCGAGAAGATTAGCGGCAAGACCTATGACGCCGACGATTACTCTGGCGCCAGCCGCTCCCTGCGTATCATCGCCGACCACTCCCGTGCCGTCGACTTTATGATCTCGGACGGCATCCTTCCCGGTAACGAGGGTCGCGAGTACGTCCTTCGCCGCCTGCTCCGTCGTGCCGTGTTCCACGGTCGCCTGCTGGGCATCGAGGGCGCCTTCCTGACCAAGTTCATCGACGAGGTTAACGCTCAGATGGGTGAGGCTTATCCCGAGCTGCTCAAGAATGTCGCGCTCGTCAAGGGTATCGTCGCCTCCGAGGAGGAGCGCTTCTCCACGACGCTCGACAACGGCCGCGTCTATCTGGACGAGGCCCTGGCAGCGCTTGCCGAGGGCGCCGTGCTTTCGGGCGATGTCGCCTTTAAACTGCACGACACCTTTGGTTTCCCCATCGATCTGACCGTCGAGATCGCCGGCACCGCTGGCCACGACGTCGATATGGACGGCTTCACTGCCTGCATGGAGGACCAGAAGGCCCGCGCCCGCGCCAATGCCAAGGGCGACGCCTGGGGCAGCTTCAACGACGTGTGGGTCGAGCTTTCGGACAAGGTCGCAGCGACCGAGTTCGACGGCTATGACAACGATGTGATCGAGGGCGCCAAGGTTGTCGCCATCGTGCGCAACGGCGAGTCCGTCGAGTCCGCTGCCGCCGGCGAGGATGTCGAGGTTGTGCTCGACCGCACCCCGTTCTATGCCGAGATGGGTGGCCAGCAGGGCGATGCCGGCAAGCTTTCCGCCGAGGGCGTTGTTCTGACCGTTGCCGACACCAAGAACCACAACGGCCTGTATGCCCACGTCGCGCACGTTGCCGAGGGCACGCTGGCTGTCGGTGCCGCTGTTACCGCCGCGCTCGACGCCGAGCGCCGTGGCTTCCTGCGCCGCAACCACACCGCCACGCACCTGCTCGACGCTGCCCTTAAGCAGGTCCTGGGCGAGCACGTCTCCCAGGCCGGCTCGCTGGTGACGCCCGAGCACCTACGCTTTGACTTCACGCACTTCGAGGCCCTGTCCTCCGAGCAGCTCAAGGCTGTCGAGGACCTGGTCAACCAGCAGATCTTCGCTTCCAAGCCGGTCGTGACCCGTGTCATGGGCATCGACGAGGCTAAGGCTGCCGGCGCTGTCGCTCTGTTTGGAGAGAAGTACGGCGATGTCGTCCGCGTCGTCTCCGTGGGCGCTGAGGACCAGCCGTTCTCCCGCGAGCTCTGTGGTGGCACCCATGCCGCCAATACCGCAGAGATTGGTCTGTTCAAGATCATTTCCGAGTCCTCCACGGGCTCCAATGTCCGCCGTATCGAGGCCGTGACCTCTAAGGGTGCCCTCGACTACATGGCCGACCGCCTGGCGCTCGTTGACGCCGCCGCCGCTGCGCTCAAGTGCCGCGTCGACGAGGTTCCCGCCCGCGTGGAGAACCTGCAGGCTGAGCTGCGCGAGACGTCCAACAAGCTCAAAAAGGCTCTGACCGGTGGCTCCTCCGACGCCATCTCCAGCGCCATCGAGGGCGCCGTCGAGCTCGACGGCTATAAGCTCGTTGTCGCTGAGCTCCAGGGCCTTGAGGCTGCCGACCTGCGCAACGTATGGGATACCGTGCATCAGAAGGTCGCCGGCCCTGTCGCTTGTGTCGTCGCCAGCGTGACTGAGAAGGGCACTCCGACCCTGCTCGCTGCCGGCTCCGATGACGCCGTCAAGGCCGGTTTCCACGCCGGTAACGTGATCAAGCAGATCGCGGGTCTGGTCGACGGTCGCGGTGGCGGTCGTCCCAACATGGCCCAGGCCGGTGGCAAGAATGCTGCCGGCATCGCCGATGCCCTCGCGGCCGCTAAGACCGCGCTCGGCGCCTAAGAATCTAAGAAGTCGCTGTGGTTGCGCTCGCGCTGGACATAGGGGAGACCAGGATTGGCATCGCCGTCTCGAGCCGTGATGGCAAGATGGCGATGCCTGTCAAGGTGCTTCCGGCTGCCGAGGTCACCGGTATGGCCAAGACGTTCCGCTACCTGGTTGAGGACTATGAGCCCGACATCCTGGTAAGCGGACGCCCCCTGACCATGGCCGGTGAGCCCGGCCCCCAGGCCGAGCGCGTTGCCGCCGTGGCGCAAAAGATTGCCGACGAGCTCGATCTTCCGCTGGAGTTTGAGGACGAACGTCTGTCTTCGCAAGAGGCCAAGCGTATCCTGCGCGAGCAGGGCCTCAACGAAAAGCAGATGAGGGGCAAGATCGACATGATTGCCGCCAGCCTGTTTTTGCAGACGTGGCTCGATCGTAAAAACGAGGAGGTTTCGCATGTCTAGCGCTTCCGATCCGCGCCAGCAGAATCGTACACGGCAGCCGGCGTCGCGCCCTGCCCAGCCTGGCCAGCGTCCGGCACAGCCGACGCAGCGCGCAGCTCAGTCTGCCGCGCGCTCGGTGCAGTCCTTCTCTCATTCGGCCCAACCTGTTCAACGGACGGGTCAGCAGCCTTCTGCTCGTTCGGTTCAGCATTCGGCTTCTCACGCGGCTCAACAGCCCACTGCTCGTACGGCCCAGCCTGCAGGCGGTACCCGCTTTAAGCAGCAGGCACCTACCCAGCGAACTCAGGTCCCTCAATCGCATTCGCATCACGCTCGCGGTTCGCATGGCGTTGCTCCGGCGACCCGCTCGAGCTACAACACGCATGCTCGTCGCGGTGCTCAAAAGAAAAGCTCCCCGGTGCCTATGATTATCGGCGTTGTGGTGGCGGTGCTCGCGCTTGCTGCGATCGCTTTCTTTGTCGTGCCGGCCGTCAAGGGCTTCTTTGCCGGTGAGGATACGAAGGTCACGGCTGGTCAGCAGGTTACGGTGACCATTCCCGATGGTGCTTCAGGCGATACGATCGCCTCGATTCTCTCCGAGAACCATATCGTAGAAAATCCCAAGGATTACTATGCGGCGGTGAAAAAGCTCAACGCCGATATGTCGCTCAGGCCCGGTGATTATTCGTTCACCACACTCATGGATGCGACCAAGGTTGTTCAGCAGCTCATGGAAGGCCCCAACGCGGGCTCCAGTGCGCTGACTATCCCTGAGGGCCTGACGGTCGATCAAGTCGCCGACCGTGTGGCCCAGGCCTACGACAGCATCTCTAAGGAAGACTTCCTCAACCAGGCCAAGGCCTCCAACTACGTGGACGACTATAGCTTCCTTAAGGGCGCCGCCAACGATTCGCTCGAGGGTTTCTTGTTCCCCAAGACCTATTCGTTGGGTGATTTGCCGACGGCCGATGGCGTGATTCGCGCTATGCTCGATCAGTTTAAGACCGAGTACAAGTCGCTTGACTTTGCGAGCTGCGAAGCCAAGATCAAGGAACGCTACGGTGTGGAGATGTCCGACTACGACATCGTCAACTTGGCCTCTATCGTTGAGCGCGAGGGCCTCAACGCCGACCAGCGCGCGCACGTGGCCTCGGTCTTCTACAACCGTCTTGCCGGCAAGCTCGATGGTCTGCGCTATCTCAACAGCGATGCGACCATGATGTATGTCACCGGTGGCGAGGTTACCGCCGACGACCTGCAGAGCGATAGTCCGTATAACACCTATAAGCACGAGGGCCTGCCGCCCACGCCCATCTGCTCTCCGTCGCTCGAGGCACTCAAGGCCACGCTTGAGCCGACCGACTCCGATGACCTGTATTTCTACATTACGCAGGACGAGGAGTACTTCTCGCAAACCTACGAAGAGCATCAACAGTCTTGGAATTAGCATGAGGATTTTTAGCCCCAAACGTTACGTTGCCTCGGTCGATCGCATCGACCTTGATACCCTTTGGGCCGACGGCAAACGCGCCATTCTGCTCGATCGCGATAACACCCTGGTGCCGCGCGACACCGAGCAGGTTCCCGCCGCGGTTTCCGCTTGGCTCGATACCGCCCGCGCCAAAGGCTTTAAGCTGTGCATGGTGTCCAACAACTGGCATCGCGACCAGGTCATGGCATCAGCACGCGAGCTGGGACTCGAGGCCATCAGCCATGCCATGAAGCCGGCGCCGTTTGCCCTCAAGGCGGGTCTTAAGCGCCTCGGCGCCACGGCTGACGAGGCGGTGCTGATCGGTGATCAGCTCTACACGGACGTGTGGAGCGGCAACTTCGCCGGCGTCGATACCATCCTGGTAAAGCCGCAGGCGACGCAGGACCTGTGGTATACGCAGATCTTCCGTATCTTTGAGCGCCGGGCCCTGCGCGACCTTCCTTGCGAGGAATAGGTCTCGTCATGTCCCAGCACATCAAACACGGCTGCGACCATATCTTCTTTATCGGCTTTTTGGGCGCGGGCAAGTCGACGCTTGCGCGCAACGTGGGCACCATGTTCAAGCGGCGTTTTATCGATACCGACCGTCTGGTCGTGCGCCGTTGCGGCAAGTCGGTAACCGAGATTTTTGAGACCGAGGGCGAGGATCGTTTTCGCGAGCTCGAGACCTCGGCGCTCCGTTCGCTCCAAAGCGAGCGCAGCCTGTTGGTTTCGTGCGGGGGCGGTATCGTCGAAACGCCGGTGAATATTGAACTGATGCACGAAATGGGTACGTGCGTGTACCTCGAGGGCGACTTCGAGGATTCGATTCGACAGATTCGTCGGTCCGACACGCGCCCCGATTTCCGTTCGCCCGAGCATGCTGCGCGCCTGTTTGAGCATCGCCGTCCGCTGTATCGCCAGGCCGCCGACCTTACCCTTGATATTCGCAACAAGTCCTTCGAGGACGTTTCCTACCTTTGTGCCGAGATGCTTTTGGAGCGTGGGCTGCTATGATTCGCCGTCAACTGATCAATTTCCAAAACCGCAGCGTCGATGTCCGTGTCGGATTGGGTGCGTTCGATGAACTGTCGCGCATGTTTGCCTCGGCCGTGGGCAAGCCTAAGCGCGCGATGGTCGTTTGGAACACCGCCACGTCAGAGCGTTTTGGTGAGGTCGTCGAGCATGCGCTGGTCGACGCCGGTTTTGTCATGTCACAGCTCTTCCTCGAGGTTTCGCCTGCTGGTGCCACGCTGGCCGATGCCGATGCGATCTTTGGCGCCCTGTCTGCCAACGGCATTACCTGCGACGATCTGGTTGTCGCCGTTGGCGATGCCCCGACCTGCTCGGTTGTTTGCTGGTGCGCCAACCAGTGGTGTGGCCGAACCGAGTGCGCACTGCTGCCGACGACCTTCGACGCCATGCTCACGGTCGCGACGACCATGAAGCCGCTCGTCGCCTCGTCGGCCAATGCGCTTCCCGCTATCGCGTTTCGTCCCGAACCGGGCTTGGTTGTGTGTGACCTCGACCTTGTTCGCGAGACGGACCCCGAGGACCTCAAGCTCGGCTACGCGGTACTTGTTGGCACCATGCTTTCAAGTAGCAAATCCCGCTGGAATCAGTTTACCGAGACCGTCCCCGAGATTCTTGCCGGCGACGAAGTTGCACTCGTCAATGCCGTCCAGTGGTCTCAGACTGCCCGCAAGGACGTACTGATGGCCACGAACCCGAGCGCCCGCCATGCACTCGATTTTGGTAAGACGGGGGAGCGCACCCTGCGCGCCTGCTTGGGCGATGCCGCTTCGCAGGTCCCTGCCTACCAGCTGTTGTCCGAGGGCATGCGCTTTGAGGCGCGCCTAGCACATGATGCCTGCGACTTTGATATCGATTACGTCTTTGAGGTCGATGACTGCCTGGAGGACTTTGGCATCGAGGAACTTGCCTTCGACCTGGAGCCCACCGCGTTTATCGAGGAGTTCCGCAAGCAGCAGTTCGCCCGCTCGAACCGCAGCATGTTGCCGCTGCCCGCAGCGCTCGGCTCCATTCGTCTAACGAGTGTTGAGGACGAGGTTCTTGAGCGCCATGCTCACGCCTACTTGGCTTCCCGCAAAGAACTTCTCTAAGATTTATTGACATCCATCGTCTTTCGTATCATGTTGAGGGACGGGTTTCCAATCGGTTGCGGTTCGTATGCGATTCCGACGTTCGGTTGAGACCCGTCCCGCACTTTTTGAGACAATAAGAAAGGAATCTGCATGTCTGAGTTTGCTGCCGGTCCTGCCGGTCGTATCGAACGTGTCCGTGCCCTGATGGTCGTGCGCGGTTACGACGCTATCGTGGTACGCGATGAGGCCAATCTTCGTTGGCTCACGGGCGTGAAGGGCGTCTTCGACTACACCTTCGAGTTCCCGCACGCGGCGTTTATTACGGCTGACCAGTGCCTGTTCCATACCGACTCGCGCTACCTCAACAGCTTTGAGGAGAACACGCCCGCCGACAGCCCCTGGGTCTACGACATGGACGAGGGCACCATCCCCGGTTGGGTCGCCGGCAAGATCGCGGCCAACAAGTGCCGCGTCTGCGCTGTCGAGGACGACATGCAAATCAACTTCTACCAGGGTATTCAGCGTGGTCTGGAGGACCGTTCCGTCGCCTGCATGTTGCCGCTGATGCATGACGACATTCGCAAGATGCGCGCCATCAAGGACGCCGAGGAGATCGAGCTCATGCGCCATGCGCAGTCGATCACCGATGCCGCCTTCCAGCATATGCTCGGCTTTATTAAGCCCGGTATGACCGAGAAGCAGGTTCGCAACGAGCTCGAGAACTTTATGTTCGCCAACGGCGCCGACAGCCTGGCCTTCGGCTCCATTGTGGCGAGCGGCCCCAACACCGCCAACCCGCATGCCGTACCGAGTGACCGTGTCATCGAGAAGGGCGACTTCGTCCTCATGGATTACGGCGCGGGCTACTGCGATTATCGTTCCGACATGACGCGCACCGTCGTGATGGGCGAGCCTACCCAGGAGCAGCTTGACCTGTACGCGCTCGTGCGCCGTACGCACGAGGAGTGCGTCGCTGCCATCCATCCGGGCGTCGAGGGCAACGACATTTTTAAGCTTTCCAAGAAGATCATCGGCGATGCCGGTTATGGCGATTACTACAACCATGGCCTGGGCCACGGCGTTGGTATCGACATCCACGAGCTGCCCAACTTCAACCGCAGCAAGAACAGCATCGAGGTCGGCTCGGTTATCACCATGGAGCCCGGCGTGTATCTGCCCGGTGTGGGTGGCGTGCGTCTGGAGGACTACGGCGTGGTCACCGAGAACGGCTACGAGCCCTTCACCAAGACCCCGCACGACCTGCACGTCATCGATTGCTAGCCCATTTCGATAGATTTTTGGGGCGGGGCGTCCGGAGCAATTCGGGCGCCCCGCGTTCTCTTTTTATGCGCTCGCTGCAGGCGCCGTCTGCAAGTGTATAATTTCGGTCGTATGTAATTTGGACGCTTGTGCGTTCTGCCCATAACAAGAAAGGTCGCTATGCCTACCATTTCTACCGCCGACTTCAAGAACGGCCTCGGTCTCCGCATTAAGGACAAGGTCTACACCATCGTCGAGTTCCAGCATGTCAAGCCGGGCAAGGGTGGCGCGTTTGTGCGCTACAAGACCCGCGACATCAAGAGCGGCCGCGTCGTCGAGAACACCTGCAACGCCGGCACCAAGTTCGAGAGCGTCATGCTCACCACCCGTGAGTTCCAGTACCTCTACAACGATGGCGCTGACTACATCTTCATGGACAACGAGACCTATGAGCAGGTTCCCGTTCCCGAGGACATGGTGGGCGAGAACTCCAAGTGGCTGCGCGAGAACGACATCTGCCAGCTGCTCTTCGCCGACGATGAGCTCATGGGCGTGACGCCGCCGATGTTCATCGAGACCACCATCGTCCAGACCGACCCGGGCTTTAAGGGCGACACCGTCCAGGGTTCCACCAAGCCGGCCACGATTGACACCGGCGCTGTCATCCAGGTCCCCATGTACCTCAACGAGGGCGAGGTCATCAAGGTTGACACCCGCGACGGCAAGTTCGTCTCCCGCGTCTAGCAACCAACTCTTCTAGGAGGACTCATGCCCCAGGAAATCAAGATTGACGGCATCGGCATTTCGCCCGATGTTCTGACCGCCATCGTCTCGCGCGCCGTGTCGGATGTCGAGGGCATCGCCTCCGTTGGCGTCAAGGACCTTGCCACCAACCTTGTCTCCATGATGCTCTCGTCCAAGGCCCCGGCTTCCGAGCCGGCGGTCGAGGCCGAGGTCGTCGGCGACAAGCTCGCACTCACCGTGCGTGTCGTGGTGTTCTTTGGCTATCCGTTCAAGAAGCTCGCCGAGGCCGTTCGCGCCGCCGTGGTCGCTGCCATCGATGCTCAGGTGGGCGTCGAGGTCGAGCGCGTTGACGTTTGCATCGACGGTCTCGTTTTCCCCAAGGAGTAACCTTTGAGCCTTAAGGTTTATCGCGGGCGCACGCTTGCCCGCAGTCAGGCGCTACAGTTGCTGTTCCAGGCCGAGGCCACGGACAGTCCGCTCGAGCGCGTCCTCGAGGGCGATTTCCTGATCTCGAAGGGTCCCCTCGACCCCTATGCGCTGGAGCTTTGCCGCGGTGCCTACGAGCATATCGATCGTATCGACTGTGCCCTGCGCGCCGTCGCCAAGAACTGGGATCTTATGCGCATGCCCGGCGCCGACCGCAATTTGCTGCGTATCGCCGTCTATGAGATGCGCTTCCTCACCGACGAGGAGGTCTCGGACGCCATCGTAATCAACGAGGCCGTCGAGCTTGCCAAGGCCTATGGCACCGACCAGTCCGCTTCGTTCGTCAACGGCGTGCTGGGCAAGATTGCTCGCAGCGAGGAGCTGCCAGGCGAGGACCTGTACCAGGAGCTGCTGGCCGAAGATCGCGCTCGCGAGGAGGCGCAGGCTGCCGAGGCTGCCGCCAAGGTTGCGGTTGCCCAAGCTGAGGCTGGCGTGCTGGCCGAGGATGCGGACGCCGCCGAGGCTGTTGTCGACTCCGTCGAGGAGTAGCCATGCCAGAGGGTTCTGTCCGTAACTTTGATGAGATCTCGGACCGTCTGGATCAGATCATCGCTACCGTTCGCTCCAAGGATACCTCCTTGGAGCGTTCGCTCGATTTGTTTGACGAAGCGATTGAGCTGGGCTCCCGCGCGGTCGATATGGTCGACAAGTTTGAGTTGACGCCGCGTGAGGCCGACAAGCTCGAGCAAGAATACGATGAGGATGCGACAAACGAATCCCAGGATAGCTAGGCCGCATCTCCGGATACGAATGGTTGATGGCATTCATGAAACGCGTGCGTCTTGATGACGAACTGATTTCACAGGGCATCTGCGCCGATCGCGCGGATGCCCTTCGCACTCTTATGGCCGGCTTGGTCTCGAGTGGCGGTGAGCGCTTGACTTCGCCGGGCCTTAAGGTGATCCCGGGGCTGCCGCTGCACGTGAAGGGGCGCATTCCCTATGTTGGCCGCGGTGGTCTTAAGCTCGAAGGCGCGCTTGATGCGTTTGGCATCAATCCGACGGGCCTTGCCTGTTTGGATGTGGGCTGCTCTACCGGCGGTTTTACCGATTGCCTGCTCAAGCGCGGAGCTGCGACCGTTGTCTCTGTGGACGTGGGTCACGCCCAGTTCGATTGGTCGTTGCGTCAGGACGATCGCGTGACGCTGCATGAGCGCACAAACGTGACGCAGCTGCCTGAGCTTGGCTATACCGGCGCCATCGACCTGGCTGTGTGTGATGTCTCGTTTACCAGCATCGCGAATATTATCGATGCGGTACTGGCGTGCCTCGCGCCTACGGGTGCATTCTGCACGCTCGTAAAGCCGCAGTTTGAGGCTCCGGCGGCGCTGGTGGGCGAGGGCGGCATTGTGACCGATCCCGCCGTGCGCCGTGATACACTCGTTGCGGCAGTTGAACTCTTTGCCTCTAAGGGGCTGTTCCCGGTCGATGTGTGCGTGTCGCCCATTCATGGTGCCAAGGGAAACGTTGAGTTTTTCCTGTACGGCACGAGATTTGACTCTGGCGACCGCCCGCAAGACGAGTTGCAATCTCAGGTATCGGTTTTGAGCGAGAAAGCTGCAACGCTATGAAGGTCTTTCTGGTTCCCAATTACTACAAGCAAGAGGCGGTCGAGAGCGGCCTGATGATCGAGCTTTGGCTGACGCGCCAGGGCTATGAGGTCGCATGGGCTGCCGACCAGCGATCCAAGATTCAGAGCACGCCTGATATTGACGGCTCCGATCTGGTCATTACGCTCGGCGGCGACGGTACGTTGCTGCGCGCTGCCCGCATCCTCAACCATCGCGAGATTCCTATCCTCGGTCTTTCCTATGGTCACCTGGGCTTTTTGACGGCTGCGAGTCCCGAGGAGCGCGACATTCTGCAGGTCGTGAGCGACGCCCTGTCCGGCGAGCTGCATGTGAGCCGTCGCGCTACCATCGCCGCGGATATCGTGTCCGTGCGCGAAGACGGTACGAAGGATGTCGTGCGCACCTTCGCCCTCAACGACATGGCGCTTACCCGCGGTCCGCTGTCCGATATGGTCGAGTTCGACATCACGGTGTCGGGCCACCATATCGACCGACTGCGTGGCGACGGCGTGGTCGTGTCCACGGCGACTGGTTCTACGGGTTACGCGCTCAGTGCCGGTGGCCCCATCGTGAGCCCCGACTATACGGGCATGGTCTGCGTACCCATTGCGCCGCACACCATTCAGGCCCGTGCCTTCTTGACTTCGCCGAGTGATGTCGTCGAAATCTTTATGTCCGATGACCGTCCGAGCGTTCCGGCGATCGCTATCGATGGGCAGTTTATTACCTGTGATGGCACCGTTGAGAGCGTGGCTGTGCGCCGCGGGCCCGGTGATGTGCTGCTGCTGGATTACGGCCCCGAGAGCTTCTATAACTCGGTGAGCCGCGTATTCTACGGAGTCCGTCATGATCGATGAACTGCAGGTTTCTAACATTGCACTCATTCGCGAGGCGACGCTGGTGCCGAGTGCCGGCCTGACTGTCCTGACCGGTGAGACCGGCGCCGGCAAGACTGCGCTGCTCTCGGCGCTCAAGCTTATTTTGGGCGAGCGCGCGGATTCGTCGACGGTGCGCGAGGGCGAGGCGCTGGCGAGCGTCGAGGCGCGGCTGTTTGACGGGCCGCACGACACGGAGGGCTTTACCGTGCAGCGTAGCCTTTCTGCCGAGGGCCGCAGCCGCGTGAAGATTGACGGCCGCATCGCCAGCGTGCGCGAGCTTTCGGAGCGCGTCGGCGTGATGATGGATCTGTGCGGCCAGCACGAGCACCAGCGCTTGCTCGACCCGGCGCATCACGTTGCGATGGTCGATGCATGGGCAGGGCGCCCGGCACTCGAGGCGCTGGATGCGTACCGCGCCTGCTTTAAGGCATCGCGTGCTGCCGCCAAGGAGGTTCGACGTGTCGAAGAGGCCTCGCGTGCGCAGGGGAGCCGCGTCGAGGAGGCGCGCTTTGCCCTCGAGCGCATCGGCGAGGTCGACCCCAAGCCGGGCGAGTATGAGGAACTCGAGGAACTGCTGCCGCGCTCCGAACATGCCGAGGTACTGGTTGCCACGGCTAACGATGCCCATGCATCGCTTGCCTCCGAAGGGGGAGCGCTCGATGTCGTGAACAGCGCCGTGGCAGAGCTTTCCCGTATGGCTACCGTCGATCGCAAACTGGGCGACATTGCCGATGCGCTTTCGGATGCCTGCATCTCCCTTGAGGATTGCGCGAACGAGCTTCGTGCCTATCGTGATGGCGTCGCCTTCGACCCGCGCGAGCTCGCTCGCATGCGTGAGCGGTATTCCGACCTCAAGGGCCTGTTGCGTCAGTGGGGTCCCACCATGGACGATGTTTTTGCTATGCGCGATCGCTCGCAAGAGCTGCTGTCCCTGGTCGATGATGGCGATGAGCAGATCAAAAAGGCGCGTGAGGCACTCGGGAGCGCTGAGCGCGAGTTGTTTACCGCTGCCAAGGCACTTAAGCGCGCTCGAAATACGGCGGCCCCGCGCTTCTGCCATGAGGTTGGCCGCCAGATGGCGCGCTTGGAGATGGGTAGTGCCGAGCTCGTCTGGGAGTCGCGCGATCTTCCCCGTGCTGAGTGGACGCCCGTTGGTCCTTCGAGCTACGAGCTGCTATACCGCAGCGGTGCCGGTTTGACTCCACGTCCCCTGCGCCGCATTGCATCGGGCGGCGAGCTCAGCCGCGTCATGCTGGCAAGTAAGGTTGTCCTCGGTAACGCGGACGGTGTCGATACGCTGGTGTTTGACGAGGTCGATGCTGGTGTCGGTGGCTCCACGGCGCGTGCACTCGCGGGCGTGCTGTCAGATCTCGCCTCTACGCATCAGGTGATTGTCGTAACCCACTTGGCGCAGGTCGCCGTCATGGCCGATAAGCATTATGTTGTCAGCAAGGAACCAGGCGATGTTCCCCAGACGCATTTGGACGAGGTAACCGGCGAAGTGCGTACCGCCGAGATCGCCCGCATGTTGAGCGGCGATCAGTCCGAGGCAAGCCTGGCGCACGCCAGGCAGATGCTTGCGGAGGCGCGTGCCTAGGTCGAGTCGCCACACGCATGTCCAACCCGGCCGCCACGAAACGGGTCCATCTACTACGTTTGGTAGGGCATCGGCAACCACGCCGAGAATTGCAAAAAGAAAACCGCAGGTAGAACGCCTGCGGTTTTCTCTATTTTGGGTGTATGGTTGGCGGTTGCGGTTAAAACGTAGTAGATGGGCGGGTTTCGTGGCGAGGGGCGTCTATCGGCTCCCCAATTTACCTACTCAACGACCTTATCCGGCTGGATGAGCTCCTCGTAGTAGCTGATATGCTCGCGAGCGTCTTCAATCTCGGGCAGCAGGAAGTTGTAGATGACTTCGATGATCATCGTGGCACTGATCTTGGAGAACGCAAAGTCGCCTGTCGTCAGCAGCGCTTCGTGGTTGACGGTATTAAAAGTGTGGTCTGCCAGGCGCGCGAGTGGGGATTTGCTGTCACTGCTGATGACGACTACGGTTGCGCCGCAGTTGCGAGCCGCTTTTGCCATGCGATTCAATCGGCGCGATTTGCCGGAGTTTGAGATAAGCACGATGACGTCACCCGGGCGTAACGTGAGCGCAAAGCCGATTGATGTCTCGCTAATGGTGCTCGCCATGCAGCGCAGGCCCAGCTGCGAAAACTTAAACGTCGCATCGAGCGCGACCGCGTTCGTATTGCCCACAGCTGCAAACTCAATAATCCCTGCATGCTTAAGGGCATGCACAACAGCCGCCAGCGTATCGTGGTCGATCCCGTCGATGGTCGCATTAAGCTCGCTCACCTTGGCAGCCAGGATATTCTTGAGGCTCTGCTCCATATTGTCGAGCGAGACCTCGTCAGTCAGGCCCTCGTTACGCTGGCTTTCCAAATCCCTCGCCAACGAAAACTGAAAGCTGCGGAAGCTACCAAAGCCAAGCTTTCGGCAGAAGCGCGAAACGGTCGCCTCGGACGTGGCGGCGGCGCGTGAGAGCTGAGCGGCCGTGAGGCGCGGCGCCTCGGACTGGTGCTCCAATATATAGTCGACAATGCGCTGCTCGGACTCGCTGTATCCCTGATGGGTGCTTATGAGGGAAAGTGCGCTCTTGCTACTATCGGTCATGGATGGCTCCTGGTTGGCATGAAAATCCAATTTGATTTGCAATGCCATAGTATACGGGCATTTCCAATTACAAGATACACCTTGCCGTTTCAAGTGTTGATGGTAAACTTTCACCTACCGTTTACGGTTATGAAAGAACCTTTCACCGGAGAATTGCACCTTGCCTCTTCTCACGCGGACGGTAGGTTGGTATCTTTCAGTTGTGGAAAAACGCGCATCGAAGCGCGTGTAGGGGAGCGCCCGCGGGCGCTGTACTCAAGAAGGAGGGACACATGGCTAAGTTTGACATCATCGCCGCCACCGGTTGCCCGACCGGCATTGCGCACACCTTCATGGCGAAGGAAGCGCTGGAGAAGGCAGCTGCCGAGCGCGGTCTGACCATTAAGGTCGAGACTCATGGCCAGGTCGGTGTCGAGAACGAGCTCACCAAGAGTGAGATCGCTGGTGCCAAGGCCGTCGTCGTCGCAGCCGACAAGGATGTCCAGGCTGAGCGTTTCGCCGGTAAGCCCATGGTTTCCGTTGGTGTTTCCAAGGCCCTGTCCGTTGAGGCCGCCGGTAAGCTGATTGACCGCGCGCTCGCCGCCAAGGGCGACAGCACGGTTGCAGCCGCTGCCGATGTCGAGGATGAGGTCGAGGAGAAGGAGTCCATCGGCCACGTCATCTACAAGCACCTCATGAACGGCGTCAGCCACATGCTGGTCTTCGTTGTTGCTGGTGGTGTTCTGACCGCTGTCTCGTTCCTGTGGGGCATTACGTCCTTCGATTCGACGGCGTCTGACTACAACAGCTTTGCTGCGATGCTCAAGATCATCGGCGGCATCGCCATGAACCTTATGGTTCCGGTGCTTTCCGCCTACATCGCCGAATCCATCGGCAAGCGCCCGGCGCTCGTCCCCGGCTTTGTTGCCGGTATGATCGCCATCCAGGGCCTGCCTGTTAACGCCGAGACCGGCATGATCGATGCCGGTGGCGCCGGCGTGGGCTTCGGCTTCCTGGGCGGCATCGTCGGCGGCTTCCTTGCCGGCTATGTCATCTTGCTGCTCGAGAAGGTCTTTGCCGGTCTGCCCAAGAATCTGGACGGCCTCAAGGCTATCTTCCTGTACCCGCTGTTCTCGACGGCTATCGTCGGCCTGGTCATGCTCGGCATTTCCGGCCCCATGGCTGCCATCAACACCGCCATGATGGACTTCCTCAAGGGCCTGTCCGCCTCTGGCGCCGTTGTCCTGGGTCTTGCCATTGGCTGCATGTGCGCCTTTGACATGGGCGGCCCGGTCAACAAGGCTGCTTACGTCACCGGTACCGCTATGCTCACCGAGGCTCTGGCCGCCGGTGTTGGCACCGATACCTATAACTTCGGCACCAACTTCATGGCTGCCGTCTCCGCCGCCTGCATCGTTCCGCCGCTGATCACCACCTTTGCCGTCGTTGTCGGCAAGAAGTACTTCAGCCAGGAGGATCACGACGCCGGTGTCGTCAACCTCATCCTTGGTTGCACCCACATCACCGAGGGCGCCATTCCGTTCATGACCAAGAACATCTGGCCCGTCATGCCCATCATGATGCTCGGTTCCTCTATCGCTTCGATCCTGACCATTATGTTCAACGTTCACGATCCGGCGCCTCACGGTGGCTTCCTGGTCCTGCCCGTTGTCGAGAACGGTCCGCTTTGGGTCCTCGCGATCCTCATCGGCGCTGTGGTCGGTGGCATCCTGTTCGTGGCCTTCAAGAAGTACGACTTCGAGAAGAACCA
The DNA here is from genome assembly GCA_902469555.1 of uncultured Collinsella sp. Lineage (GTDB taxonomy): Bacteria > Actinomycetota > Coriobacteriia > Coriobacteriales > Coriobacteriaceae > Collinsella. Next base: position 793 of record CABRDB010000029.1, on the reverse strand, counting down.
GAAGGCCGCTCCTGTAGCCAAGCCCGTTGAGGCCCCCAAGGCCGCTGCCGTCGAGGCCCCCAAGGCCGAGGCTGCTGACTTCGTGAAGGTCGAGAACGTCTTTGTCGCCGAGGACTTCGCTTCTCGTGACGAGGCTCTGAGCTTCGTTTCCAACCAGGCCGTCAAGGCCGGTATCGCAAGCGACGCCGACGCCGTGATGAACGCCTTCCTGGCCCGCGAGGCCGAGGGCACCACGGGCATGATGGAGGGCTTCGCCATCCCGCATGCCAAGTCCGATGCCATTACCGAGGCTGCCGTTATCGTCGTCAAGGACGAGTCCGGCGTGACCGGTTGGGATACCATGGACGGCGCTCCCGTCAACGTGGCTATCGCCCTGCTCATCCCCGGTGCCCAGGCCGGCACTACGCACCTCAAGATCCTGTCCAAGGTCGCCGAGGCGCTCATGGACGAGGACTTCCGTGCCACCGTCAAGGGTTCCACCGACGCCGTCGAGATCGCCAAGACGATCAACGCCCGCCTGGTCTAATTCCACGGTACGGGAATAACATCGCCCCCTGTATATAAGGCGGAGTCCCTCTCCAGGGTCTCCGCCTTTTTCGGTAACAGAGAACGCACCGGTTGATCCCATCAGCCAGAATTCCTTTCAGCCGACATTACTCTGGACCGACCGAGTTTCCGCAGCTCGCCCGCCGGGCGGGGCGGTTAAGTTTGTCGCGAGTTCCGCACGCAAAGGAAAGCACTTAATGTGCTTTCCGTCTTGCGCAGGACTGTAGAGCAGCAAACTTAACCGCCC
>CABRDB010000028.1 GCA_902469555.1 uncultured Collinsella sp. | reverse complement strand
CCCGCTGGCCTGGGCCTGGTCGGCAAGCATATCGGTCGCGGCTGGGTGCGCGGCTTTACCATCACGGGCGGTGCCATCGCCTCGACGATCGGCCACGACTCGCACAACGTGTGCGTGGTGGGCGACAGCGCGGCTGATATGATGGCTGCCGTCGAGGCCGTGGGCCAGGGCGGCCACGTGCTGGTGCGCAACGGCAAGGTCGTGGCGCGTATTCCGCTGGCGCTCGGTGGCCTTATGAGCGAAGGCACGGCCGAGGACGTTGCTGCGCAGCACGACGACTTTATGGTCAAGGCGCGCGCCATGGGTATTGAGCCGCCGCTCGACCCCATCATGGGCATCATCTTCCTGCCCCTGCCGGTCATCCCGACGCTCCGCATCCGCCCCGAGGGCATGTTCGACGTCACAACCTTCACCTACGCCGACTAGTCATCGGGGACGTTCTTAAACGACTAGTCATCGGGGACACTCTTTGGCGGGCTGCCTGACGCCGCGACCGTAGGACCTCTGGCATGTGTGAGCTATTTGCCAGGTCCTTGTAACGTTTACGCCCGCGGAGTCTTATTTGAGCTCCCTTTGGGTACGTTGGAATCGGATACGCGTTTGATTCCAACAAGCCCGAAGGGAGCTTTTCTATGTTTAAACTGATTGCATCCGATATGGACGGCACACTGCTTGACGAAAACGGCCAGGTGCCTCCTGAGACCTACGAACTGATTCTGGCGCTACACGAGCATGGCGTGCATTTCGCCGCATCGTCAGGTCGTCGCTACGATCGCCTGTGCGAGTTCTTTGCGCCCGTTCGCGACAAGATGGACTTTGTCGCCGCTAACGGCGCCCAGGTCTACGCCGACGGTAAGATGGTAGACCGTGAGGTGTATTCCCACCTGGCGATTCGAAGGCTCGCCCAGGCCGTCAGGACGTTTCCCAATCTGCATCTTGCGCTCTTTGACCGAACCAAGTCCTTCCTGCTCGATGACGAGTGCAAGTTCGTGCGTGAGGTCGATAAGGACCTTCCCAATGCCGAGCGCATTTGGGAGCTGCCCGATCCCAACGTAAATATCATCAAAGCGAGTATCTTTTGCGACGACAGTGCGGTTATGGACAGTGCGTACGTGCTACAGCGCGAACTTGGTCAGCTCTTTACTTTTGCGCCTTCGGGCAACGCGTGGATCGATGCCATGCAGCCTGGTGTGTCGAAGGCCTCGGGTATCGCGCAGCTCGCGGAGCATTACGGCATTGGACGCGACGAGGTCATGGCGTTTGGTGACTCGATGAACGACTACGAGATTATTCGCTTTGTCGGCACGGGCTGCGCGATGGAAAACGCGCGCCCCGCGCTCAAGGCGGTGGCCGATCGCGTCGTAGGCTGCAACCGCGACCACGCCGTTCAGCATGAGCTCCGTCGCGTGCTGGAGAGTCTCTCCTAATCCGGCAGATGGGGACGTTCCTTTTCTGCCGACAGTGGGGGACAGTCCTTGCAGCTTTTTGCGAAGAGTGTCCCCAGTGACTAGTCGTTTAAGAATGTCCCCAATGATTGATCAATGACTAGGCGAGGGCGGCCATGATGGTGCGGGCGACGCCGTCGTGGTCGTTGTCGTATTCGGTGATGGCGTCGGCGGCCTCGCGATCTTCGGGCTCGGCGTTGATCATGGCCATGCCGTGGCCCGCTGCCTGCAGCATGGGGATGTCGTTGATGTTGTCGCCGAACGCCCAGGCGTCGGCGAGACGCTCGCCCAAGTGCTCGCATAGCCACGTGAGGGCCGTCCCCTTGGTGGCGCCCTCGCCCATAACCTCGATATTCATGGCGTACGAACGCGTGACCTCAATGCCTTCGAGCGTGTCGAGCGCCGCCGCGATGGCGTCGCGATCGGCCGGGTCGTGCCAGTACATGGCGATGCGTTCGAGCGTCTCGACCTCGTCGATCTTGCTGTCGATATCCATGTCGATCGGTGTTCGTGTGCGCTTGAGCGAAGCCGCGATGTGGGGGTCGCCGCCACAGAACTCATCCAGACGCCCGTATAGCGAGCGGGGGAGGAAGCACTGCCCATCCGCGAAGATATCGAAGGTCACATCGTGGCCGGCGGCAATGCGATGGATGCGGTGGGCAATGCCACGGTCGAGCGGACGGCTCAAGATGCACGTGGCGCGCGAGGCGTCGATGGGCGTACCGGCGTCGAGCTGCCAGACGCTGGCACCGTTGGCGCAGACCGCGTAGTGTACGGCGGGGTGGGCGAGGATGGGCTCAAAGATGCCTGACAGCGGGCGCCCCGTGCAGGGCACAAACTCAACACCGCGGCGCGCAAGCTCGTCGAGCATCGCCCAGGTGGCGTCGCTCATCTGCTTATCACTCGTCAGCAGCGTTCCATCCATATCGGAAAACACAATCATTCGATGCAGCCCTTTCTACTGGCATAAAAAGTGTGGCCGAGGGCGGTGATGCCCTGACCACGCTCGAGTTCTATAACGGTCCGCGTCCTAGCGGTCGGCGAGCGGCTTGTACTCCAGCGGCTCGATCACCGGACGATAGGCGGGGCGGATGATACGGTGCGCGCAGAAGAGCTCTTCCATGCGGTGCGCCGACCAGCCGGCCATGCGGGCGACGGCGAATAGCGGCGTAAAGAGCGTCTCGGGCACGCCGAGCATCTTGTAGATAAAGCCCGTGTACAGGTCGATGTTGGCGCAGATGGGCTTGGTCATGCCGTGGTCGCGCATCACCTGCGGTGCCAGGCGCTCGATGCGCTCGATGAGCGCGAACTCCTCGCCCAGGTCCTTCTTGGCGGCAAGCGTGCGCGCGTAACGACGGCACACCTCGGCACGCGGGTCGCTCAGCGTGTAGACGGCGTGGCCCATACCGTAGATGAGACCCGTGCCGTCGAAGGCCTGCCTGTCGAGGATCTTGCCCAGGTAGGCCGCGACCTCGTCCTCGTCCTCCCAATTGGAGACATGCGCGCGGATGTCCTCGTGCATAGACACGACCTTGGCATTGGCGCCGCCGTGGCGCGGGCCCTTGAGCGAGCCGATAGCCGCGGCGTAGGCGGAATACGGGTCGGTGGCCGATGAGGACAGCACGCGGCAGGCGAACGTGGAGTTGTTGCCGCCGCCGTGCTCGGCATGCAGCATGAGCATCACGTCGAGCAGCATGGCTTCGTCGCGGGTGAATGCCATGCCGCCGCGCAACACCTGCAGGATGGTCTCGGCGGTGGAGAGGCCGGGTGTGGGGTGCGGTACATGAACCTCGGAGCCGCGGCGCTTGGCGACCGAGGCCATATGCGCGAAGGCGGCGATGCGGGGGAGACGGGCGAGCATGGAGATGGCGACGTCGATTTCGTGCTCGGGTGTAATGGCGTCGGGCTCGGCGTCGAAGGCGTAGAGCAGCAGCACGGCGCGCTGAAGCACATTCATGATGCTCGACGACACCGTGGTCATGGGGAACTCGCGGACGTATTCGTCGCTCAGATGTCTAAAGGCACCTAGGCGCTCGCAGAAGCCGTCGAGCTCTTCCTTGTTGGGCAGCGAACCCGTGATAAGCAGATAGGCGACTTCTTCGTAGCCGTAGCGATTCTCCGCCTGGGCATTGTTGACCAGATCCTCGATGCTGTAGCCGCGAAGCGTGAGCTTGCCCTGATCGGGCACGACCTTTCCGTCGACCTTGTTGTAGCCGTGCACATCCGAGATACGAGTGAGGCCCGCGACCACGCCCGAGCCGTCGGCATTGCGCAGGCCGCGCTTGACATTGTGCTCGACAAACAGGTCCTCGTCATAAGGGTCGGTCGGCAGGCCGTGGTAGAGGCTTTCGCTCTCAGACGAAATCTGGCGGCTTGCTTCGTAATCCAGAACCAGTCGGCTCAAGTGGTCATCGAAGCGGTAATAGATTTTCTTGGCGTCGTAGGCCATGCGCGCTCCTCTCCGGGCCGCATCGGGGTGGCTTGCATTGGCATGCGCGCGTCAGGCTATCCCCAGCGGCTTGTTCGCTACAGGCGGTACATAAAGTTAAAGACGTCCTCGCGCTGGATGGACACGTTGACGCCCGAAAGCTCGCCGGCCTCGGCCAGGGCCTTCTGCAGCTCAGCGAAGTCGAGCTTGGACTCGGCGGTATCGGCCAGCATGGTCATGGTGAAGATGTCCTCGATAATGGACTGCGTGATGTCGCGGATGTCGACGTTGGCCTCGCCCAGGACACGGGTGACGCCGGCGACGATGCCGGGGCGGTTCTTGCCAAGGACGGTGATGACGATACGGGAGGACGAGATCTCGGCCATGGGAAACCCTTTCGCGTGGTTGCGGCGCGCGCGGGCGCTCCGCTACGGTACAGTGTTCATCATTGTACCTGTCTGGCGCCAAAAGGGGTGTGCTTACTGCGGCGTTACACGTCTGCAACATGGGAGAAGGGGCAACAGGGTGCGTGTCCGCTGCGGTTGGCCACGCCGTGTTGCACAAAGACCGTGAACCTTTTGTGGGACGCGCGGCGCTGTGGTACCATAGCCGAGTTTGTTGTCTTGGTCGGAAACCAAGACGCCTTATGCGCTGATCGGTAACCAGCGCCTGACCAATAAGGAGTCCTACCATGAAGCAGGGTATCCATCCCCAGTATGTCGAGTGCACGGTGACGTGCTCTTGCGGCAACACCTTCAAGACGCACGCTACCGTGTCCGAGATGAAGGTTGAGCTTTGCAACGAGTGCCACCCGTTCTACACCGGCCAGCAGAAGTTCGTCGACACCGGTGGACGCGTCCAGCGCTTCGCCGACAAGTTCGGTGGCGCCGCTGCCGCCCAGCTCAAGAAGGCCGAGGAGGCCAAGGCTGCCAAGGCTGCCAAGGCTGCTGAGGCCGAGGCCGCTCGCAAGGCCGCCGCTGAGGCTAAGGCTGCCGAGAAGGCCAAGCGTGCTGCTAAGTTTGCCGAGGAGGCTGCCAAGCAGGCCGCCGAGGCTCCCGCAGAGGCTCCCGTCGAGGAGGCCGCTGCCGAGGCCGAGACTACCGAGGCTGCTGAGTAAATAGCTCGCCGCGGAATCACTCGCATTCATGGCATAAGGGCCGCGCATCCGTTTGGGTGCGCGGCCCTTTTCTTTTTATTGGTGCAGGCTAACCCGTTCCCATTGCACCAGATTGGTGCGAAGGGGACGGGTTGGTTTGCACCAAATGGCAGAGTGACGGCGTTTTCCCAGATAAAACCTGCCAAAATAAACCAGTCCCTTTTTGGCAGGTCGGTCGGGTCGTAGTTATTACGTGGCGGTCGAGGTCGACCGTATAGGCCGCGCCTTGTTTGGCTAAAGTACAATCATCTGTGTTTAACTCGCCCGCAGCTGCACGGCGTGGGCGATGGCCAAAAAGGAAAACCACATGGGATTCATGTCAAAGCTGCTGTCCTTTGGATCCGATAAGGACCTTAAGCGCTACTACAAGATCGTCGACCAGATCAACGGTCTTGAGCCCCAGTTTGAGAAGATGACCGAGGAGGAACTCCGCGCCCAGACCGATAAGTTCCGCGAGCGTTACGCCAACGGCGAGTCGCTCGACGACATGCTTCCCGAGGCCTTTGCCACCGTGCGCGAGGCTTCCAAGCGCATCACGGGCATGCGCCACTTTGACGTACAGCTCATCGGCGCCATGGCGCTTCATGAGGGTCATATTGCCGAGATGAAGACCGGCGAGGGCAAGACGCTCGTCTCCACCTTGGCCGGCTACCTCAACGCTATCGCCGGCAAGGGCGTGCATGTCGTTACCGTCAACGATTACCTGGCAAAGCGCGACTCCGAGTGGATGGGCCGCATCTACAAGTACCTGGGCATGACCGTCGGTCTGCTCCAGAACAACATGCCGCTCGAGCTCAAGCGCCCGGCCTACCAGGCAGACGTCACTTACGGCACCAACTCCGAGTTCGGTTTCGACTACCTGCGCGACAACATGGTCACCCGTCCCGAGCAGCGCGTGCAGCGCGGTCACAACTACGCCATCGTCGACGAGGTCGACTCCATCCTGATCGATGAGGCCAGGACGCCGCTCATTATCTCGGGCGCCGGCACTAAGTCCGCCAGCACCTACAAGGACTTCGCGCGCGCCGTGCGCGGCCTGGAGCGCGGTGAGGACGTGTCGCACGACATGCTCACCGCCACCGAGGACGTTGAACCCACGGGCGACTACGTCATGGACGAGGCCAAGCACACCATCGCCGCCACCGAGCGCGGTCTTAAGAAGATCGAGCGCCGCCTGGGTATCGATGACATCTATGCCGATCTCTCCGGCCAGCTGGTCAACCACCTGCAGCAGGCGCTGAAGGCCCAGTACATGTTCCACCGTGATAAGCAGTACGTGGTCACCAACGGCGAGGTCAAGATCGTCGACGAGTTCACCGGCCGCATTATGGAAGGCCGCCGTTACTCCGAGGGCCTGCACCAGGCCATTGAGGCCAAAGAGGGCGTGCTCGTACGCGAGGAGAACCAGACCCTGGCCACCATCACCCTGCAGAACTACTTCCGTCTGTATGACAAGCTCTCCGGCATGACCGGCACGGCACTTACCGAGGATGCTGAGTTCCGCGAGATCTACAAGCTGCCCGTCGAGGTCATCCCCTCCAACAAGCCCGTGCAGCGCGTGGACCACGAGGACCTGGTGTACCGCACCATTCAGGCTAAATACAACGCCGTTGCCGACGACGTTGAGCGTCGTCACGCCAAGGGCCAACCGGTCCTGGTGGGCACCGTCTCCATCGAGAGCTCCGAGAAGCTGTCCGCCGCCCTTACCAAGCGCGGCATCGCGCACGAGGTCCTCAACGCCAAGCATCACGAGCGCGAGGCTCATATCGTTGCCCAGGCCGGACGCTACGGCGCCGTGACCATCGCTACTAACATGGCCGGTCGTGGTACCGACATCCTGCTGGGCGGCAACCCCGACGAGCTGGTGCGCGAGCGCTTGGAGTACGAGGGCCTGACCATGGAGGACGTGACGCCCGAGCAGCTCGAGCAGTTTAACGCCGAGGCCAAGGAGACCTGCAAGGCCGAGCGCGAGCGCGTGCTTGCCGCCGGCGGCCTGACCGTTATCGGAACCGAGCGCCACGAGTCCCGTCGTATCGACAACCAGCTGCGCGGCCGCTCCGGTCGTCAGGGCGATCCGGGCGAGACCCAGTTCTACCTGTCGCTCGAGGACGACCTCATGCGCCTGTTCGGCGGCGACAAGATGGACCGCGTCTCCAAGATGATGGTCACGGCCGACATGGGCGACGACATGCCCATCCAGCACAAGATCATCTCCAAGGCCGTCGAGAGCGCCCAGCACAAGGTCGAGAGCATCAACTTCTCCATGCGTAAGAGCGTCCTTGAGTACGACGACGTCATGAACAAGCAGCGCCAGGTCATCTACGCCGAGCGCAATAAGATTCTGGACGGCAAGGACCTGACCGACCACATCACCGAGGTCATGCACGACACCGTGTACCGCTGCGTGCAGGAGTTCTGCACCAAGGACAGTCACGATGGCGAGCGCGACCTGGAGGGCCTGCGCAAGTGGGTTGTGGAGCTCACCGGCCACATCGATACGCCGAAGTTCCCCGACGAGGATTATGAGGCCCTGGCTGCCGATGTCCTGGCTTACGTAGAGAAGTGCTACAACATGAAGGCCGAGCGCTTGGGCGAGGACCTGATGCGCGAGCTCAACACCCAGGTCATGCTGCGCGTCATCAATACCCGCTGGATGAACTACCTGCAGGAGATGGACTACCTCAAGACCGGCATCGGCCTGCGCGGCTTTGGCCAGCGCGACCCGCTGGTTGAGTACAAGACCGAGGCCTACGGCGCGTTCCAGATACTCGTCGATACCATGTACGAGGATTATCTGCGTACGGTTCTGCGCATCGAGATCAAGGCTGCCCCGCGTGCCGTGGAGCACAAGGAGGAGCCCGCGCTCGAGGGTGCGCACTTCTCCGGTCCTGCCGAGGTCGATGGTGACAACGGCGGCTCGGTGCTGCGCAAGCAGGCGCAGGTGCAGGCCCGCATGGCTGTCCAGGGTGGTCCGGCTGCCGTCAACAACGGTGGCAAGGTGACCACCTATCGCAAGTCCGAGAGCGACGATCCGTACGTCAACGTGGGCCGCAACGACCCGTGCCCCTGCGGTAGCGGCAAGAAGTTTAAGTACTGCCACGGCAGGAATCGTTAATGGCTGAGGCTTTAGAGGTAACGCCCGCCGAGCTGGACGCGTTTGCGGACCGGCTCGGTGAGGTCGAGTCGTATCTCCACCTGGACGAGAAGCGTACCCGCGTGTTCGAGCTCGAGGCCAAAAGTGTTGCCCCTGGCTTTTGGGATGACGCCGACGCCGCCCGTGCCACCATGGAGGAGATCGCGCGCACCAAGGAAGATATCGCTGCCGTGGACACCGCGCGCGGCGAGCTTTCCGATGCCCGCGCCGCGCTGGAGCTTGCCGAGGAGATGGGGGATGACCCCGACGCCGCCGCCCTTCGCGAGGAGGCTGCAGCCACGGCTGAGCGCCTGGCCCGTGCCATCGATGAGCTTGAGCTTTCGAGCTGGTTTACCGGTGAGTTCGATCACGGCGATGCCATTGTGACCATCAAGCCCGGACAGGGTGGTCTGGAGGCCCAGGACTGGACCTTCATGCTCTTTAAGATGTACATGAAGTACTGCCAGCGTCGCGGCTGGAAGGTCACCATCAACGACTGTCCCGCGGCCGAGGTCATCGGCATTGACCGTGCGACCTTTACCGTCGAGGGCAAGGACGCATTTGGCATGCTGCGCGCCGAGGCCGGCGTCCACCGCTTGGTTCGCATTAGCCCCACCGACGACAAGAAGCGCCGCCAGACCACGTTTGCCGGCGTCGAGGTCATCCCCGTGCTACCCGATGATATCGACATCGAGATCAGTCCCGATGACATCCGCGTGGACGTGTACCACGCGAGCGGCCCGGGCGGTCAGGGCGTCAACACCACCGACTCCGCCGTGCGCGTGACGCATTTTCCCAGCGGCATTGTGGTCACCTGCCAAAACGAGCGCAGCCAGATTCAGAACAAGGCCGCGTGCATGCAGATCCTCAAGGCTCGCCTGTACGAGATTGAGCTCGAGAAGCGCGCCGTGGCGCTCGATGAGATCCGCGGACCCAAGACCACGATTGGTTTTGGCAACCAGATCCGCAGCTACGTGCTCTACCCGTACCAGATGGTCAAGGACTTACGCACGGGCGTGGAGACCAGCAATGTCGAGGCCGTCCTTGACGATGGCGACCTGGACCCGTTTGTTATTGGCTACCATCGCTGGGCTACCGGCAACGCCGATGCAGAAGGCTCGGAGGTCTAAAACATCGGGTGGCTTCAAGCCGATGCCAAGCCCAACGGTTGGACGGGTTTGTATCCAGAATAAACCCTGCGCAGGGGTGGTTTTTGTCCGGCGAATCGGTAGAATCGAATACAAGAAGAAGTTCAAAGCGCATCCGTTTGGGTGCGCTTTTTTGAGGGAGGCAGCATGGCATATCGTCTGGACATCAAGTGCATTCTTTCGATGAACTTCTTTCACGACCTGCCCCAGATCATGTTGGGGTGTGCCTTGGCCGCCATCGCGACCGACTTGTTTTTGATTCCCAACGGTCTTGCCGCCGGTGGCGTTACGGGCCTTGCCACCATTATCCAGGCGGTCGGCGCGGCGCGCGGCCTATCGCTTCCCGTTGGTATTCAGACGATCGTGATGAACGCCTTGCTGTTGTTGGTCGTTATGCGCGAGGGCGGCATGTTCTACGTGGTGCAGACCGCGACGGGCTTTGTGCTGCTGGGCTTCTTTACCGATCTGTTCGCCCCGTTTGTAGCACCTCTGGCGGATGCGGACCTGATGCTCCCTGCCATGTGGGGCGGCATTATTACGGGCATCGGTTACGGCATGGTGTTGCGCGCCGGCGCCAACACCGGCGGCTCGGACACGATTGGCCAAATCATCTCGCGTAACACCTCGCTGCCGGTGGGCTCGACCGTCATGGCGATCGATGTTGCCGTATGCGCGCTATCGGCTCCGGTCTTTTCAATCGAAAACGCACTGTATGCAGGCCTTTCGATGGTCATTAGCGGCTACGTGATCGATGCCGTGGTCGATGGTGGCAACAAACGCCGTATGGTACTCATCATCTCGGACAAGTTCCCTGATATCGCTGCCGATATCATGTATGGCCTGGGTCGTGGTTGTACCAAGTTTAAGGCGACTGGCATGTATTCGGGTGCCGAGAAGCCAGTGATTATGGTCATCGTGAGCCGTCGAGAGCTCAATACCCTCAAGACGATCGTGCGCGAGCGCGATCCTCATGCCATCGTGACGGTTGCCGACGTTACGGAAGCCTTCGGCGAGGGATTCAAGGACATTAGCGCGTAGGGTCGATCGCGTTCCATCCAAAAGACGTTCACATTGATAAACCGTTTCATCAGCGGTTCTGCCTGCTAAATTGTTCAAATAATGATAAAAACTCTGGTAAAGCCATCAGTTTCCAGCATAATGAATGACGTACGTGCATTGCGGCTGTGTTGGGATTACCTTCGGTGCCGTGCGCATTTTGTCTAATGAGGATGAAAGGAAGGCACAATGAGCGACGAAGAGCTCAAAAAGGTTGCCAACGAGGTAAGGAAGGGCATCGTCACCGGCGTGCACGCTGCCAAGTCCGGCCATCCGGGCGGTTCGCTCGGCGCTGCCGACATCATGACCTATCTGTACTTTGAGGAAATGAACGTCGACCCGGCCGATCCCCGCAAGGCCGATCGCGACCGTTTTGTGCTCTCCAAGGGCCATTGCGCTCCGGGCCTGTACGCCGTGCTCGCCGAGCGTGGGTTCTTCCCCAAGGAGGATCTCGAGACGCTGCGCCATATCGGCAGCCACCTGCAAGGTCATCCCAACATGAACGACACCCCGGGCGTCGATATGTCCACCGGCTCGCTCGGCCAGGGCATCTCCGCCGCCGTGGGCATGGCGGTTGCCGCCAAGCACTGGGGCGATACTTACCGCACGTACGCCCTGCTGGGTGATGGCGAGAGCGAGGAGGGCCAGGTCTGGGAGGCAGCCATGTTTGCCGGCAACCAGCAGCTCGATAACCTCTGCGTGATCGTCGACCACAACGGCCTGCAGATCGACGGCCCCGTCGAGGAGGTCAACGACCCCATGCCGCTCGCCGACAAGTTCCGCGCCTTTAAGTTCCACGTGGTGGAGCTTGCCGACGGCAACGATTTCGATCAGATCCGCGCCGCCTTTGCCGAGGCCCGCGCCACCAAGGGTCAGCCGACCGCCATCATCGCCGAGACCACAAAGGGCAAGGGCGTTTCCTTTATGGAGAACCAGGTTGGTTGGCACGGCAAGGCCCCCAACGATGAACAGTTTGAGCAGGCCATGGCAGAGCTCACGGCCGCCGGAGAGGAGCTCTAGGATGGCAGACGTCAAAAAAATCGCCACGCGCGTAAGCTACGGCGAGGCCCTCGTCGAGCTCGCCAACGAGCACGATGACTTTGTGGTCCTCGACGCCGACCTGGCCGCCGCCACGCAGACCGGCAAATTTAAGGCCGCTTGCCCCGACCGCTTCTTCGACGTGGGTATCGCCGAGAGCAACCTGATGGGTGTTGCCGCCGGTATCGCGACCACCGGTCGTGTTGCCTTCGCGAGCACCTTTGCCATGTTCGCTGCCGGTCGCGCCTTTGAGCAGGTCCGTAACTCCATCGGCTACCCGCACCTTAACGTTAAGATCGGTGCCACGCACGCCGGTATCTCGGTGGGCGAGGACGGCGCCACGCACCAGTGCTGCGAGGATATCGCCCTGATGCGCGTCATCCCTGGCATGACCGTGATTGTTCCCGCCGACGACGTCGAGGCCCGCGCCGTGACGCGCGCCGCCTACGAGTGCGACGGTCCGGTGTACATGCGCTTTGCCCGTCTGGCCTCGCCGGTTATCAACGACCCCGAGACCTACAAGTTCGAGTTGGGTAAGGGTATTGTCATGCGCGAGGGCGCCGATGTGACCATCATCGCCTGCGGCCTGATGGTCGGCGAGGCTCTCGAGGCCGCCGAGCAGCTCGCTGCCGAGGGCATCGACGCCGAGGTCATCAACATGCACACCATCAAGCCCGTCGATGCCGACCTGATCGTCAAGAGCGCCACCAAGACCGGCCACGTCGTGACCGTCGAGGAGCACTCTGTGATCGGTGGCCTGGGCAGCGCCGTTGCCGACGTCCTGTGCGAGCAGTGCCCGACGCCGCTCAAGAAGATCGGTGTCAACGACACCTTCGGTGAGTCTGGCCCGGGTGCCGAACTCTTGCACAAGTATGGCCTGGACGCCGCCAACATCGTGGCGACCACCAAAGAGTTCTTGGGCTAAAGCAAGACGGATTTCAAGGACTGCTTCGCCAGAACTATGGAAACCCGGCAGGGGCGCTCTCTTGGAGAGCGCCCCTGTTTCAGTTGCGGTGAAATAGGGACTGATTAGACCTTTTAACTGGTAAAACAGTCCCTAT
>CABRDB010000027.1 GCA_902469555.1 uncultured Collinsella sp. | reverse complement strand
CGACAGAACGGTATCCGCGGATATGAGACTGAGCCGAAGGCGTCGACGACATGCCGGGGGCGGACCGGGACGGGTTAACGGCAGGCCCCGCCGACCGATTGCAAGCGGTCGGCGGGGCCATTGTGGCTCTTGACAGCGGATTGGGTCATATGAGCGAAAACCCGCCAGAGCGAGCAAGGTGCCTTGAAACGAGGCGGCATTGATCTTTTGATCATGCCGCCGAAGTTGAAAGGCAGATTGCCGCTCTGGCGGGTTTGCAGCGTCGAGCCGTTACGCGGGTTGGTAAACCCGCGTAACTAACGAACTAGCACACTTGGGTTTTGCCGATCATGATGTTGAGGATCTCGACGTCGGTGTCCTTCATGCCCACGCGGCCTACGTAGCCCATGCTGGCGATTGTCTGCTCAACGGTATCCTGGATCAGGCCCTCGCCGGCGCGGAAGCCGCGACCCTGCATAGCCATATCGTGGCCCAGAATCGCCGCATCAACGGCAGCCGAAATCTTGGCGGCACAGCTCGCCTTGGCGCCGTCGCACACGATGCCGCCCACGTTGCCAAGCGTATTCGAGACCGTCGCGCCAATCTGTTCGCGCGTGCCACCGCACAGCCAGGTAATCGCAGCGCCGGCGCCGCACGCAGCGCAAATAGCACCGCAAAACGCCGAGAGCGCACCAATATAGCTCTTGATATGCACGGCGATAAGATCGGACAGCATCACGGCGCGCACCAGGCGCTCGTGGTCGCAACGCAGGTACTCGGCATACTCCATGACGGGCAATGCGCAGGAAATTCCCTGATTGCCTGAGCCGCACACAATGGCGACCGGCAGCGCGCAGCCGTTCATGCGAGCGTCGGATCCGGCGGCCGCACGGGCACGGGCACGGCAGGCGACGTCATCGGCACGAGCACCCAGCAGCGTACGACCCACCTCGGCGCCCCAAGCGTGCGCAAGGCCCTCGGCACTGATTGCGCCATTCAGCTCAATCTGACGCTCAACGGCAGCGCGGGCGTCCTCAATGTCGCCGTCCTCGATAAAGTCGATGATGGACTCAATCGACATGGGCGTGTCGGCCTTATCCGCCGCCCGCTCGGCCACCACGCGCTCGGCGCAGGCGGCACACTCCCCCGCCGACTTGCCGCATACCGGAATACCGTCGAGCGTATGGCACGTAACATTGGTGTGGTGATCGGTAATCTCGACAACCGCGGTATGGCCCCCGGCCGTGGCAGTCACCTTGATGTAGAGGTTGGGCACGCCCTCGACAAGCGACACATCGCAGTAGCCGGCGTCGGCGAGGAGCTCGGTCACGCGAGCACGGTCTTCATCGTCAACACTCTCGAGCACCTCGAGCGCGCTCTTAGCGTCGCCGCCCACGGCACCCAGCACGGCCGCCGCCTCAATACCGTGCATGCCGCCCGAGTTGGGCACGGTCACGCTCTTAACGTTCTTGATGATATTGCCCGAGCAGGCAACATCCATATGATCGGGTTCGCAACCGAGCGTCTGGCTCGCCAGCGCCGCTGCATAGGCAACGGCAATGGGCTCGGTGCAGCCGAGCGCACAGACAAGCTCGCGGTTCAAAACATCGCAAAACGAGTTATCACGAAGGGAATCGGCAGGCATAGGTATCTCCTACTTGTATAACGGGCTGGGCTCTCAAAAATAGCTAGCTCTTTTATTTGATAACAATGCATCAAAAACCGCAACCATGGTTCCGGCAGACGGCGTTCAAGCGCAATCTGACGGCATTCATTCATGAGAAACTAGTCTTGTTGCATGCTAAAGCGTTTGACCAAAAAACGCCCGAGTGTTTACGCAAAAGTCGCGCTATCATGCAGTCGAACGCGGTAAAACCTTTAGCAATTCCGCCGCACGGACCAGAGAGGAACCACTCATGAAGATTGGTATCGGCAACGACCACGCCGCCGTCGAGCTCAAGAACATCATTTCCGAGCACCTGAAGGAGCGCGGTTGCGAGGTCGTGAACTTTGGAACCGACACCTCCGAGAGCTTTGATTACCCCATCGCCGGCTACAAGGTGGGTAAGGCCGTTGCCAACGGCGACGTCGACCTGGGCATCCTGATCTGCGGCACCGGCGTCGGGATTAGCTTGGCCGCCAACAAGGTCGAGGGCGTACGCGCCGTCGTGTGCTCCGAGCCCTTCAGCGCCAAGCTCTCCCGCATGCACAACAATACCAACGTGCTTGCCTTTGGCGCCCGCGTCGTGGGATCTGAACTCGCCAAGATGATTGTCAACGAGTGGCTCGACGCCGAGTTTGAGGGTGGTCGCCACGAGCGTCGCGTTAACCTCCTCAACGAGATCGACCACACGCGCGGCCTCAAGCTCGTCGACGAGGCCTAAAGATTCACAAAGCCACACGCTAACGCCAGCCCCCGCCCGGAAGAAACATCCGGACGGGGGCTCTTTAGTAGATTTGTGGGCGTTTACCAAAATCTACTGGGAAAAAAGAGCGCCGCGGATGGAGTTCCGCGGCGCTCAAGCCACACGCTAACAGCTTTAAGGAGTCAAAGCTGGTTTAGCCAAAGAAACGCTTGATCTCGATCTCGGCGTTCTCCAGGCAGTCGGAGCCATGGATCACGTTGGCGTTGACATCGACGGCAAAGTCGCCGCGAATGGTGCCAGGAGCGGCATCAAGCGGGTTGGTGGCGCCCATGAGGGTACGCATCTTAGCAACGGCAGAAGGACCGGAAACGACCATCTTGACGACCGGACCGCTCGTCATGAAATCGCACAGACCGCCAAAGAAGGGCTTATCGTTGAGATGAGCATAGTGCTCCTCGACGGTGGCGCGCTCAAGCGTGGTCATCTCCATGCGCTCGATGACAAGGCCGCTGCGCTCAATGCGAGCAACGATCTCGCCGATCTTGCGATCGCGCACGGCGTCGGGCTTAATCATGATGAAGGTCTTCTCGATAGCCATAAGGTAGCCTTTCAAGTAGGTTCGCGCGTGCCCAAGTCCCATTCCGGCACCCGCCTGGACTGCATCGTAACAGAGTTCTAGCTGCAGTTAAACAAATAGCCGTTTATTGAAGCGTTATTATTTATTGAAGCGCTCCATATGTGTCACTTCTGTTCCGAAGCCCGACTAGAGTACCATCCGCCCCACTTCCAACTGCACCGAGCAGAACGGACGGTCGATTGCCGCCCGTGAACGCACCCCCTTCACAACCTACGCAAATGTCCTACAAAAGTTCTCGACAAGCTCCTTCCTTCTCTATAAAAAAACGGGTGCCCACCGTAGCGGGCACCCGTAAGGCAAGATATGATGAACGCGCCCGACAGACGCATCCAATAAGCTAATTAGCTCCGTTGCCCATCTCGACGACCTTGGTCAACGAGCCAAACACACCCTCATCGGCCGCAAGCTGCGCCTCGGCGCGCCCCAGTTGCACGGCAACGGCGGCAGGCGCGGTACCGCCCTCGGTCGTGCGCGCGGCGACAATCGATGGAATGTCGAGTGCCTCGGTAATGTCGCGCTCAAAGAGCGGGCTTGCCTCCTGGAACACCTCGAACGGCAGGTCCTCAAGATTGCAGCCGCGCTTCTCGCACATCAGGACCAGATGCCCCACAACGGCGTGCGCCTCACGGAACGGCAAGCCGCGCTTAGCCAAGTAGTCGGCAACGTCGGTGGCGGCAAGGTGACCCACGCCGCACTCGCGCGCCATTGCGCCCTCGTTGACGGTCCAGGTCGAAATCATTCCGGCCATAACGGACAGGCACTGCATGAGTGTATGGGCGGTATCGAGCGCGCCCTCCTTGTCCTCCTGCAGGTCCTTGTTATAGGCCAACGGCAGACCCTTCATGGTCACCAGCAGCTGGACCAGGTTGCCGTACACGCGACCGCTCTTGCCGCGAATGAGCTCGGCGAAGTCGGGGTTCTTCTTCTGCGGCATGATGGACGAGCCGGTGGAGTACGAATCGGACAGCGTGATGAAACCGAACTCGGAGCTCGACCACAGCACGATCTCCTCGGAAAGACGCGACAGGTGCATCGCCATGACGGAGCCGGCGTAATGCAGGTCGAGCAGGAAATCGCGATCGGAAACCGCATCGAGTGAGTTGGGGATCACGCCCGCAAAGCCAAGCTCGGCAGCCGTCATCTGACGATCGAGCGGATAGCTCGTACCGGCAAGTGCGGCGGCGCCCAACGGGCAATTATCAGCGGCATCGAAGGCGGCCTTTAGACGCGTAAAGTCGCGCGCGAACATCCAGGAATAGGCCAGCAGGTGGTGCGAAAGCAGCACGGGCTGAGCATGCTGCATGTGCGTATAACCCGGCAGGATAACCCTGTCATACTTCTTGGCGGCATCCATCAGCACGTGGCGCAACTGCAGGTTGGCCTCCATGAGCTCCTTGGCCAGCGCCTTGACGCCCAAGCGCGTATCGGTTGCCACCTGGTCGTTGCGCGAACGGCCGGTGTGCAGACGCTTGCCCGCCTCGCCGATGCGACGCGTCAGCTCGCTCTCGATAGACATATGGATGTCCTCGTCGTTGATATCGAAGGTGAAGTTGCCGGCATCGATATCCTGCTCGATCTGGGTCAGGCCCTCGGCAATCGCCTGCTCGTCCTCGGCACTAATGATGCCCTGGGCAGCGAGCATTTTGGCGTGCGCCTTGGAGCCGGCAATATCTTGCTTATAGAGATGCTTGTCGACCGGCAGCGACGCACCGAACTCCTGCGTGACCTCGGCCACGCCCGCCTCAAAACGACCGCCCCAAAGAGCCATGGAACCGTCCCCTTTCATCAAATACCAAAACAAGCGCCCAAAGCAATGCGCCATATCGCTAAAGCGATTTTTCAACCGCTAGTTTTACACACTCCCTGCCGTGCGCGGGGCTGACAAGCTAAATAGCGAAGAAGTGACGCACCATGCACTTGGCGCCCATGGACTCCCTCCTGAGGTTACCCTGCGAAGCGTCAATCCAAGCCTTCAGACTCATGGGAACCTCCTCCACCTTGGCGGTATCGAGCTCGGGGACAAGAGAAAGCAAAGCGTGTGCAACGGCGTCAAACATAGTAGGTACTCCTCAGATATATAGGCACAAGGCCGCCAAATTGATAGAAAGAGCCCCGCCGGACAACCCCGGCGGGGCTCGGACTCAGCCGCAGATGCGACATCATAT
>CABRDB010000026.1 GCA_902469555.1 uncultured Collinsella sp. | reverse complement strand
GTATTGACCGGCGCTCCTAACGGCGCCGGGCAATACGGGGCCCGCCCATGCGAAAACCAAGTTGTTAGGATGAGCCAGCTGGCTAGAGCTCGACCGGCACCCATTCGTCGTGATTGCAGATAAAAGCCTCGGGATCCTCGACGCTAAAGAAGACGAGCGTGGGGTCGTTAGGTCCCTCATAGTGCTCGCCCAGGCGCTCTAGATGCTTCCACCCGGCTTCGCGCATTTCGTCTAAAGCCCGGTCATCCAAGCCGGCACGCCCGCGCAAGATGAGCCAGCCATGGCCCGGCCACCAACTCGTGGCCTCAAAGCGCTGATTTTGCAGCAGCTCCTGCCACACATCTTTGGTGCGCGCCGTTACGAACCACAGTTTGCCGTCCTGAATCTGTGCAAACGAGAACGGACGCACATGTGGCTGTCCGTCCACGCTCGTCGCCAGATACCACGCCGGCACCGACGTCAGATACTCCAACACCGTATTCAATCCGTCCACGTTTCCTCCTGTACTAGCTAGTTTGGGAACCTGGTTTGTGCGAGCTAGAGCTCCAGGCGCTCCTCGCTGCCGTCGATATCACAGAAGCGCGCGGCAATATTGCGGACCGAAAAGAAAGCAAGGCGGCCGTCGTTGGCACTCTCGTGTTCCTCGCCGATGCCCACCATGTGCTTAAAACCCGCTTGACGCACCTTGTCGCTCGCAACTGCGTCGTCCTCAAGTGCGGCTTCGCCGGTCAACACGATCCAACATTCCCCCGGCTTCCAGCCCGAGAGCTCAAACTTGGGATTCGCACTCAGCTCCGCCCACACATCCTTGTCGCGCGACGTGCAAAACCACAACTTACCGTCATCGACCATGGCAAACGAAAACGGCCTCACGCGAGGCTGATGCCCGTCGGCCACATCGGTCGTGGCCAGATACCACGCCGGAATGCGCCTGAGATATGAACAGGCGCGCTCAAGCTGAGCCGTGCGGTCGTTGTCGGTCATAGGGACCCCTTTCTTGCGCTCGAATCGCGCCTAAACAAGTTGAAGATTGATGACGATGACACACGCGAGCAGCAGCGCTGTCACCACCGCAGCCAGCGCATCCCCGCGGCCAAATGCAAGCGCATGCAGACGTGTGCGGCCCTGCTCGCCGTGATAGCAACGGGCATCCATGGCGGCAGACAGCGTCTCGGCATGGCGGAACACGCCCGTGAACAGCGGAATCGCCACACTGCCGAGCATACGCACGCCGCCGAGCGGGCCTCCCGTCACGCGCGCGCCGCGGCTTGCCTGTGCATCGGCCGTCTGTTTCATCTCAGTGGCAAACTGCGGCATAAAGCGTAGCGCGATACCCATGATCATGCCGAGCTCGTGCGCAGGAAGTCCCACACGCGCAAACGGTGCGAGCAGGCGCTCAAAGCCCGCGGTGAGGTCGAGCGTCGGCGTGGTGAGTGTAATGGCGCTCATACCGGCCATCATCAAGGTCAGGCGGCACGCCATAAAGGCGGCGGAATGCAGCGAGCCCTCGCTTATCTGCAAAAAGCCGAGCTGCCACAGAATGCGCCCGCTCTGGTCGGTAAACAAGTTGAGCACCGCGACCACGACGACGATTGCCAGCAGCGGCGCCATCGACGACAGAACGCGACGAACCGGCACCTGAGACACGGCATAGATCAGCACGACGAAAATTGCGACCGGGGCCAGTCCGCGGAAGCTGCTGACTGTGAGCGTCGTGATCAGAAACACAAAGCCCAAGAGCAACTTAGTTCGCGGGTCCAGGCGATGGATCGCACTATCGCCGGGATAGTAGCTGCCAAACGAAAACGCCTCCATTAGCAGCCCTCCTCTCGCGCGACTGTCTTGGAATTAGCAGTGTCCGCGACGTTAGAAGGACCGCCCGAGCGACCGATTAGCAGGTCCATCAACTCGTCTGCCAGCGACTCAACCGTATAGAGGCCGTCAAAGCGCAGCGGCACGCCCGCCTCCGTAAGCGCCAGCGCCATACGCTGGGCGGCGGGAACGCCCAGGCCGATCGACTTGAGCTCATCGGCTTGCGCAAACACCTGCACGGGGGCTCCCTCGGCAAACACCGCGCCTTCGTTCATTACGACGATGCGGTCACAGCAATTGGCCAGGTCATCCATACTATGCGAAACCATGACAACGGTCAGGCCATCGCGGTGAAGTCGACCGATGAGCCCTAGGAAATCCTTGCGCGCAGCCGGATCGAGCCCCGCCATGGGCTCATCGAGCACCAGGACCTCGGGCTCCATGGCGAGCACGCCGGCGAATGCCACGCGCCGTTGCTGACCGCCCGAAAGCTCAAAGGGGCTCTTGTCGCCGACCGTGGAAAGGTCGAGGCCCACGCGTGAGAGCGATGACTCGACACGACGGTCGACTTCATCTTGCGGCAAGCCAAGGTTATGCGGACCAAACGCCACGTCCTGCGCCACGGTTTCGGCAAACAGCTGACGCTCAGGATATTGAAACACCACGCCGACCTTGGCCTTAACCGCGGCGGCGTCTTTCTTGTTTGACAGATCGAGCTCCAGCGCGCGAACGGATCCCTCCTGGGGGCGAATCAAACCGTTGAGATGCTGGACCAGCGTCGACTTACCCGAACCGGTATGACCTGCCAAGCCCAGGAACTCGCCGCGACGCACCGTCAGCGATACATCGCGCAGCGCCCACGGGCTGCTGGGGTCGTTTCCCCAGAGAGCCTGTTTGCTCGATTTGCCCGCAGTGGCCGAGCGCTTATGCCAGCGGCGGCGCTCGCGCGGACTGAGCGAATAACTGTACGAAACATGGGATAGTTCGATGACGGGCTCTGGTACGTTATCTTCGTTGCCTGCCGAAACCGTACCGCCAACGATTTCCGATTGGGGTGCGGAAGACTGCCCCACAGTGCCTGCCCCACTTCGCTCGGCATAAGTCTCCACAACCTCGGCAACCATACCCGCCTCGCGCACCTGCGCATGAACAGGCACGCCCTTCGCACGAAGCGCCGTGCCCAAACGGCACGACTCTGGCATGTCAAGGTTGAGCTGAGCGAGTTCATTCGCCCGCGTCAGAATCTCCTCGGGCGTGCCCAGCATGGCAACTCGTCCCGTCTGAAACACGGCGACACGATCGGCCTCGGCAGCCTCTTCCATAAAGTGCGTAATCATCACGATAGTCATGCCGCGATCGTGGAGTGCGCGGCACGCTTTCATAAGACCCTTGCGTCCGCGCGGATCGAGCATCGAGGAGGCCTCGTCCAAGATAAGCACGCGCGGCTCCATGGCAAGTACGCCGGCGAGCGCCACGCGCTGCTTTTGCCCGCCCGAGAGCGCATGGGTCTCGTGGCGCTCAAAGCCCACCAGGCCCACGCCCTTCAGCGCCTCGCGTACGCGCTGCGCAATTTGCGCCGATGGCACGCCAAGGTTTTCGGGACCGAACGCAACGTCATCTTCGACAAGCGTTGCCACCAGTTGATCATCGGGATTCTGGAATACCATGCCCGCGGTCGAACGAATGTCATAGACCAGCTCGGGGTCGGACGCATCCATGCCGTTGATACGTACCGTGCCCGCATCGGACTGCAACAGTGCATTCAGATGCTTGGCATACGTCGACTTACCCGACCCATTGCCACCGAGGATGCAGAAAAACTCGCCGTCCTCGATGTTTAGATCGACGCCGTCGAGTGCCGGTGCGGCACCGTCATAGCTAAAGGAAACGCCCCGACACTCAATCATGCGCGGCCTTTGACCTGGTCCTTTTTAGGCGTGATGAGGTTGGAGACCGCCTTGTACACCGCGAGCGTCAATACCGAGTTAAGCACGGTCTTGATAAGGTTGAACGGCAGCACGGCAGGAATCATGAGCGGGGCAATCACATCGACCGAGCCATACCAGAACCAAACGCCAATGGTAAGGTTTGCGGCCATAGACAACGCCGTAGCGGCAATAACGCCGAGCACCAGGCCAATCACGGCACCCTTATAGGTATGCATCTTCTGGTAGACGATAGCCGCAGGCAGAATATAGCCCAGCGTGGCAACCAAGTTCATAAGCGCACCAACCCAATCGCCCGTGGTAAGCGCATGGATGACGATCGCCATGGCGGCAACAGCGGTGCCGGCACCAGGGCCATACGCAAATCCACACACCATCGCCGGCACCAGCGACGGGTCGTAGGTCAAAAACGGTGCCGAAGGAAGGATGGGCAGCTGCACGTACATAAACAGGGCGCCCAAGGCGCACATCAACGCCATGGTAACGAGCTGTTTGGTGCTCCACCTATTCGTGTTCTCAAAATGGATATGCTGCGACTGTTCAGACATAAGATCACCTGCCTCTTTCATCCGGACTCTAACCGTTGGTACTGGGATCTCACCAGTTCAGCCGGCATGCGAACCAACGCACACACGGGTCGCGGACTCATCGGCTCGACCGCAGGCACTTTGCCTGCGCCACGGTACCCCCTTGGCACCGCCCGATTTACCACCAGTGGGGAATTCCACCCCGCCCTGAAACAGCAATTGCAAGTGTAGCACCAGTAGGCTTTCGCGCAAGTATGCCAAGGGTAATTTATGGCTGGGACCAGTTGCCGCAACAACCACGTTCCCCACCCATTCCAAAGTAGCGCGCCTTTCGCGCAAAGCGCGAAACAGCGAAGGGGACACGTATCCCTATCAACCACGTCCTTCTCCGCCCGCCGACCTCAAGGCCGTAAACGCAGGGAATCCGAGGACGTTCCGGAGAGAAACCCCGTCACGCCCCCCGGATTCCCGGTGGGAGTTCTAGACCTTGTCGGCCTTAGTACATACCGCCGCCCTGCTGACCAGCGGTGGCAGCAGCGATAGCGTCCTCAAGCTGAGTGTTCTTGGGCACATCGGAGACGGTGGCCTCGGTGATGAGGATCAGGCTGGCGACAGAAGCGGCGTTCTGCAGGGTGACGCGGCTGACCTTGACGGGGTCGAGGACGCCCATCTCGATCATGTCGCCCCACTCGCCGTTGGCAGAGTTGAGACCCTGGCCGGCGGGCAGCTCGGCAACCTTGTCGACCACGACAGCGCCCTCAAAGCCAGCGTTCTTGGCGATGGTGGCGACCGGAGCGGTCAGAGCCTTCTTGACGATGTCGACGCCGATCTTCTCCTCGGGGTCGTCGATCTCGACAGCATCGAGCGCAGGAGCAGCGTCCATGAAGGCGACGCCGCCGCCGGCGACAATGCCCTCCTCGACAGCAGCGCGGGTAGCCTGCAGGGCATCCTCAACGCGGTGCTTGATCTCCTTGAGCTCGGACTCGGTAGCAGCGCCGACCTTGATGACGGCAACGCCACCGGAGAGCTTTGCCAGGCGCTCCTGGAGCTTCTCACGGTCGAAGTCAGAGGTGGTGTTCTCCATCTCGCCCTTGATCTGAGCGATGCGGGCGTCGATGGCCTCCTTGGAGCCAGCGCCGCCGACGACGACGGTGTTGTCCTTGGAGATGGTGACGGATTTAGCGGTACCGAGCATATCGGCGGTGATGTCAGCGACCTTCACGCCCAGCTCGTCCAGAGCGGCCTGGCCACCGGTGAGGACGGCGATGTCCTCGAGGATGCGCTTGCGGCGATCGCCGTAGCCCGGGGCCTTGACGGCGCAGACGTTGAGGGCGCCACGGATCTTGTTGAGGACCAGGGTCGGCAGAGCCTCGCCGTCGATGTCCTCAGCGATGATGAGCAGGCCACGGCCGGCGCGCTGGACAGCCTCGAGAACAGGCATGATGTCCTGAACGCTGGAGATCTTCTGGTCGGTGATGAGGATGTACGGATCCTTCATCACGGCCTCCATGCGGTCGTTGTCCGTGACGAAGTAAGCGGAAACATAGCCCTTGTCGAATTGCATGCCCTCGACGGTGTCGATGGTGATGTCAAACGTCTGGGAATCCTCGACGGTGATGACGCCGTCCTTGCCCACGACCTCCATGGCCTCGGCGATCTTCTCGCCGACCTCGGGGTCACCAGCGGAGATGGTGCCGACGGAAGCGATCTGCTCCTTGGTCTCGACCGGCTTAGCCTGCTTCTTCATCTCGGCGACAGCGGCGTTTACAGCCTTGTCGATACCGCGACGGATGGCCAGCGGGTTGGCGCCAGCGGCGACGTTGCGCAGGCCGTCGTTGACGATAGCCTGAGCGAGCAGGGTTGCGGTGGTGGTGCCGTCACCCACGGTGTCGTTGGTCTTGGTGGCGACCTCCTTCACCAGCTGAGCGCCCATGTTCTCGATGTTGTCCTCGAGCTCGATCTCCTTAGCGACGGAAACGCCGTCGTTGGTGATGGTCGGGGCACCGAACGTGCGCTGCAGAGCGACGTAACGGCCCTTGGGGCCCATGGTAACGGTAACGGCGTCGGCCAGAGTGTTGACGCCCTTTGCGAGCTTGGCGCGGGCATCGGTGTTGAACGTAATGTTCTTTGCCATGGTAGGTAATCCTCCAAAAGAAATGTGACTCGCGTCGCCGCTTCCGAGTCCTATGCGACGGACGCGTTCAAAGACGAATCAGAGATTCTGACGAGACTAGGCCTCGACGACGGCGTAGATGTCGTCGGCGCGCATCAGCAGATACTTCTCGCCGTCGACCTTGACCTCGTTGCCACCAAACTTACCGTAGATGACAACGTCGCCGACCTGAACGTCCATGGGGATGCGCTCGCCCTTGTCGTTGACCTTACCGGCGCCAACGGCAACGATGGTGCCGCGCTGCGGCTTCTCCTGAGCGTTGCTGGCGATGTACAGACCAGAAGCGGTCTTCTGCTCGGCCTCGTCGGGCTTGACCAGGACGCGATCTGCAAGCGGCTTCAAAGACGACATGCTTGTTTCCTCCTTTTTGGGCCGCGCGGTCATGCCGCGCGGGTTAACCCTTTTTGTTTGCGTACGCGTTGAATGGTACCCACGAATGGCGGGTTATACAACACGGAGTCAAAAAATCTTATTTTTTGGCACTTAGATTTTCTGAATGCCGGGGGATAACTTGTGCGCGGCTCCCGTGTGGCGCCGGAGGGGCGGGATATAAGGTTTCCTGCTCGGGCAGTCCTGCTCGCACGAAGGCCACATTAAGTGGCCTTCGGCTCGTGCGGAACTCGCGATAAACCTTATATCCCGCCCCTCCGGCGCCACACGGGAGCTTGGTTAACTAATTCGGCCCCGGCATTCAGAAAAGTCTGTGCAGCAAAATGGCGATGCGGATGGCGACATGGGCATGGTTTTCGCCGCGCGCACGGGTCCCCCGGGGAGCACCGTGCATTTTTGGGAGTATTCAGTAGGCCAGGACGGCTGCATACGCGCCGGACACCCCTTATTGGCCCCAAAGACGCCTTCGACCGGCGATTTGGGTCGGCAGACAGACTTCGTCGAGACAAATAAACATGTCTCGCGTCGCACCGGACCCCAAAATGACGTTGATCTCCGCAATGTTAGCCAACTGCAGCGGTACCGGAGGAACTTGCCGTGCAGAATACTCCGTTTTTTGCACGGCCCAGGCGGGGGTACATCAGGACCGGAAAGAACACCTCAGCTTTTTTATGCAATCTGCAACTGGAAGTATGCAAAACACCAAGAGAAAGCATTGCTGATATCCCAATTGAGCGCGCGGGGCAGCAGCGTCCCCACCCTGCGCTCAAATCCAGCAGAGTGGGGACGCTCCTAACGGACCCGATCGGCAAACAAACGCGGCTCGAGCGCCATCCCAAAATAGGCTGCCCGAGCCGCGTTTAACGGTACGGCATGAATATTAGCGCTCGTAGATTAAGTTGCCTGCCAGGTAGGTGGCCTGGACCTTGGTGGCTTGCAGCTCTTGGGGGTCGATGGTGAGCGGGTTTTGGTCCAGGACTACCAGGTCGGCGTATTTGCCGGGTTCCAGGCTGCCGAGGTTTCGCTCGTCGCCTGCCGCGTAGGCGCTGCCCAGGGTGTAGTTGCGCAGGGCAGTTGCCGCGTCGATGCGCTCGCTGGGAAGCCAGCCGCCCTCGGGCCAGTGGCTGCGGGGGTCTTGGCGCGTGATGGCCGTGTAGAGCACGTTCATGCTGGTAACGGCTGTGATGGGGCTATCGGTACCGAAAGCTTGGCGGATGCCGCGCTGCTTATAGGTCGCAAACGGCCACATGATGCGGCTGCGTTCCAGGCCCAGGTCGCGCTCCGGGCCACCCGGGTCGAGCGTGATGTGGCAAGGCTGGCTCGAGGCAATGACGTTGAGCTTGCGCAGACGATCGATGTCCTCAGGCAGCAGATTCTCCAGATGCTCGAGCGTGTTATGACCGTGCGGCGGCAGACCGTAGAGCCCTGCCGCCTCCTCAAAGATATCGAGCGCAGCATGGATGGCACCGTCGCCGATAACGTGAATACGCACGGTGTGGCCGCGCTCGGCTGCCGCCAGAACCAACTTGCGCATGCGCTCGACAGGAACCGTCAGGCGACCCTGGTCACCCGGGAAGCGCGGGTTAGTATAGGGCTCAGTGAGGTATGCGGTATGCTCGCTCGACACGCCGTCGAAGAACTGTTTAAAGCCTGGCGCCGAGAGCAGCGCGTTGTTCGCGTATCGGGTCTGGAGTTCTTCCAAGCGCGATTGGTCATCCAGCAGCGTGGGAAACAGATGGGCGCGGATGCCCAGCTTGCCGGCGGCCTGCAGCTTGTCGTAAACATCGTCGCGAATAAAGTCGCAGCCCGGCATGGGCATGAGCGACATATCGCAGATTGAGGTGATGCCTTGTTCGGCCATACGCTTCATCTGGTCGGCGTAAGCGCTCGCGATGCGGTCCTCGCCCAGCCACTCCAGGCAGCGCGGCAGCAGCTGCATAGCAGCTGCCTCGTGGGCGATACCCGTAAGTTCACCGTTTGAGTCTTTGTCATAGCTGCCACCCGCCGGAGGCTCGCTGTCGCGCGTCACGCCGAGGGCTTCGAGCGCGCGGCTGTTGAGCCACAGCGTATGCCCGTCGCCCGAGTACATAACACAGGGGCGACCGGGGAAGGCGGCGTCGAGGGAGGCCTTGGTAGGATGCTCGGGCGGATCCCAGCGGTAATCGCGCCAGCCCTGGGTCACGACCCAGGCGTCATTGGGCAGGCCCTGGGAAAACTCGAGCGCATGCTGCACCAGTGCCGCCTCGGACGTGCCCATATCCATGAGCATATACGGAGAGGAGCCAACCGAAGTATGGAAGAAGTGCAGATGAGCGTCATGGAAACCGGGGCAGACAAACTGCTCGCCGTAATCGACCACCGGCGTGGCGGCAGGTGCGGCGGCAATCACGTCATCGGGCGCGCCGACAGCGACGATGCGATCGCCCGCGATGGCGATCGCCAACTCGCGGGCGGTATCGATGCCGTCTTGCGCGGTAAAGACGTTCTTGGAGCGAATAATCCGATCGATATGTCGCATGGGCATCCCCATCTCTGGCAGGAAATTCAACACCCCCGAGTGTACTCCCCCGCCCTTGTAACAAAACCCCAAGCGGCAAACGGCAACTTTACCAGCCCTAGCGGCAGGTGGCATACTGGAGAGAGCCTGTACGATTTTGCGATCAACCCAGCAAGGAGCAAATCGACCATGACGAAGACCAAGGCACAGCAAATTATGGCGGCAACCGAGGTTCGCGCGGCAGACGACGTCACCGCGGCCATCCGAGATATCGCCGCCGAGTTTGAACCCTACATCATCAAGCAGCGCCGGCACTTCCATAAGCACCCGGAGCTGAGCCTTGTCGAGGAGCGTACGACCTCCGACATCGCCAACCAGCTCGACGCCATGAATATCCCCTACGAGCGTCCGCTCAAGACGGGCCTGGTGGCGACGCTCCGCGGTACCGCGCCCGATGCCTACCGCGAGGACGGCACGCCGCACCGCCGTATCCTGCTGCGCGCCGATATCGACGCCCTGCCTGTCACCGAGCAGACCGGCGAGGAGTTCGCTAGCGTCAACGAGGGCTGCATGCACGCCTGCGGTCACGACTGCCATATCGCCATGATGCTCGGCACGCTACAAATCCTGCGCCATATGACTGACGACATCCACGGTGAGATTCGCATCGTATTCCAGCCCAGCGAGGAAAACGGCCAGGGCGCCAAACTCATGATTGGCACGGGTGTGCTCGACGGCGTCGACGGCGCCTACGCCGCACATATCTGGAGCGAGGTCGATGCCGGCACCGTGAGCTGCGAGCCCGGTCCGCGCATGGCAAACACCGACTGGTTCCGCATCGACGTCCGCGGCACCTCGTGCCATGGCGCCATGCCCCAGCGCGGCCACGACGCCGTTATGGTTGCCGCCGAAATCGTCAACGCCCTGCAGACCATCGTCTCGCGCGAGATTAGCCCCTACGAACCCGCCGTCATCACCGTCGGCGAGCTGCACGGCGGCACCGCGCGCAACGTTATCGCCGGCACGGCGTACCTCGCCGGCACGGTGCGCACCTATGGCGACAAGACGCATGAGGAGATGCCCGAGCTTATGCGCCGCATCGTGGAGCACACCGCAGCAGCACTAGGCGCCGAGGCCGAACTCACCGACTACACCATCGCCAACTACAAGGTCGAAAACGATGCCGCCTCGAGCGAGCGCTGCCGCCAAGCTGTGCTCAAATGCCTGGGCCCCGCGGGCGAGGGCCATTACCGCGGCACGCTTTCGGGCGAGGACTTCTCGGAGTACCTGCGTCGCGTGCCAGGTGTGCTCGCCTTTGTCGGCGCGCGCAATCCCCAGATCGGCGCCACCTATGCCCAGCACTCCTGCTTCTACAAGATCGACGAGAGCGTGCTCGCCAAGGGCGCCATGGTAGCCGCTCAGTATGCCATCGACTTTTTGGCCGAGCCCACGCAAGAAGAGCTCGACGGCCCCACGATCGCCGCGGTTGCCGAGACCAATCCCGACCTGGCAGCCAAGCTGCGCTCTGCCAAGGCAACGGCCGCCGAGGCCCGCGACGCCATGCACGACGCCCGCACCGCCCGCCATGCCGCCATCAAGGGCATTCACGATGCCCGCGCCGCTGCTCGCCATGAGGAGAAGCGCGACGAGTAGCCGTCACGCCCACCCATAGCAACCTGGCTAGAGCAAAGCGGGGGCGAACGTTATCTCAACGT
>CABRDB010000025.1 GCA_902469555.1 uncultured Collinsella sp. | reverse complement strand
CCGCCGCGCCGGCCGTCAACCCCAACTTTCCCTTCCCGGCGCCCGTCCCCACGAGCCCGAGCCTTGTGGCGGCGCTTTCCGATCTTTCGGACGCGCGCATGGATGAGCTGGCGAGCATGCGCCGCAAGCTTGCCGGTGCCGTTGATCCCGACGCCCCCAAAGCGGCGTTGGAGCCCTCGTTGGTGCCGTACTACAATCCGCTGTTCGCTGACCGCTTTAGCTGGGCGCTCGAGTTCCGCATTCGCTGTGGATCGGTCTCCTACGTGGTCAAGGACATCGACGGCATGGCCGATGCCTACGTGCGCGGCGGCACGTTCTCCTATGGCAAGAAGCTCACGTTTGTCCATTCACCTGAGGCCTTTGACGAAACATCGGCAAAGCTGCTCAACCTTGTTGTGACGACAGTTGCCTATCTCGATGACATCACAAGCTCGCGTTCGGCGTCGTACGACTTTGCCCGCAGTGGTTTTGTTGCCGAGCGTCAGTTGCCGCTGTCCGAGCATAGCATCGTATATGTGCTGGACCTGCTGCGCGGCCAGACCATCTCCTTTGAGCCCGCCTGGTCGCGGGGGATGACGACGCATCGCACCTACGACGTGGCGGTTGAGCTGTCTCCGCAAGGGGAGGACGAGGCATCCGCTAAGCGCCCACCGCTGCTTGCCGCCAAAATCGCGCCGGCGGCTGGTGGTAGCTATGACCTGCGCCTGCCCGCCGATATGTACTGCTTTGCGTCGGGCGATGCCGCCTACTTGGTTGACACGCGCCGCGCGCGCCGTACCGACGCCGCATTTGCTCAGCATGCCGCACCTTTTTTGTCGCGCTTGCTGCCGTGCCGCACGCCCGCCCATATTGCCGCCGAGCAGGTGGGTGAGTTCTGCCGTATGGCGCTGCCCATTTTGCGCGACTACACCGACCTCACCGCGCCCGCCGCGCTCGATACCGTGGCACCCGAGCCGAGCTTTGCTATGGCGATCGGTGTCGACGATGGGCTCGTGACCTGCAAAATTACGGTTACCTACGGCGATTGGTCGGCGGATCTCTTTAGCCTGGGCGCTCCGGGCAGCCCCTTCGAAGAGCAGCGCCCCGGTGTGCCGCCCCGCGACGAGGTGGCGGAGTTTCGCGTTATGGATACGGCGGCCCTGTACTTCGATTTCTACGAGCGCGGTCTGGCGTTTGAGGAGCGCGATGACGCCCGCTTGTTCTGCCTGCTGACCGAGGGCCTGTCTGCCCTGTCCGAACTGGGTGAGATCATGCTCAGCGACCGTCTGCGCCAGATCTCGGTCCGCCCCGCGCCCAAGCTCTCGGTTCGTGCGACCGTTAAGAGCAATCTGCTCGATGTCGAGCTGGACGCGAGCGGGCTTTCGGCGGCAGATCTTGCCATCTATCTGGACTCGTACAAGCGCCACCAGACGTTTGCGCGCCTGACGTCCGGCGACATCGTGCGCCTGGATGAGGGAGCGCGCGCTGCGTTTGGCCTTGCCGAAGATCTGGGCGTCGATGCCGTCGACCTGCTCGACGGCGTGTCGCTTCCCGCGTCGAGTACCCTGTTCGTCGACAGCATGCTTGCGCGCACGCCTGCGCTCGAAGCCGATCGCGACGCTGCATTCCGTCGCACCGTCGAGCGCTTGGATACGCTCGGCAAGATGGACTTTACGGTGCCGGCATCGCTCAAGGCAACGATGCGCGGCTACCAGGTCGACGGATACCAGTGGCTCGGCTCGCTCGAACACCTGGGCCTTGGCGGCATCTTGGCCGACGACATGGGCCTGGGCAAAACGCTCCAGATGATTGCGCATATTCTGGCGCGCGTGGAGGCGGGGGACACCAAGCCCACGCTCGTGGTATGCCCGGCCTCACTCGTGTACAACTGGACTGCCGAGCTGGAGCGCTTTGCCCCGTCGCTCGATGTGTGCGCCATTGTGGGCGCCAAGGCTCAACGCCGCGTGCAGATCGCCGGCGTGGCCGAGCATAGCGTGGTCGTGACGTCGTATGACCTTATGCGGCGCGATATCGACGAGTACGTCGAGCAGGATTTTGCCCGCGTGGTGCTCGATGAGGCACAGTACATTAAAAATCCGCTCACGCAGGTGGCGCGCGCCGCCAAGCGCCTGCCTGCCGGCGTGCGCTTTGCCCTGACGGGCACGCCCATCGAAAACCGCCTGTCCGAGCTCTGGAGCATCTTCGACTTTTTGATGCCGGGCCTGCTGGGCACGCGTGAATCGTTTGCAAAGCGATTCGAAAGCCCCGTCGAGCATGCCGAGGGCGATAGCGCCGCTCGCCTGCAGGCGCTCGTGTCGCCGTTTGTGCTGCGCCGTGTTAAGGAAGACGTGGTGGCCGACCTGCCCGAGAAGATCGAAGACACCGTCATGGCGCAGCTTACCGGCGAGCAGCGCAAGCTCTACCTGGCCAACCAGGACCGCATCGCCCAGCAGGTGCAGCACCGCGAGGCTGGGGAGTTTAAGAAGGACAAACTCAAGGTGCTCGCCGAGCTCACCAAGCTGCGCCAGATCTGCTGCGACCCGCGTCTACACTACGAGGATTACAAGGCGGGGAGCGCCAAGCTCGATACGTGTATGGAGCTCGTGCACGGCGCACTCGACGGCGGGCATCGCATCCTGTTGTTCAGCCAGTTCACGGGTATGCTCGATATCATCGGTAAGCGCTTGGCCAGGGAGGACATCGCCTTCCTTAAGCTCACGGGCGCTTCGTCTAAGGAGAGCCGCGCCAAGATGGTCGCGCAGTTCCAAGCGGGCGAGGTTCCGGTCTTTTTGATTTCGCTCAAGGCGGGCGGCGTGGGCCTTAACCTGACGGCGGCCGACGTGGTCATCCACTACGACCCGTGGTGGAACGTGGCAGCGCAGGACCAGGCGACCGACCGCGCGCACCGTATTGGCCAGCAACATACCGTGACCGTGTACAAGCTCATCGCCAAGGACACGATCGAGGAGCGCATTATGCAGATGCAGGAGTCCAAGCGCGACCTGGTCAACAGCGTGCTCGGCGGCGACGGCATCTCGTCGGCGCTGTTTACCCGCGAAGATGTTCTGGCGCTGCTGGGCGGCGACGGGCGCTAACCCGCTCGGGTGGGGCCGCCAGGGCGGATAGCGCACGCTGCCCCATCGTCCCCGCCCGTTATGTGTTCATTTGCAATGCCGTGGATGGTTTGTCTGCCTTTGGGCATAAGAACCATCAAGAACATTGGCGCGTCAGCAAAGGAGAACATCATGGCGAAATTCTTTAAGGACCCCGACGGTAAGCTCATTGCCGCCCTTGGCAACGACGTTGCAACCCCTGCCGGTTGCACGGAACTGACCGCAAACACTGAGGACGCGGCGCACGAGAAGCACGTGCCTGTTGTCGAGACCGAGCGCGACGGTCACGTGATTCGCGCACGCGTTGGCTCGGTCGAGCACCCCAGCCTGCCCGAGCACTATATTGAGTGGATCGCCCTTGAGGCCGAGGGCCGCTTAGAGGTCCATTACCTTGAGCCCGGCATGAAGCCCGCGACGTTTTTTGCCGGCGGTTCCAAGACCGGTACCGTCTATGCCTACTGCAACCTGCATGGGCTGTGGTCCGCGACGTTCTAGGAGCGCGCCCCCGCTCGGGGTATCATAGCTAGCATATGCACATGCGAGCGCCGACTGCATCATGCGGCCGGCGCTTTTACTACGATTTCGATGGTTTACGACGGAAAGGGCTGAGCCATGAAGCTCGCGCTTGCACAGATCGATATGCGCCTGGGTGATATTGAGGGCATTTGCGGCCGCATCGAGGACCAGGCTCGTCTGGCCCACGAGCGCGGGGCGCGCGTGCTGTGCGTTCCGGCTCCGCTCTTTATGGGCGCCATGCCCGGTGGCCTGGTGGGCGCTGCCGACTTTGAGCACGACATGCTTGCCGGCTTGACTGGTGTCGCCGAGCGCATCCAGGAGCTTGACATGATCTGCATCGTGCCCGCGGCGGTTTCGTTTGAGGGTCAGCCGCTGCTCGACTACATGATGCTCAAGGACGGTCATGTGGTGCCGGCGCGTTCGAGCATTGCCCTGCAGCGCGGCGAGAACAATGATACGCGCTGGGCGCCGCCGGTGTTTGACGTGGACGGCGTGCGCATTGCCGTGGTGTTTGACCTGGACCGCGAACTCGAGATGCTGCCGACTGGCGTCGACCTCATTGCGTATTTCCAATTCAACGCGTTTGACATGACCGACCGCGAGACTGCTGCCATTGCCGCCGTACGCAGCGGCGCCTACCGCAAGATCGCATCCAAGCGCAGCGTGTGGTTTGCCTGCATGGCGCCGGTCGGTGCCTATGACGAGTCGGTGTATACCGGCGGTTCGTTTGTGCTCGACGACTGCGGCCGCGTGGTGGCCCAGGCGCCGTGTTTTGAGGAGAGCCTGCTGGTTCAGGAGATTCAGCGCGGCGTGATGCTCGATGCCCTGGAAGATCACGAACTGCCCGAGTTTCGTTCCGAGGAGTGGCTGTGGCAGGCGCTGGTGCTCGCTGTGCGCGACAACGCCCGAGCCCACGGTGCGTCGCGTGCTGTGGTGGCACTCGAGGGTGACTTGCCGTCGTCCCTGCTGGCGGCGCTGGCCGTCGACGCTCTGGGCCCGCGTAATGTGATTGGCCTGGTGCTGGGGCGCAACCGTATTTTTACGCCGGCGCAGGAGGAGGTGGAGGCCGCCCGCTGTGCCGCCGTCCGCGCCATCGCCGAGCGTCTGCACATTCGCACCGTCGAGCGCGATGCACCGGAT
>CABRDB010000024.1 GCA_902469555.1 uncultured Collinsella sp. | reverse complement strand
TGATTTTTCTGGGACGGGGATTAAAAAATCATTGTGTACCTAATGATTTTTTAATCCCCGTCCCAGAAAAATCACCGACACGTGAAAGGGGTCCCTATGGACCTTGCTGACATCCGCCAGGCCATCGATGGCATCGACACCACGCTCCTCAACAGCTTTGTCGAGCGTATGGACATTGCCACCGAGGTCGCCAAATCAAAGATCGAGATGGGCAAGGCTGTCTTTGACCCCGCCCGCGAGCGCTCCAAACTCAACAACCTCGCCAGCCGCGCGCCCGAGCGCTACGAGGCGCAGACCATCACCCTGTTCCGTCTCCTCATGAGCATGAGCAAGGCCGAGCAGCAGCGCTACATCAACGAGCTCAAGGGCATCACTGTCTCGCAAAAGGCCCACGCCACGGCTGCAGCCTCCGACACGCCCTTCCCTCAAACTGCCACCGTCGCTTGCCAGGGCGTTGAGGGCGCTTACAGTCAAATCGCCGCGTGCAAGCTCTTCGACGTGCCCGACATCGCGTTTTTCGAGACCTTCGAAGGCGTTATGCGCGCTGTGCGCGACGGCTTCTGCGAGTTTGGCGTGCTGCCCATCGAGAACTCCACCGCCGGCTCGGTCAACGCCGTCTACGACCTGCTCGCCCAGTTCGACTTCCACATCGTGCGCTCGCTTCGCCTCAAGATCGACCACAATCTGCTCGTCAAACCCTGCACCAAGCTCGCGGACATACGCGAGGTCTACAGCCACGGTCAGGCCATCGCGCAGTGCGCTAGCTTTATCGAGGCGCACGGCCTGCATGCCACCAAATACCCCAACACCGCCATGTCGGCCGAGATGGTCGCCAACTCCGAGCGCACCGACGTCGCCGCTATCGCCTCGCGCAGCTGTGCGGCGCTCTACGGCTTGGAGGTACTGAAGCCCAACATCCAGGACTCCGACAACAACTACACGCGCTTTGTCGTCATCAGCCGCGAGCCCCGCGTCTACCCCGGCGCCAACCGTACCTCGCTCATGATCACCACGGCCAACGAACCGGGCGCCCTTTATCGCGTACTCGAGCGCTTCTATGCGCTCAACATCAACCTCATCAAGCTGGAGAGCCGCCCCATCCCCGGTCGCGACTTTGAGTTTATGTTCTACTTTGACCTGGACTGCCCCTTTGGCAGCAAGGCGCTCGACGACCTGCTCGACTCGATTGACGACGTGTGCGAGAGCTTCACCTACTTTGGCAGCTACACGGAGGTGCTCTAGATGACCGATACCGCCGCAACCCGCCCCTACGGCGTCCTGGGCCGTGTGCTGGGCCACAGCTACACCCCGACCATCTACAAGGAGCTCGCGGGGCTCGAGTACGTGCGTTTTGAGCGAGAGCCCGAGGATCTTGAGGCCTTTATGACCGGCGGCGAATGGGAGGGCACCAACGTGACCATCCCCTACAAGCGCACCGTCATGGAATACCTGGACGAGCTGAGTCCGTTGGCCGAGCGCATGGGCAACGTCAACACCATCACACGTCTGCCTGACGGTCGCCTGCGTGGCGACAACACCGACTACTTTGGTTTTCAGTGCCTGGTCGAAGAGCTGGGCGTTGAGGTTACCGGCAAGAAGGCTCTCGTGCTCGGAGCCACTGGTGGCGCCGGCACCACGGCAAGTATGGTGCTGGGAGACCTGGGCGCCATCGTCGTGCCCGTCGGCCGCACGAGCGAGGTCAATTACGACAACATCTCCCAGCAGTCCGATGCAACGTTGCTCGTCAACTGCACGCCCGCCGGCATGTTCCCCCACTGCCCCGACGCGCCTTGCACGCTCGAAGGGCTCGATGCGCTCGAAGGCGTTATCGACATTGTCTACAACCCCGCCCGCACGGGCCTGATGCTCGAGGCAGAGCGCCGCGGAATCCCCTGCATCGGCGGCCTGCTCATGCTTGTTGCCCAGGCGGCACAGGCCGTCGAGCGCTACACCGGCCAAGTCACCCCGCGCGAGCGCATCCTGGATGTGACGGAGCGTCTGTCCCGCCGCGAGCAGAACATCGCCCTGATTGGCATGCCGGGCTCGGGCAAGACCCGCGTGGGTGAGCAGATCGCCCAGCTCACGGGCCGCGAGCACATCGACTTGGACGCCGCGCTTGAGAAGCGTCTGAGCATGCCCTGTGCCGACTTTATCGTCGAGCGCGGCGAGACGGTCTTCCGCGAGCAGGAGACGGCGGCTCTGTCCGACATCTCCAAGCGCAGCGGCCTGGTGCTCTCCACCGGCGGCGGCGTGGTCACGCGGGAC
The DNA here is from genome assembly GCA_902469555.1 of uncultured Collinsella sp. GTDB lineage: Bacteria > Actinomycetota > Coriobacteriia > Coriobacteriales > Coriobacteriaceae > Collinsella. The sequence goes on along the minus strand of CABRDB010000024.1, from coordinate 5,341 downwards.
GAGAACTATCCGCTGCTGCACCAGAACAGCCAGATCGTGATGCTCAACCGCAAGCTCGAAGAGCTCGCCCACAAGGGCCGCCCCATCACCGCCCGCGACGGTATCGACAAGCTTGCCGAGCAGCGCATGTCGCGCTACCGCGCATGGGCCGACTACATCATCGACTCGCGCGACTGCGCCGCCAACACCGCCCAAGCCCTCCTCGACACCCTCCCACCCGCTCTCTAACCAAAACCACCACAAAGGGGACAGGCACCTTTGTGGTGGTTTTCCATTCGCAAAGGAAGCAACCATGAAAGCACTCGTCATCAACGGCCCCAACCTCAACATGCTCGGCATTCGCGAGCCGGGCATCTATGGCAGCGACAACTACGACCGCTTAGTGCAGATCTGCCAGGAAGCTGGCGCCGCACAGGGCTTCGACGAGGTCGAGGTTTTCCAGTCCAACCACGAGGGCAGCATCGTCGACAAGATCCAGGAGGCCTACGGCAAGGTCGACGGCATCGTCATCAACCCGGCAGCCTACACGCACACCAGCGTGGCAATCCTTGACGCCCTCAAGGCCGTCGCCATCCCTGCCGTCGAGGTGCACATCAGCGCCGTAGAGACGCGCGAGGACTTCCGCCAGGTGAGCTACGCCCGCCTGGCCTGCTTTGCCACCATCACCGGCGAAGGCCTGCAGGGCTACGCACATGCGCTAGAGCTGTTGAAAGAGCATCTGGAAAAGTAAAATGCCAACCCCAACAAACAGCAGCGGCTTGCTCGCGCTCGGCTTCAGCAGCATACAAGATGAAAAAAGCCCAGACCACCAAGCGGTCCGGGCTTAATAAACGATGGTGCTCCATGGCGGATTCGAACCGTCGACCTTGGGATTAGAAGTCCCCTGCTCTATCCAACTGAGCTAATGGAGCAAATAACCACACGCCCAAGCAAGCGCAAGCCTGTCGGGCGCAAGTAATTATAACCTAGTTGAACTGCTCGCGATACGCCTTGCAGACCTCATCGACCGGGCCGTCCATGCGAAGGTCACCCTTCTCAATCCAAACGGCACGCTGGCAGATGCGCTCAACCTGCTCCATGGAGTGCGAAACGAACAGAACCGTCACGTCACCGCTCTGGATAAAGTGCTGAATGCGGGCCTCACACTTCTGCTGGAAGAACACATCACCGACGGACAGCGTCTCATCAACGATCAGAATATCGGGCTCAGTAATCGTCGCGATTGCAAAGGCGATACGCGCCACCATGCCCGAGGAGAAGTTCTTAAGCGGCATATCGACAAAGTTCTGCAGCTCAGCGAACTCGATAATGCCGTCAAAGTTGGCGTCGATGAACTCCTTGGTATAGCCGAGCAGGGCACCGTTCAGATAGATGTTCTCGCGGGCGGTCAGCTCGGGGTCAAAGCCGGCACCAAGCTCAATCAGAGGCGCAATATTGCCGTGCACCTTAACGCTGCCCTCGCTAGGCTCAAGCACGCCAGCGATAATCTTGAGCATCGTAGACTTGCCGGAGCCGTTGGTGCCGACTAGACCCACGACCTCGCCACGGTGAATATCAAACGAGATATGCTTAAGCGCCCTAAACTCCTCAAAGAACAGCTCGTGCTTGGCGAGCTTGATGAAGTACTCCTTGAGGTTGGTCAGCGACTCGGACGCCATGTTAAAGATCATGGTGACGTCGTCGACCTCGACAGCCAGAGGCTGCTCGCTGTAATCAACAACAGATTCAGTCATCACAGCACTCCTTAGATGTAGAGGATAAATTTGCGCTCGGACTTATGGAATACGGTATAGCCAATAATAAGCGCAAGAACCGCCCAGGCAACGCACATACCAAACGTCATGAGCGAGGGCGTAGTCTGGAACAGAAAGATATCGCGCATAAACTGCAGGTAGTTGAACATGGGGTTCGCATACATCAAGATACGCACGAGATGCGGCATTTGCGCAATATAGTCAGTCGTCCAGAAGATGGGCGTAATGTAAGTCCATGCCGTGATGACGACGCTCCATAGATGCATAACGTCGCGGAAAAAGACCGTAAGAGCAGAGAGCATCATGCCCAGGCCCATGCAGAAGCACATAAGCAGCAGCAGGCAAACCGGCAGCAGAATGAGGTGCCAAGAAGGCATAACGCGGAACCACAGCATGACGATGGCGACGGCGACCAGCGAGAAGGCAAAGTTGACCAGCGAGAAGAGCACCTTCTGCACCGGGAAGACCCAGCGGTGCACCTTAACCTTCTTGAGCAGAGGGGCAGCGCCCACGATAGACGTCAGGGCCTGGTTCGTAGACTCGGACATGACGGCAAAGGTAATGTTACCCACGATCAAGTACAGCGGGTACATCTCGGGCGTCATTGAGCCATTGCGGCCCTGGCCAAAAATCGTCGAGAACACGATGGCCATGACGATCATCATCAGCAACGGATTGAGCACCGACCATGCGACACCCAGAACGCTACGGCGATACTTGATCTTAAAATCCTTGGTAACCAGCTGACGAAGGATAAACGCATCCTTCTCAAATTCGTTCTTAGCAAACGTCGCAGGCAGACTGCGAGTTTCTTGTTGCTTTGTCTGATCCGACACGGATGCAACTCCTTTACTCGTAATCGTTGACAAACGAACAGTATAGACCCGACGACCATGCAAACGATTCACGCAACAAAACTGGAGAACTAACCCACATCTTAGGATGCCATGACCAAACGGCTATACTTTCAAGGATTGAATGTATAAGGAGCATTGAGTGAATTCTGAATCCATCGCCGTCATCATCCCCTGCTACAACGAAGCGCTCACGATCGGCAAAGTCATCGACGACTTTCACCGCGAGCTTCCGCAAGCGACGGTCTATGTCTATGACAACAATTCGTCGGACGATACCTCACGCATCGCCACCGAGCACGGCGCCACGGTCCGCTTTGAGCCCCGTCAGGGAAAGGGCAACGTGTGCCGCCAGATGTTTCGCGACATCGACGCCGATTGCTACCTGATGGTCGACGGCGACGACACCTACCCCGCCGAGGCGGCCAAAGCCCTCTGCGAGCCTATCCTCAGCGGCACGGCCGACATGACCGTAGGCGATCGCCTTTCCAACGGCACCTATGCCGAGGAGAACAAGCGTGCCTTCCACGGCTTTGGCAACAATCTGGTCCGTGCCATGATCAAGTGGATCTATGGCTACAGCTTCGATGATGTCATGACCGGCTACCGTGCCATGAGCCGCCCGTTCGTTAAAACCTTCCCTGTGCTTTCCGAGGGCTTCCAGATCGAAACCGAGCTCTCGATCCACGCCGTCGACCACCGCTGGCGCATCAAGGATGTGCCCATCGAGTACCGCGACCGTCCGGAAGGTTCCGAGTCCAAGCTCAATACCGTAAGCGACGGCATTAAAGTCGTTGCGATGATTGGCACGCTGTTCAAGGACTACCGCCCTCTGAAGTTCTTCAGCCTCGTCGCGCTTCTGTTTGCGGTGATCGGCCTCGCCTTGGGCATGCCCATCGTTGTCGAGTATTTCCAGACCGGCCTCGTTCCGCGCTTCCCCACCGCCATGCTCGCCGCGTCGTTTATGTTCCTGTGCGGTCTGAGCCTTGCGACCGGCTTCATCCTCGATTCCGTGGCAAAGGTCGAAAAAAAGCAGTGGGAGGTCAACGTGTACAGCAAATACGCCCACGATGATCAGCCTGGCCACCCCACTTCCAAGCCAAGCGAGTGAAAGATCTTCCGCAAAATACTATTGGCACCACTGCGCAGATAGCCATCAACAAGAAAAGCCGCCGTTAAAGAACGGCGGCTTTTACTCTCGAAAAGTTGATAGCGGCTAGAGCGTCTTAAGATACTCCCCCAGCTCTTCCTCCCAGTCGGGCATGTGGAAGCCGACAGACTCGAGCCTGGACAGGTCGAGCGCGGAGTGGACCGGGCGCGGTGCGATGGGGCCCGCGGCGCCGGCGTAGTAGTCGGCGGTCGATACCGGCACGACCCTGTCGCCGTTGCCGTTGGCGGCCTCGAAGACGGCTCGGGCGATGTCGGCCCAGCTCTTCACCGCGCCGGATCCGGTGCAGTCGTAGGTGCCGTAGGGGGCCTTCGCGTCCAGCACGTGGAAGATGGCCGCGGCCATGTCGCGCGTGAAGGTCAGGCGGCCCAGCTGGTCGTCCACGACGGTGACCTGCGCGAGCCCGTCCTCCGGGTCGGCGACGCGGTCGGACAGCCCCTTCATGGTCTTGACGAAGTTGTGGCCCTCGCCGATGACCCAGGAGCTGCGCATGATGTAGTGGCGCGGGCACCCGGCGACGGCGATGTCGCCGGCCGCCTTGGTCTGGCCGTAGACGGACAGCGGGCTGAGGGGCTCGTCCTCCGTGTGGACCTCGGCCGTGCCGTCGAAGACGTAGTCGGAGGAGACGTGGACCAGGGTGATCCCGTGCCCGGCGCAGGTGCGTGCGAGAAGCGCCGGGCCGGTCGCGTTGGCCTTCCAGGCGGTCGCGCGGCCCTCGGGGGTCTCCGCTTTATCCACGGCCGTGTAGGCGCCGCAGTTGATCACGGTGCCGTAGAGCGACCAGTCGTACTGCGAATAGGCCTCCGGGTCGGACATGTCGAAGGTGTCGATGTCGCAGAAGTCGAAGTCCTTGGCGACGCCGCGCTCCTCGGCGAGCGCGCGCACCGCATGGCCCAGCTGGCCGTTGCAGCCGGTGACGAGCGTCCTCTTGGGCGCCATGGGGACGACGTCCCTGAGCATCGGGTGGTTGAGGTCGGCCTCGGATACGGTGGCCTCATCGAGCGGGATCGGCCACTCGATGGCGAGCTCCGGGTCGGCGAGGTACACGAAGGTGTAGGTCCTCTTCAGCTCCAGCGACCAGTGGGCGTCCACCAGGTAGGTGTAGGCGGTGCCGTCCTCGAGCGCCTGGAAGCTGTTGCCCACGCCGCGCGGGACGTAGATGGCCCTGGACGGGTCCAGGGTGCAGGTGAACACCTTGCCGTAGGTGGCGCTGCCCTCGCGAAGGTCCACCCAGGCGCCGAAGACCGAGCCGCGGGCCACGGAGATGAACTTGTCCCAGGGCTCCGCGTGGATGCCGCGGGTGACGCCGCGGCTGTCGTTGTAGGAGATGTTGTTCTGGACGACGCGGAGATCGGGGATCCCGAGTTCGGTCATCTTGGCGCGCTGCCAGTTCTCCTTGAACCAGCCGCGCGAGTCGCCGTGGACGGCGAGGTCGACGACCTTGAGCCCCTCGATGCCGGTCTCGGTGACGGAGAGGTCCTTCTCGAATGCGATGTCAGCCATGTGGGAAAAGCTCCTATCGAAGAGGTTGGATAGCCGGGGGCGCCCGCGCGGGGACGCAGGAT
>CABRDB010000023.1 GCA_902469555.1 uncultured Collinsella sp. | reverse complement strand
GTCGACGTGCCTAGCGCTTACGGATACCCCAGACCAGGGCTCCGACGCCGGCCATGACGATAACAAATGCCATGAGCAGTGCGGCGGCCTGCTGGTCACCCGTGGTGGGCAGGAAACCCTTGACCGTCTTGACGATATTCGTCACGGTCTTGGGCGTGCCGGGGTCGGGCGTCGGCACGGGCGTCTCGGGCTTCTTGTACGTGTTGTTGAACACGATACCCTCAACGCTCTTGTCACCCTTGGTAAAGGCGACGTTCGCCTTGAGGTTGCCCTCGCCGTCATCGACCACGTTGACGGTCGCGGTAAAGACGGACTTGTCGTAGGTCATACCGGCCTCGTCGCCCTTGACCTCGCTGATGGTATAGACGTACGTACCGGGCTCGTCGTACTCAAACTTGTCGAAGTTGATCTTACCGTCGGCATCGTTGGTGACGGTGGACTCGATGTCCTCGCCAACGAGCTTAAAGCTAAACTCGTCCTTCTTGAGCTCACGTTCCTCGAGCACCTTAATGGCGCCGATGGAAACCTGCGTGGGCATGGCGTGATACTTGTTGGTAAAGCCAGCCGACTCGGTAGTTCCCTCGAGCTTGTGCGTCGCGGTCAGCGTGCCGTCACCATTGTCGGAGACGGTGGTCACGACGGTGTAGGTCGTGCCGTCATAGGTGACGCCCCTGTACTGGCCGAGCGCGTTGGGGCAAGCCTCGCGCAGCGTGTACGTGTGCGTGCCGGGCGCCTCGTAGTGGATCGGGCTCAGCGTAACGTTGCCGTTGGCGTCGTTGGTGCCGGTGGCGACAACCACGCCGTCCTCGAGCAGCTCAAACGTGAACTCGCCAGCTGCAAGGTTGCGTCCGGTCAGACGCTTGACCGTCTTGACCTGATCGGTCACGGACGAATCGGTAGGTGCCACGCCGTAGGTGTTGGTAAACGTGAAGGCAGCACCGTCGTCGCCTTCGCGCTTGACGCTCAGATGCCCGGCACCGTCGTCAGACACGGTGTAGGAAACCTTGCGCGTGGCGTTGGTGTCATTGGTCACGCCAGGGGCACTACCGGACTCGGTCACCGTGTAAGTAAAGGTGTGCGAGCGCGGAGCGGTGGGGGCTGCGGGCTCGGGCTCGTCGCTGGGCTCGTCGGCGTTGGCATCGGTGTCGGCCTCGTCGGCCTCTGCCTCTTCGGCCTCTGCCTCGTCGGCCTCGGCTTCGTCAGCTTCGTCTGCCTCGGCCTTATCGGTCGCATCGTCCGTCACGCCCAGAGCGCGGTTGAGGTCCTCGAGCGTAAAGTGGATCTTGCCAAAGTCCACGTTGCCAGCCGCGTCGTTGGTTGCGGTCGTGCGCTCGGGCATCGGGGCACCAGCCTCGTCGGCGGTCACGGTAAAGGTAAACTTGCCCGTGATGTCAGCCGGGGTCAGGCCCTCGGCAGCTTGGAGCTTCTTAGTGCCGGTGAGCGCGGCATCGACGGCTTCGGCGCCGTAGACGTTCTCGAACAAGGGCTCGACGCCGCCGTAGTCGACCGTTGCCGTCAGGGTACCGTCACCGTTGTCGACGACGATAACCTTAAAGCCAAAGCTCCACGTTGTAGCGGAAACGCCATTCGGCAGCCCGAATAAATCTTCGTAGGCCGTGTAGTTAATGGTCCAGGCAAGCTTACCGTCCTTATCGGTACGATGGGCAAGCCCAGCCGCCTCAAGATTGGCAAGCATCTCGGTATCGCAGTGCAGCGCATCAAAGCTCACATGCCCGCCGATATTGGGCTTGAGGTTTTCGTAGCCCACAAGCTCGCCCTGATAGGCAATGCCGAACCAGAACTCGCCGTCGGCCATCGGACGACCGGTCAGGGTCTTGGTGGCGACAACCTGAGCAGCGGTACCACCAGGCGTATTGGTCGTAGCGCTGTAGCTGTTGTGGAACGGGACCAGGGCACTCTCGACCTTGTTCTCACCGCTCTTGTGGACCGTCGTATGCGTACCCTCGGGACCGCCGGAGACGGTCGTCGTGGCGGTAAGCGTACCGGCACCGTCATCGGCAACGGCGATCGTCACGGTACGCACGGCGTCGTCGTAGGTGTAACCGGGCTTGCCGTCATTCTTCTCGGCTACGGTGTACGTGAAGGTCTCGCCTGCGTCAGCCTGCGTAAACTTGACCTCATGGCCAGCCAGGATGTCGATCAGGCCGACCGTTGCCTCTGCCGTCGCAGGGGACTTGAAGTTGTTGACTCCGGGCAGCAGGCCAAGCGCGTTGGCCGAGGCCTCGTCGGCAGGCTTCACGGTAAACGTGAACTGACCCTCGGTCATAGGACGTCCGGAGAGGCTCTTGCTGAGCTTGAGGCCGCCGGCCGCGGTGTAGTTAAGCTCAGTGCGGTACGTGTTGGTGAAGCGTCCGTTTTCCTTCTTGGTGACATTGGCGGTCAGGTTGCCCTCGCCGTCCTCGGTCACGGTCACTTCGGCGGTTGCGACATGCGCGTCATACGTCATGCCGACCGTGCTGCCCGCGTTCTCGCGAATCTCGTACTTATAGGTTCCAGCGGCTGCGTAGTGAATCTTGCCGAACTTGATGGCGGCGATGCCGTCCTCCGCGTCCTTCTTGCTCACGGTTGCGGTTGCGGGATCGGGCAGCGGGGCGCCTTCGGGGGCGGTGATGGTAAAGCTGAACTCGTCCCCATCCGTCCAGTCGCGGCCGCTGATGACCTTGCTCAGGTCAAAGTCGAGCTCCGCATCGAGCGGGGCCACGCTGTAGGTGTTCTTGAAAGTCGCAGCCGTGGCGTCCTTCAGGACATGCTCGGCCTTGAGGGTGCCGTCGCCGTTGTCCGTGATGGTGGTCTCGATGGTGTACTTGGCATCGCTGTAGGCGATGCCCTTGCTGGTGGTTCCGCCCTTGGCCTCGCGCAGCGTGTAGGTGTGCTTGCCGGCCTCGGTGTACTTCACGGCGCCCATCGTGATGTTGCCGCTGGCGTCGTTGGTGCCGGTGGCGACGACCTTGTCGCCCTCGACGAGCTCGAAGGAGAACTCGCCGGCGGCAAGCTTGCGCCCGGTCAGGGACTTGGTCGCGATGATCTGGTCGGTGACGCTGGAGCTCTTGGGCGTCACGGTGTAGGAGTTCTTGAACTCAATCTTCTTGACGTCCTCGGCGCCCTTCAGCTTATGCGTGGCCACAAGCTGGCCCTTGCCATTGTCGGCGATGGTCGTCACGACGGTATAGACGGTTTTGTCGTAGGCGATGCCGCCGGCATTGCCCTTGACCTCGCGCAGCGTATAGATGTGCTGACCGATCTCGGTGTACTTGATGGCGCTGAACGCAACGTTGCCGTTGGCATCATTCTTAACGGTTTCGACAACCGACGCGTCCTCGCCCTCACCCTCAACGAGCTCAAAGGAGAACTCATTGTCCTGGAGCTTATGGCCGGTCAGGACCTTGGTAACTGTAATCTGATCGGTGACGCTCGACTCAGCGGGATTGGCGGTATAGGTGTTCTTGAACTCGACCTCGCCCGAGGTCTTCTTCACAGAAGCCTCGAGCTTTCCCTTTGCGTTGGGTGTCACCGTTACGGTGAACTCTGCAACGTTCTTGCTGTAGGCGATGCCGTCGACCGTGGTCCCGGCATGCTTCTCGCTAACCTTGTAGACATACGTGCCCGGCTTGTCATAGGCAATCTCGCCAAAGCTAATGTCCGCATGGCCCTTGGTTGCAAACGCAGTCGTGGACCTGGGCATCGGGGCGTTGTCCTTGGACGTCAGACCAAACTCAAACTTGTCCTCATTCGTCCACTCGCGACCCTCGAGCACCTTGGTCAGGCCAAAGTCGGCAGTTGTCAACGTTGTCGGCGTGGTATTGAGCGTAAAGCTAATCTTGCCGTTATTGCCCAGGTAGACATTGACCTTCGTCGCACCAGAAACAACCTTCGTGTTGTTCCACTGGGGATTGATCACGTCGCGTGCGGTGTCCGTCGGGTTTCCGCCCACACGCTCCTTGGTGGTGTGGAGCTGGTTGATAAAGGCGAGGCGCGCGGTGCCAGCCTTAATCGACCAGTGATCGCCATCCTTTACCAAAGCACCTTCAAAGTTTTCGAGCTCGCTTCCCTTAACCGGGATCGAAACGGAATCATCGTACGGCGCGCCCGACGAGTTCTGCGCCATAAACTCATCTTTGTACCAATAGGTCTTAGAGCCCGAAGGCTTTTCCGTTGCGAGCTTGGTGCAAGCCGCGTCTGTGTAGACGGGCGTTAGCTTTTGGAAGTAGTAGTAGCTGTTCGTAGCAGCAGGCTCAAAGCTTGCGACCGTATCGCCCGCATCGTCGCCGGTCCACTTGTTGGCGTAGAAGCTAACGGTATTGGAATCGGCGTCCTTGTGCTCATTGATGTAATCCTGCAGTCCCGGTACGTTATTGGGAGTAAACAGGTTTTTGCGTGCAATAGCCTTTACGCTCGATGCATACGCAACGCGGATAGGCGAGATGGCCTCCGTGGAGTCAACCACAAACGTGCCCGCCGACTCGTCAACGGTAAAACGGCGCAGCGGAATGAGCGATGCGGGGACCTTGACCGTCACGATGTCGCCGCGCTGCGGATTGTTCTCGTCCGCGCGATCAACCGTAATTACGAGATGGGCGAGCTCGCCATCAAACGTATAGGTATCGATATTGCCATCGGTCGACTTGGTGGCGGCCCCATAGGTCTTGCCGTTGTACTCGGCACCGGTAAAGCTATCGACCTGCATAAAGGCGCCCAGCTCGTCCTCGAATGTGATGTAACCGGAGCCGTTGGGATTGTTGCCCTCGACCTTGGTCGGGAAACCCTTGCCCGACGTAATGGCACTCGAGATGTCTGCGAAGACTTGATCTAGCTCTGCAGCGTTGGCTGCAGACTTGTAATAAGTAGCACCGGCAACGCGATCGCCCAGCTTTCCGCTCGTATACGAAGTCGCCTTGGGATAGTTGCTCGACATGGCGTGCATGAATTTATTTTCATCGCTCGTCTTGTAGCTCGTAGGATCGGCACTGGGATCCGCACCGTCAAAGATGCCGATGGTGTAGACGGTAGCGCCTTCGTCCTTCATGGCCTTAGCAGCCGCAATGGCATTGTTGGCGACCGTGGGGCTAAAGTCGCTACGTCTCGTGGGCTTGCCGTCTGTAAAGAACACAACAACCTTCTGGGCGTCTTCACGTCCAGAAGTAATCCCCTTGGCCAGCTCCATGCCGTTATCGGCACGAGTGGCGCCATTGGGCTTAATGGAATTAATCGTTCCCTTGAGGCCCTCTACGCCACCGCCCGAGCACGCCGTCAACTTTTGCATTGTCTGCGAGTAGTTGTAGAGATAGCCCTCGTCGGAGTAGTACGTATCGTTGCCGACCTTATCGGCCTGCTCGCCCGCGAACTTCACGATGGCAACCTTGTGCTGCTTGCTCGCGTCCTTAACGTTCTTGTTTTGCTCCGCAATGGTGTCGATAAAGTGGTTGGCAGCATTCTTGAGCGCATCGATACGCTTGGGAGAATCTTCACCACCCATAGGATCATCCATTGAGCCAGAGGCATCGAGCACCATCACGATGTCGAGCGGCTTGGAAACCAGCGACGTCGTATCGGATGTCGAAGACATCGCCGAAAGCGTAGTCAAAAAGTCCGATTTCCCGTCATCGATTGCTTGGACCGTCTTATCCGTCCAAATTCGGCCGACGTTTTGCGTCGTGACCTTGCTGCCGTCATAGCCGCCCGCCCAGAACTTCCAATGGTTGCTGGTGTCGTGATCGACTATCTTTGTCGCTTCCGGTCCGTCCATACCGGTGCTGGACCTGGCGTTGGCCTCGGGCAGCATGGCGAATGCTGCGGCTGGCAACACCAGCACTACGGCCAGTATCACCGCCAAGAGACCCCTCGTGTACTTACCCATCGCGTCTCCCTTCTCGCAGGCTCAGACCTAGCATCAGCCTAAAGTTACGGAATGAGACACAATTTGAGCAGGTGACACATGTTCCAGATTCGATTTTGGGCGTGAGACAAATGTCTCACCATAGTTGAGACACGAGGGTTTTCGCAGGAAAACGGATGCGACTCAAGATCGACGGGACAAAAGGGCCCGTTTTCCTCCGTCCACGGAAGATCAAAGGCTGTTACGGATATGGTGCCATTTCAAAACTATGCCGGATTACGGGGCTAAAGTCGGGACCCTCATCCATACCCTCATTTTTTGAAAAACGGCAGGCTGTCTACCTGCGGTTTTGTTTTTGCGATTTTCTGCATGGTCGGAGATTCGCTATCCAGCTCCGTAAACCGGCATAGTTTTGTTCGTGGCGGCCCAACCGCGCGTTCACGCGCGGGGCCGGTGGGGCATTTTTGCCCCACCGGCCCCATCCAAACGCTACTCCGGCTTGGTTTCTACCGTGGGAGTCTTGTCCGCCGCAACCGGAGTGCGGGCGGTGTCCATGCTCAGGCAGTGTTTAGGACAGCTTTCGATGCACTCGCCGCACACCACACAGGCATACGGGTCGATCGACCACGTTCCGCCCTTGCGATCGACCGCGAGTGCGCCCGCCGGGCAGCGGCGCGCGCACATGCCACAGCAGATGCACACGTTCATGTCGTTAACGATATGCCCGCGCAGGCGCTCGGGTGCCGCGAGCTTCTCCTGCGGATAGCACACCGTTACCGGCTGCTTGACCATAGAACCCAAGGCCGTCTTGGCAAATGTCAGCAAACTCATGCCGCGCCTACCTTTCCGTGCAGCTAATGCAGGGGTCGATGGTCAGGATAATCATGGGCACGTTGGCAAGGAGCACGCCCTGCAGTGCATGCGTCAGACCCGCCAGGTTCTGCGACGTCGGCGTGCGCACGCGGAAACGGTCCAGGTTCTTGGTGCCGTTACCGCGCACATAGTAATATGCCTCGCCGCGCGGCTGTTCAATCACAACCTCGCCGCGCGCGCCGTCGGCCGGCGTGAGCTTGGTACGCCCGCCGATACCGTCGTGCGGAATCTTGCCGACAAGCTCCTTGATAATGTCCATGGCCTGCGTAACCTCGGCACAACGCACCTGGCAGCGGGCATAACAGTCGCCATCGGTGGCAACAATCGGCTCAAACGCAGCCAAGTCCGCATAGGCACCGTCACCGAACATGCGCACGTCATAATCCACGCCCGAGGCGCGACCGAACGGGCCGACCATCGACAGATCCAGCGCGTCCTTCTTGCTGATCACGCCCACGCTATGCAGGCGCTCGCCGCAGCTATTGTCGTCCAAAAATGTATGCACCACGGCCTCGTAGTCAGGGCGCATAGCGTCGAGCGTCTGGACAATACCCGCCAGCTCGGAATCCTCAATGTCGTGTTTAAGGCCGCCAATCTCGTTAATCGACAGAATCACGCGACCGCCGCAAGTGCTCTCAAAGATCTTGAGAATCTGCTCGCGCAGCGTCCACGAACGATAGAACAGCGCCTCAAAGCCAAAGGCATCGGCGAGCAGGCCCAGCCACAGCAGGTGCGAGTGAATGCGCGAAAGCTCATGCAGAATGGTGCGGATATACTGCACGCGACCAGGCACCTCGATGCCGAGCATGCGCTCGCAGGCGCTGGCGTAGCCACAGCTATGGCCCACGGCGCAGATGCCGCAGATGCGCTCGGCGATGTAGCCAAACTGATGCATATCGCGCTTTTCGGTGAGCTTCTCGAGTCCGCGGTGCACAAAGCCGATCTGCGGAATTGCTTCGATGACGCGGTCGTCCTCGATCACCAGGTCCAGATGAAGCGGCTCGGGCAGCACCGGGTGCTGCGGGCCAAACGGAATTACGGAGCGATGAGCCATGGACCTTACGCCTCCTTTTTCTGCTTGTCGCGGGCGGCCTTGGCGGCAAGCGCCGCGCGGACCTTGGCCGCTTTCTCGGGATCCATGGCAGCGAGCTTTGCCTCCATCTCGGCAGCCTTGAGCGCGGCCTTGGCAGCGGCATCGTCATGCTGGGCATCGGAGCCGGCAGTCGCAGCGGGCTGAGCAGCGACGCCCGCGGCATCGCCGGC
>CABRDB010000022.1 GCA_902469555.1 uncultured Collinsella sp. | reverse complement strand
TCACGGCGCCGACCTTGATGCACTCCTCGGTATCGCGGCCGATGGCGTGCTCGGGCGCCTCGAGCGGCACGCTGGCGAGCTTGGCGGCTCGGGCGGCGAGCGCGTCCATCGAAATGCGGATGCCCGGCGCAATCGCTCCACCAATGTAATAACCGTCCTCATCGATGACGTCGATATTGGTCGCGGTGCCAAAGTCCACCACGATTGCCGGCGCGCCGTAGAAAGTTTCGGCCGCAACGGCGTTAGCGACGCGGTCGGCACCTACGGCCTGGGGACGCGCCGCGCGCAGCTTGGTCACCGCGGCCGTCTGCGGTCCGATGACGATGGCATCTGCGGCAATGCGGTCGGCCACGGCGTGCCATTCGCGCGAGAGCTGCGGCACCACGCCCGCAAAGGCGATCGCGTCGACCGCGTCGAGCGAAAGGCCGTACATCTTAAAGAAACCCATCAGGCGCACATGGATCTCGTCGGCGGTATAAGAGCGGTCGGTGGGCATGCGCCACGACTGCACCAGCTCGTCTCCGTCAAACAGGCCCATGGCCGTCTGCGTGTTTCCCATATCGATAGCGAGCAGCATGTCTACTCCCGGTGTTGGCATAAAAGGACGCGCACCATTGTATACGCGCCGTCGACGGCGCTCGGCCGCGATTCGTTTACGGTGATAGGGGCTGAGGGGTTTTAAATATGAAGGAATTATGCTCTACGAGATTTTCCTTGCCGTTTACCGAACTCCCGCGTAATATTCTTTCTTGCGCACATGAGGCGCCCAGACATTGCGGGGTGGAGCAGTCTGGTAGCTCGCCGGGCTCATAACCCGGAGGTCGTAGGTTCAAATCCTGCCCCCGCGACCAAGAACTTGCAGCTCGTCGGCCTAGCCGGCGAGCTTTTTTGTTATTTCGGGACCGTGTTTTCGGTCCAATTCTCGGCCTCTCAAACAAAATCTCGATCTGTAACATCTAGACCCGATTTGGGCGGCTAGGTGTTACAGATCGAGATATACCGGTGGGTTGGGTCGTGTTTGTCTAAATCTGTAACACGAGGGACGGATTTTGCCGAGTTGTTGTTATAGATTGAGATTTTCTAGCAGGCGGGTTTGGTTTGTCTCGATCTGTAACAGTAAGACCCAGTTTTGCCGAGTAACTGTTACAGATTGAGACAAACCGACGGGCCGCCCCGCCCACCCCCATCTACCTGCCGCCACCTGATATTCGCCGATTTCCGTTGCGCCGCCGTGCTCCCATGCCATATCCTCTAGACAACTACGCGGCAACATCGCCGCCGCGCCTACAAGAGAGGAATGTCCATGACCGCACCTGCATCCAAGCTGCTTCAGCCCATTACGGTTGGCCCCCTTGAGCTCAAAAACCGCATTATGTTTCCGCCGCTGACCACCGGCTACGAGGAGCGTGACGGCTCCATTGGCGAGCGCAGCCTGGCTTTTTACGAGCGCTTGGCCCGTGGCGGCGTGAGTTACATCGTCATCGGCGACGTTGCTCCCGTCATGACCGCAAGCCCCACGCCCAAGCTGGCGACCGACGCCCAAATCCCCACGTTTAAGGCCCTGGCCGATGCCGTCCACAAGCACGGCGCCAAGGTCGCGCTGCAGCTGTTCCACCCCGAGTACGACGTGCCCGGTGTCGGCCGCATGGTCATGGGATCCATGGCCGCCGCCAAGGCCGCGCAGGAGGCCAAGGCCGCCGGCGACGAGGAGACCTTTGCCGCCAAGATGGCCGAGTCCAACGAGATCCGCAACCAGGCCTACGCCAAGCTGCACCACGACATGCAGCACTTTGTGAACGAGGCGAGTGTGGAGCAGCTCACCCAGATCAAGGAGGCTATCGCCGCCTCGGCCGCTCGCGCGCAGCAGGCCGGGATCGATGCCATCGAGGTCCACGGCGACCGCCTGGTAGGTTCGCTGTGCTCGGCCATCCTCAACCAGCGCACCGACGAGTACGGCGGCTCGTTCGAGAACCGCGTTCGCTACGCGCTGGAGGTCGTCGCTGCCATTAAGGAAGCCGCGCCGCAGCTGATGGTGGAGTACAAGCTCCCCGTGATCATGGAGAACCCCGACGGCACGCCGCGCGGCAAGGGCGGCCTGCAGCCCGACGAGGCCTGCGAGTTCGCCAAGCTGCTCGAGGGCGCGGGCATCGATATGATCCAGGTCGCACAGGCCAACCACACCGGCAACATGGGCGACACCATTCCGCCCATGGGCGCCATGCCCTACAACTGGACGCTGCCCGTGGCCGAGCGCGTCAAGGCCCTGGTCTCCGTGCCGGTGGCAACCGTGGGCCGCGTGGTTTCGGTCGAGGCCGGCGAGAAGATTCTGGAAGACGGCGCCGCCGACATCATCGCCTATGGCCGCTCGCTCATGTGCGACCCCGACATTGCGCTGAAGGCCGCCACGGGTGAGCCCATCCGCGAGTGCCTCAACTGCAACAAGGGCTGCGTCGACGCGATTCAAAACCGCAAGTACATCTCGTGCGTGCTCAACGCCGAGAACGGTGACGAGGCGACCATAGCCATTAAGCCGGGCGAGGGCGACAAGAAGATCGCCGTGGTGGGCGGCGGTATTGCCGGCCTGGAGGCCGCGCGCGTGGCAGCCAAGCGCGGCTACGACGTGACCGTCTACGAGGCGAGCGACCATCTGGGCGGCCAGATTGTGCTGGCGGCCGCGCCCCCGCGCAAGGACGAGATCATGCGCTCGGTCGAGTACTACGAGAAGATTCTGCCTGGCCTGGGCGTGAAGGTCGAGCTCAACCACGTCGCTAGCCCCGCGGACCTCAACGCCGCCGACGCCGCGATTGTGGCTGTGGGCGCACACGACGTGGTCATTCCCGTTCCGGGCGCCGATTCGGACAAGGTCGTCTCGAGCTGGGACGTGCTGGCCGGCAAGGTGGAGCTTACGGGCCGCGTCGCCGTCATTGGCGGTGGCCTGGTGGGCACCGAGACTGCCGAGTACCTGCTGCAGCACGGCTGCGAGGTGGCGATCGTGGAGATGCTCGACAAGATTGCCGCGGGCGAGTCCGAGACCATTCTGCCGCTGATCATGAGCGACTTTGCCGAGCACAACGTGGAGCAGCACGTGAAGACCCGCCTGACCGCCATTACCGACGAGGGCGTGGAGGCTGTTCACACCACCGAGGACGGCGCCGAGGAGCCGGTAAAAATCGCCTGCGATTACGTGGTGATGGCCGTGGGCTCCAAGGCCAACGCGTTTGACTTGGATGGCGTGACGGTGCCCGTGACCCGCGTGGGCGACTGCTCGGGCGAGCGCACCGCCGACATTGCGAGCGCCATTCGCACGGCATATCACGCGGCCAACGAGCTGTAGTTGAACATCGCGGCCAGGCGGGGCGGTAGCACGGATCCGTCTCGCCCGGCTGTGTCCCGTCGGGTGTCAACCGGTGCGGGGCCTGCAAGCGCAGCAGGTCCCGCCCTTTTTGTTTTGCTCCGGTGGATGGCAATGCGCGGTAATCATGAGGAGTGAGGACGTCTACTGCCTCGCAGATCACTCAAAATTATTGGGGAAGGGGTTAATAACTATATCCTCTACACCAAAGGACATAAAAGAGATGTCAATTTTGTTGACAAGCGAATGACGATTAGCTGCGAGTCAGCTACCAGCGTAAATAATCGATAAAGAAATGTCGTAATTTGGTGCCAAATGCCCAGATAACGCCGCGTCTATTTTAATTAACTGCTTTGAGCAAACAGTAAAATGCTACTATCTAACTTGCACGTAAGAAAGCAGATTAACGGTTAAGGCTAAGAAGTGGCAGGTATGTCGGAAGCAACTAGGACTCGCACGCATGCGCCCGAGGTTAGACAGCGCGCCGTCGAGATCCTCCAAGAGGGGGTCGGTCATCGCGCCCTCGCCGCGGAGCTTGGCATTCCCCAGGCCACGGCTCGTCAGTGGGCCCGCGCGTATGCCGTGGGCGGTGCCGACGCCGTTCTCAATGCCGGTTCGCATCATCACACCTATTCGTACGACGTAAAGCTCGCTGTGGTTAAGGACCGTCTGGAAAACGGCTTGACGGTTCGCGAGGCCATGATCAAGCACAAGATTCCCAGCGAGTCTTCGGTCAAGGCTTGGTGCCGTCAGTACCGCGAGAGCGGTGAGTCCGCACTGGTCGATAAGCCGCGCGGTCGCAAGCCGCGCGTTAAAAAGGCGGAATAGCAAACGGGATGGTGCGCCCACAGGGGCGCATTTTTCTTGCCGCGCCAACTTTTTGGACCGGCGCGAGCCTGTCGGGACATCCTCCAAAGTGGCCAATAAACCGCGCGCAGTGGCCCGCGCGCCTGTCGCTGCGATAGGGGAGCGTCGCCCCACTGCTCCAAAGCGGACGTGCCCTTACCCCGTACGCCTAAAACTCCCCAGTTGACCGAAAACCTGCTGCCGCTGCTCCTCAATTGAGCTATAACGTTAAACAATTGCAGCGTTTTTGCATGGGGGAGTGATGGTATGACGCTACTGTATTTCCTTACCCTGTTTCCGCTGGTACCGGCGCTGGGCATGCTGCTCGCGCGCGGTGACCGCGCCCGCGATGCGGTGGGGCTCATAGGTTCCGGCATTATTATGGCGGTGACAGTTGTAGTCGCCGTCATGTTTTTTGGCACGGGTCCGCAGAGCTTTGAGGTTGCCCCCGGCACCTCGCATGTGCTCTCGATCATCAGCTCCGCCATCGATGTCATCCTGTGCGCCGTCATCCTGTACAACGCGTACAAATATAGGAACGCGCTCACCACGGTGCTCGGCATAGTCCAGCTGGTGGGCTCGCTCGCCTTTGCAGCCATGACGCTGCCCGCGGCCGAAGCCGTCACGGCGACGCCGCTCTACCTGGACTACATGAGCGTGATCATGGTCCTCGCCGTCGGCATTGTCGGCAGCCTAATCTGCGTGTATGCCCTGGGCTACATGAAGGACTTCCAGGCCCATGACGAGCACGAGGCCGCGCTGCGCGGGCAGACCGCGCCCGACCGTCGCCCGCAGTTCCTGGCGCTTATGTTCCTGTTCCTCTCGGCCATGTTCGTCATCGTGACGAGCGATAACCTTGAGTGGCTGTTCTGCGGCTGGGAAATCACCACCGTGTGCTCGTTCCTCATGATTGGCTACACGCGCACGCCCGAGGCCATCAAGAACGCCTTCACCCAGATCATCCTCAACATGCTGGGCGGCATCGCGTTTTTGGCCGGACTCATGTACCTGCACGTTAACGGCATGCCGCTGACCATCTCGGGCATGATCGAGCTTTCCGGCGCCGGCACCGCGCAGTCCGCGCTGCTGGTGATGCCGGTCGTCCTGCTGTCGCTCGCCGCACTCACCAAGGCCGCACAGATGCCGTTCCACACCTGGCTGCTCGGCGCCATGGTTGCCCCCACGCCCACGAGCGCCCTGCTGCATTCGTCCACCATGGTCAAAGCCGGCGTGTTCCTAATGGTCAAGCTGAGCCCGCTCTATGCCATCTATCCCGTGACCGGCTTTATGGTTACGAGTGTGGGTGCCATCACGTTTTTGCTCGCGGCCCTCATGGCCATCTCGCAGAGCAATGCCAAGCGCGTGCTCGCATTCTCCACCATTTCCAACTTGGGTCTCATCAGTGCCTGCCTGGGTGTCGGCGCGCCCGAGGCCGTATGGGCGGCCATCTTCCTGATCTTGTTCCACACGGTGGCTAAGTCGCTGCTGTTCCTGTGCGTGGGCACGGCCGAGCATCATATCGGCAGCCGCAATATCGAGGACATGGACGGCATGTTCAGCCGCATGCCGCATCTGACGCGCCTGATGATGCTGGGCATCATGGGCATGTTCGTGGCGCCGTTTGGCATGCTCGTGTCCAAGTGGGGCGCCCTGGTGGCGTTTGCTCAGACCGGCAACGTGCTCATGATCATGGTGCTGGCCTTTGGATCTGCCGCGACGTTTTACTTCTGGGGCAAGTGGCTTGCCAAGCTTTCGGGCGTCGACCCCACGGCTCAAAACGTTGAGGCCAATGTCCATAAGACCGAATGGATGGCCCTCAACACCATCGCCGCGCTGCTGATTCTGTGCTGCGTGGCGTTCCCGGTTATCTCGAGCGGTCTGGTGTCGCCTTACCTCGCCATGGTGTTTGGCCGCGTGCCGTACGTTATTGGCAAGGACGCCATGTATCTGATGGTGGTTATCGTGGCTTTTATCGCCGTGGTGCTGCTGACTTCATTCCGCGTGAGCAACAAGCCGCACGTCAACGTGTACCTTTCGGGTGTGGGAACCGACAAATATCGCCATTTCCGCGGCTCGATGGGACACGAGGTGAAGGCCGAAAAGCGCAATTGGTACTCGGAGGACGCCCTTGGCGAGAAGCGTATTGGCCCCGCGGGCAGCGTCGTGTGCTGCAGCATTATCTTGTTTGCGCTGCTGTGTTGCGCGTGGATTGGGCCCGAGCGGCTTGCCATGAGTGCGCCCTCGGTGCTGCGCGGTAAGTATTTCGAAGGCTCGGGCGTCGTGGGCATATTTATTGGTACCGTGGTGTTTGCCCTGCTGGCGCCGCTTGTGGGCGGCCTGATCGACGGTCTTGACCGTAAGCTTTCGGCTCGCATGCAGGGCCGCGTGGGCCCGCGCCTGCTGCAACCCTTCTACGATGTGGCCAAGCTCCTGCGCAAGGCCCCCGCCAGCGTAAACACCATGGACGACACCTACATGGCGTGCGCGCTCATCTTTACCGTGGTGGGCGGCGGCATCTTTGTGTCGGGCTCCAACACACTGCTGTGCGCCTTTATGGTGACGCTCGCCGCGATCTTTGTGGTGCTGGCGTCCGCCTCGACGCAAAGCCCGTTTGCCCAGGTTGGCGCCGATCGCGAGCTGCTGCAGGTCATGAGTTACGAGCCCGCCGTTCTGCTGATGAGCGTGGGCCTGTACCTTGCCACCGACAGTTTCGATTCCATCGCCGTGACGGGGCAGTCGGTCCCCATCATCGTGTACAGCGCACCCATTTTCCTCGCGTTGCTCGCGGTGCTTACCATCAAGCTGCGCAAGTCGCCGTTTGACCTTTCGTACTCGCATCACGCGCATCAGGAGATCGTCCAGGGCGTCGCCACCGAGATGAGCGGCGGCACGCTGGCCAAGATGACCCTTATGCACTGGTGCGAGACCGTGCTGTTTTTGATGTGGGTGGGCATGTTCTTTGTTTGGGACAACCCCGTGAGCTGGGTTGTAGCCCTGGTCGTGATGGCCGCGACGTATTTTGTCGAGGTCCTGATCGACAACACCTTCGCACGCAGCACCTGGCGCAGCTGCTTTAGGCTCGGATGGGGCGTGGCGCTGGTGTTTGGCCTGCTCAACCTTATGCCCATCCTCGTCGACGTATTTATTTAGGAGGCGGCATCCATGGATCATAAAATGTCGCGCTCGCCGTGGGTTATTCATTACGACGGTTCGAGCTGCAACGGATGCGATATCGAGGTGCTGGCCTCGCTCACGCCGCTGTTCGATGCGGAGCGCTTTGGCGTGGTCAATACCGGCAACCCCAAGCATGCGGATATCTTTTTGGTGACGGGGTCGGTCAACGCGCAGAATCTGCCCGTCGTGCGCCAGATTTACAACCAGATGCTCGAGCCCAAGTGTGTGGTGGCCTGCGGTATCTGCGCGTGTTCGGGCGGCGTGTTCCGCGATGCCTATAACGTAATCGGCGGCGTGGACCGCGCGATTCCCGTGGACGTGTACGCGCCCGGGTGCGCCATTCGCCCCGAGACCGTGATCGATGCCATTGTGGAGGCGTGCGGCATTCTGGACCAGAAGGAGGCCGTGATGCGCGCCGGCGGCGATCCGCTTACCGTGGGCGGCGCCGCTACTTGGGACGGTGGCGTTGAGCTGGGCGAGGACGGGTTTGTGGCTGCGGGGGCCGGGGCCGGGGCCGTCGCCGGTGACGGCGTCGAGGTCAACGTGTCCACCAGGTCCGCCGCGCCCGCCGCTGCAAAGGAGGCCGAGTAATGCAAAAGGCTATCTATACCATCGTCGGGATCGACGAGCTCCTGTCGCATGTCCAGGCGCTCAAGGGCGTTGGCGCGCGCTTTGTGCAGATGCACGCCGAACGCAACGTCGACGACGGCACGTATCGCCTGGTCTATACATTTATCAACGTTCGTGCTGCTCAGGAGCATATTGTGCAGGACGGCAACTATGCGATCGAAAACCTGGTGGTTGAGGGAATTGATCAGTACCAGGAGATTCCGTCTATCAGTTCGTACTATCCGGCGGTATTCCCGTTTGAAAACGAGGCCCACGACCTGTTTGGTCTTGCCATTACCGACATGCAGATCGACTTTAAGGGCTTTTTCTACCAGGTCTCGACTGCCGAGCCCATGAGCGTTATCACGCCCGAGGTGAAGGCCGCGCGCGAGAAAGCCATGAAGGTCCGTGCGGCTGCCGAGGCCAAGGCGCGCAAGGTCGCGGCCGAGAAGGCCGCCACGGCTGCGGCTGCTGCAGGGGAAGGCGCTGCGAG
>CABRDB010000021.1 GCA_902469555.1 uncultured Collinsella sp. | reverse complement strand
TCCAGCACGTGCTTTTGGACCTTGGGCGTCGCCGCCTTGGGCTTGACGGTGACGGCGGCGCCGCCGACCAGGGCCATGATCGGCGCGGTGCCGGCCTCGCCCTGGGCGATGGCGTCGTCGTCGGCGACGATGAGCCAGTAGCCACAGAGCAGCTTGGCCTCCGTACCCGCGTTAAGGGCCACGGACACGGCGCCAGAGTTCTGGAGGGAACGAGCGAGCTGTGCGCTCAGCGCGCTCGTAAGGTGGGAATCGGTGTTGAGCCACTCGGCAGCTTCCTGCGCGGTGGTCTGGGAATTGGGCATGCCGGCGCTGTGCAGCACGGGCAGCGCGGCGTCGCGCACGGCGTCGCTTGCCCAGGCAAGGTCGGTGGCGATCTTGGCGTCGCTGTCGCCGTCGACGACGTTGGCGCTAAAGATCCGGTAGGCGTCGTAGCTGCGCGCCACGGTGCCGCTCACCGTAATGGAACCGGTCGAGGTCGGCGCGGCCTGCGCGGAAGCGGGGAACACAACCGCGCAGGTGCCGATCAGGAGGGTAAGCAGCGCAAACAAGATCGGGAAGGAGCAAACTTTCTTATTCACGACGCTTACCTCCCTTCGCATTCGCCTTGCGACGAATGTGCATCCAGGCCGCAGCAGCGCAAAGCACCGCCGCGCCGGCAAGGTACGTCAGAGTGACGCCCGACATACCAGAAAGGGGCAAAGAGGTGGAGTAGGTGTTGGTGAAGGTGGGGGTGGAGGTGTCGGTGAAGGTGGGGGTGGAGGTGTCGGTGAACGTCTCTTCTGCGGTATTGGCGTCTGCCGTCCACTCACCTTTGGGGTTAACGGTTCCCTTCCTGTAGGTCACCGCACATTTGATCTCTCCTTTTTCGGTGTCATACGTTGGCACAACCGTGAACTTATAGACCGACTGGTCGTACGTGTAGTGCGAGAACTGCGAACCGTCGGTTTTCTCGCGCACATAGTACGTAAAGGTCTTGAAAGGGCCACCCGGGTCGCCGGGATTATTCCTGATATCAGAGAGCGAGTACTTGAGCTCAACCTTTTTATTGTTATCAGTGGTGTCCTTGAACGAAAGCGTCTGCTCCGTATCTTTACCAGCAGAGGTCACGGCAGTACCGATGATGTTGTCAAATTTGCTGTCTTTCGCAAGCTGAAGTGTAAACTCCTTCATCTCGCCACCCTCAACGACCTTAGTCGCCATAGGAGTCCAGGAGACCTCAGGGTCGTACGTGTTGGTGAAGGTTGCCTTGTTGGTGGAGGTTGCGCTGCTGGAGTCGACGATCGAATAATACCCATTAGCATCTGCTGACGCAGTCCTCGGCGAGCTAGCTGAACCCCCAGGATTCTTAGTCACGGACACATTGTCAATCGTGTAGTTATAGACATTAAGATTTTTAGTCTCATTCGCATTTCCCTGTATCGGAACAGACATAAGTACAGTCGGCGTGCATTTGACTTTCACCTTAATCTCGTATACAGCATGATCGTATTTGACACCAAGCTCATCGCCCGCATTTTCGACCAAGTAGTATGTAATGTCGTAGTATGTTGTTTCGCCAGTACCACTCGCTTTAAACTGCTTGCTAAGAAGCTCGCTAAGCTTCTCGCTAAGGTCAAAGGCGATGTTGCCAGCGGTATTCTTGGCAGATTTGACAAACTCGCAGCCAACATGGCTGAAATTACCATTATTGTCCCAAGAAGGCGCCTTCGCAGTATCCGAGTCCTTGCGATAAACCGTAAACTCGAACTCCCCATCTTCAAGCGTACGGCCGTCCAACTCCTTGGTTGCCTTCAACTTAAGGCTCGGATAGACATACGTGTCTGCTGGCTGACCCAAGTACAGGTCACCATTCGACATGATGCCGCCACCATGGTCCCAGGAATAGTTGCCCGTGATGAAGGTTGTCGCATTTTTCTGTACTGCTTCAGTCGCCGTTTTATCCGTGGCACTAACACCCGAAGACAGACCGATGCTATTTTTTACCTGAGCAACACCGTTGGCGGGGATGGTGATTCGATCCGTTAGCTCAATGCTTCCCGAATACCTGGCGTCTATATCGCCAAGCATCTTGCCGCTTACCACTGCGACCGGCGTTATGTGACCTTTCGCTGCGAGGAAGAAATCGGCATGACCACTGTCACGAAAAACATGGTCGCCGTTTTTATCGACATAGTTATAGGCGTACTGGTCTTCATCTTTCTGGTGGCCGCCGCCAGAAAGATGAGGGTTACCATTATTGTTTTCACTATCGTAATTATCGGCGCCTCCAGCGTCAGTGTTGCCAAAGATTGCCGTGCCTTTGGTGTTCGTTACCAACGTCTTGCCCGTCGGGCAGACTGCAACGCCACCACCATAGCCACCAGCGGTATTGCTGCCTATATACGAGCTGTATACAAAGAGCCTGCCAGCATTAGATGCGTCGTTATCCGAATCGCCCTGAACGAAGACGCCGCCTCCGCCCCAGTCAAAGCGAGACATGCAGTGGTTATTAGTGATGTAGACTGGGCTATCTTTTGACGCTCCACTTATCATCGCGTCAACCCTCTGGCCCACTCGGATGCCGGCACCTTCAGATCGATAGCTCACGTTAGAGGCAATATTTCCTCCCGTGATGTTGAGCCAAGCCTTACCTTGTTGTTTAAGATTGGTAACGTAAACGCCGCCGCCAGCTTCCTCGGAATAGTTGCCAGTAATCTGGCCACCGGAAATGATGACATGAGTGCCGTTATTGGCAGCAAGTCCGCCGCCGCCATGGTCACCCTGACCATCGTTGCCGCAATACTTGGCGTATTTATTGTTAGTGATGTAGCCACCAGAAACGGTCACACTACCGCCCGAAACCAAGATGCCGCCACCGAGACCATCCGAATCAGAATACGTAGCGTTGCCAGAGATGATTCCACCCGTAAGCTTCAAGGTGGCTCCTCTGTCAGCGTAGACGCCGCCGCCAGAAGCTGCCTTGTTTCCCGCGACCACACCGGCTGTCATTTCGAGGCTGGCATTCGCGCCCGTTATGCACAGACCACCGCCCCAGCCACCGCCGTTGCCGTTGGTGACGTAACCGCCAGAAATATAAACAGCGCCCTGAGAGAAAATAACGTGGCCGTCGTTGCCCAGGGCACGAGGCGTTGTGATCATGCCACCCTGAAGGTTGAGCGTGCCCCCATCCTCAACGGAAATGACTTGATTTACATAGCCCTTTTTGCATGCAACGATAGCGCCGAAATTGGCAACAGTGTGCTGGTAGGTCGTTTCCCTAGTACCAAAACCGTTAGGCGTGCTTTCAGTTACGTAGTATGTAAGTGATTGTGGAACACTTTCATCAATGAACTGCATCTCTGCTGGCTGACCAGGTTCACCACTGGTAGCTTCAGTCTTCGAGTCATTCGCCTCACCTTTGACAGTTAGCGTATAGCCCTTTGAAATTGTGATAAATGCACGAACAGGCTCTTTGGTTTCCTGCATAGGGTTACCGTTGCTGTAATAAAGCTTGTGATTCGCAAGGTCGATCGTAGTGTCGTGATTGATTAAGATCGGATCGCTCGAACTAATATCAGCAGTCAGACGCAGCTTTGCGGGCTTTTTCGCCGCGGGAAGGTCAAGGTACGTAGACAGGTCTTTATCTCCCTCCAGCAGCGCGAACCCATCCTTATCTGTTTTAAGTCCCGGAACCTCACCTTCATTTGCAACAGTAGCGACCTTATCGACAGACTGTCCATCATCCGCGGGCTGCGCAGCGCTCCCGGCTCCCGCGCCATCGGCAGCCGGATCCGCCGCAGCAGCGTCTTCTCCCTCGCCACCCTCAGCGTCGTCACTTTTCCGGTTTTCGGCGTCTTTGCCCGTGGAATTGCCTGCACCGGCCTCCTCGCCCAAAACGTTCTCGTCTGCACCGGCGTCCTCGCCCAAAGCGCTCGCGTCTGCAACGGTCGCCTCGGCAGAATCTGTCTGGGCATCGTTGGCAATGGCCTGCGAGATCGGAGGCATGACGAGCGACAGTACCAGGCTCAACACGGAGGCTCCGCACAAAACGCCTGCCAGTACGCGGCGCGTCGCTTTTTTACTCTGCTTAGTTTTTTCTGAATTCGCTTTCATCGATGTCTCCTCCCCAAGAGACCGCGATCTTGCTCTTTCACTATCAAACGTATCTGCGCAACCTGTGATTGTGCACGCTTAGTAATACTATTGTAACTATTGTTTAAACATCCGAGCAACAAAAGTTTAAACATCCGAGCAACAAAACCGACATTTTTGTAGCCAGTTCTCAATTCTCTTGACATTTACTCAGATTTGCCTTCGTTTATTCGCTCTGAAATATCTGTTTCTACTGGTAATTAAGTTAGTTATCAGTTTTTTAATAGCATTTTATTTATTTGCACAACATTTTGCTCAAGAGCATGCATCCTGCGAACGGTCGAAAATCGACCGTGAACGGTAGGTCATTAACCGGGAGGAATAGACTACCAAATTGATGGGAATATCTTTATTTCATCGGTAGTTAGAAGCGTAATGTTCAGACAACCATATCTGAATTTTCGCGCAGATTTTAGGCATCAATTCGCCCAAATCGCCTGAGGACACCGCAAGGCGTCTGTTCCCTTTGCGGTGACTCTCCCCCGGCGCTACAGCAGATGTTCCTCGATAAAGATCGCGATGCCGTCTTTGTCGTTGCTCGCGGTCACAAAGTCGGCGGCGGCACGGGTGGCGTCGCTGCCGTTTGCCATGGCCACGCCCACGCCGGCGTCGGCCACCATGCAGGTGTCGTTGTCCGCATCGCCAAACACGCAGATGTTCTGGAGCTCCATGTCGTTGAGCTCCGCCACGCGCACAAGGCCGCGCGTCTTG
Source organism: uncultured Collinsella sp. (assembly GCA_902469555.1). GTDB lineage: Bacteria > Actinomycetota > Coriobacteriia > Coriobacteriales > Coriobacteriaceae > Collinsella. The sequence goes on along the minus strand of CABRDB010000021.1, from coordinate 2,933 downwards.
GACACGCGCGGATCCATGAACTCGTAGAGCCGCTGCGTGGTTTGCAGAGCCGCCGCCTTAACAGTGTCATCGGCAAACGTCGACGCCCGCTCAATCACCCGCGGCATTACCTCGGGCGCCATGGTAAACATCACCTTGGGCTGCGGCTCGCGCAAGAACTCGGCAAAATCGACCACCTGGTAGGGCACGCCGTCGACGCGCGACAGGTGCTCGACGCACGCGTTGCTCTCGGGCACGTAGAACACGCCGTCTCGGGGGCAGACGGGCGTTGCCGGAAGGTCCGCCATGTGCTCGCAGATGCGCGCGATGGTCTCGCCCGGCAGCGGATAGCTCAGCTCGTTGATGTCGTGCGCGCGATCGATGACCTCGGCGCCACCGCAGCCCACGAGCACGTCCACCAGACCTTCGATGCCCCAGAGCTCGTACATGGCCTCGGTCGCGTGGGCGTCGCGCCCGGTGCACAGGCCAAAGAGCACGCCGCGCTCGCGCAGGGCGCGGATCGCCGCCACGGTGCGCGGGGACACCGTGTGCTGGCTCGTGAGCAGCGTGCCGTCGATATCGCAGAACACGGCTTTGATGTGGCTGAAGGTGGTGTCCATGGGGGCCTTTCTGGGTTGTGCGGCGATGCGGGGTGTATTCGTGAACGGCGTACATGGTATACCAAGGCACAGGCGCGGCCCGTCAAAGCAAAAACCACCACAAAGGAGCCTGGCCCCTTTGTGGTGGCCGGGCCCGAAGGGTGGCCTGGCCCGGGGCGCAAAGCATCACAACATTCGACGTTTTTCGGCAAAATCGCGATTTTCATCGAATGTTGTGATGGTTTTTACTGCTTTGCGGCACGATCCAAGTGCCGGCGACCAAATAGCAGCAACGCCGCGGGGACTGCCGTCACGACCATGCCTGCTCCGATGAGCGTCTGCTGCACGCCAAACGTCGCCGCCAGCCACGGGGCAATCGCCAGCGGCGCCACGCCGGCGAACATATTGCCAAAGCCCATGACCGAGTTCACACGGCCGAGTTGCTCGAGCGGCGCCGTCGTTTGCACGATGGTGTTGTGGAGTGGGTTGACGACACCCCAGGCTATGCCCAGGGCGATTTGGCCGACAAGGGCCACACCCACGTACGGCGTCCCCACATAGAGCAGACTTCCCAGGCCTACGGACATGAGTGCCACGAGCAGGGTTTTAAGGTTGACCAGGTGCGGCGGCAAGCGGAGCGCGAGCACGGCACCCAGCACCGCGCCCACGCCCGAGGCCGACGAGAGCCAGCCCATCCATTCGACACCGACGTGCAGAACATCGCGGTAGAAGAACGACTCCAGCGGGTCAAAGGCGCCATAGCCAAAGTTCGAAAGAAAAATGATGCAGAAAAGTAGCGCGAGGACGCTGTTGGTGAAGACTGTCTTGATGCTGGCTGCGAAGGTGACGCGGGGAGATGTGTTGGGGTCGGGACTTTGACTGGCCTTGTCTGATGTGATCTCACCGGTCGTAGGTTTGCCTTCGCGCGTGGTGGCCGAACCCGCCCGCGGCCTAAAGCCCCAGCCGGCGACGAGCGCCAGCACTGTAAAGAGCATCATGAGCACAAACACCGCGCGCGACGACGCAGCCGCCGCGACAAAGCCACCCAGCGTGGGGCCAACGATGATGCTCACGTTTGAGAACATGGCGATGGCGGAGTTGATGTCTTTGAGCTCGACGGGGTCGTCGGTGAGATAGGCCGGATAGGATGTGGCAATGGGCTGGGCGAATCCCATCGTAAAGCCCAGAAACACCGCGCCGAGCAGGACGACGCCGGTCGCGCTGCCAAAGGCGAGGATCGCCGCGCCGGTTGCCAGCGTGCCCACGATGCTCAGCAAGAAATGGTGGCGCGGGCCCCAGGCGTCGAGCACCGCGCCACCCGCAAAGGATCCCATGATCACGAATACATTCATAAACAGGACGGCCAGCGATGTCGCGACGACCGAAGCGCCGTCCGCATAGGTGAGCGTTCCGATGACGCCGATAAAGTAGCTGGTCTGAAAACCGGTGTAAATGAGAAAGCGCATGGCCACCAGGCGTTTAGCCTGCGTGGACAGCGATGATTGAGGTTTTGAGAAAAGAGGGGTGAGCATGGAGACTCCTTGTTTCATACGAATGTGGACGGCGGGCATTCGCCACCGTCTGTCAAATCAATCTATCCGCATGAAACATTAAGGACGCATCAAGCCCCTTCTCTCCGTTTTTCGCCCGTCATGAACTACTTGGTAGATTGTAAGGCATGTCCCACACATCTACCAAAGCAAAAACCACCACAAAGGCGCCTGGCCCCTTTGTGGTGGAAATGACGTTTGCCCATATAAAACCTGCCAAAACAAACCTGTCCCTTTTTGACTGGTTTTAGGCCAGATGATCTTGGATGAGATCACAGATGGCTCGGGCGTCGTTGATGTTGATGGCTCGGGTCGCAAAGCCGGCGTCGAAGGCCTGACGCGCCAGGGCCTCGTTGCAGGCAAGGGCCAGCGTGCGGCCATCGACCAGGTCGAGCGAGCTCTTGCCGCGCAGACGGTCGACACCGGAGCGCGCGACCACGATGTTGTCGAAGCCCTCGGTCTTGTAGCCCTCGATGATCACCACGTCGACATCGTTGTAACGCGACAGCAGCTCGCGAGCGGGCATCTCGTCCTCCTCGCGCGTGTCGGCGTACTCCGCCCAGCGCGTGGCGCAGATGAGCCCCACGTGCTTGGATCCGGCCTGGTGATGACGCCACGTATCCTTAGCAGGCACGTCGATATCAAAGCCGTGGTGTCCATGATGCTTGAGCGAACCCACGCGCAGGCCGCGGCGGGTGAGCTCGGCGATAACCTTCTCGACGAGCGTTGTCTTGCCCGAGTTTTGGTAGCCGATAAACGCAATCGCGGGGACGGCCGGTGCCGGAGCTGCGGGCGAAACGGCGAC
>CABRDB010000020.1 GCA_902469555.1 uncultured Collinsella sp. | reverse complement strand
TTCGCCTCGGACTGGGAAGCCGCCGGTGGAGCGAGCAACCAAGGTCGAGGTACCAACAGGTCGGTATGTTACCACAAGCAGCCTACGCCTGCGCATCATCACCGACCCAACATGAATTCCATCGCACGGAGCCGTTGATCGGTATGTGTTGCCGCCCAGACATGCGAAAGCCCGAGCAAAAACGCCGCAGTATGCGGGTCGATCTTTTGATCCATAAGCTCGTCGAAGGTCATGCCCATAAGGGCTCGTAACCAGGCGACCTCACCGGTCGACACAAGCTCGGCACCCGGAACGCTCGACGCGCACGACCCGCATAGCAAGCCACCCGCCTGAGACGAAAAATACGACAGCATAGGGTCGCCGCACGAAACACAGGCAGAAAAATCGGGTCGATACCCGATATGCGACAGCAGTTTAAAGACAAAGGCGGCTACCAGGAGGTCCATGTGCGCCGTATCGAGGCCGCCGCCCACAAGTTCTAAGGCGCGCGAGGAAATGGCAAAGGTAAATGGATCCTCGGCATCCTCAAACGAACATACACGCGCGACCTCGGCAATCGCGCTCGCCGCACAGGTCGCCTCGTAATCGGGGGCGGCGCCAAGGGGAGCCTCCAACAACTCGGCCTGCGACACGATGTCAAGCGAGCGTCCGTGCGCGAGCAGCATATCAACCGTGCAGAACAGCTCGCAGCGCGCCGCCAAGCGACCGCCAGGCTTGCGCGCGCCCTTTGCCACGGCACGCACCTGGCGGCCTAGCTCGTCAAGCATCGTCAAGATCAAATCGGTTTCCTTGAGCTTGGTCTTGTCGAGGACGAGCACTTTCGTGCGATATGTGCGAGAACCTGCCATATGCGTTCGAAAGGTTAATCTTCGGCGTTATACCCAAAGCGGCGGATTTGGGCCTCATCGTCGCGCCAGCCGGCCTTGACCTTCACGTCCAGCTCCAAAAAGACCTGCGTGCCAAAGATACGCTCAAGATCGCGACGGGCGTCGATACCGATATGTTTGATCATCTCGCCGCCCTTGCCGATGATGATGCCCTTTTGGCCCTCGCGCTCGACGTAAATGGTGGCATGCACGCGCAGCACCTTCTTGGTCTGCTCGAGCGCATCGCAGATCACGCCCACGGAGTGCGGGATCTCGTCACGGGTGCGGCGCAAGACTTTCTCGCGCACAAACTCGGCGACAAGCGTCTCGTCGGAAGCATCGGTACCCATATCTTCGGGGAACCAACGCGGACCCTCGGGCAAAAACTGCGCAACGGTCTCAATGAAGGCGTCGACGTTGAAGTTCTTCACCGACGAGGTCACGATCTCGTCGTCGTATTCCATAAGCTCATGCGCTGCCTTGAGCTGCTCCATGACCTGTGCGGGGTCGGCCTCGTCGGCCTTGGTGAGCACCAGGACCTTCTTGCAGCGGGTGCCTCTGACGCGCTCGGCAACCCAGGCGTCTCCCCTGCCGATGGGCTTGGCGGCATCAATCAAAAACGCGACGACGTCAACGTCATTGAGCTCGAACAGGGCGCTTTTGTTGAGCTCGGAGCCCAGACCGTCCTTGGGCTTATGGATACCCGGGGTATCGACAAAGACCAGCTGGTAGCCGGGACGGTTAACCACGGCGCGCATGCGGCGGCGAGTCGTCTGGGCCACCGGCGAGGTGATGGCGACCTTTTTGCCATAGCAGGCGTTGAGCAGCGTGGACTTACCGGCGTTGGGACGACCGACCAGGGCCACAAAGCCGCTGCGGAAACCGGGCTCCACATCGCCAAAGCCCAGAGACGTCTCGTCCTCGTCACATAGGGCGTCAAGCTCCTCGTCGCTCATGCCCTCAAACGGGTCGAATTCTTCTACCTCGTCAAGCGAATCGGCATCCACGACCTCATCCAGAACCTCGTCGTCCAGAACCTCATCGGTAGGCTGCATATTGTCGGACATGGGAATCCCTTTCTAAATAAAGCCAAGCGCGTGAGCAAAGACCAGCAGGCCCACGATTGCGGCGGTGATGGAAAGAACGTACACGGAAGCGGCGGCGATATCCTTGGCGCGCTTCGCCAGCGGATGAAGTTCCTGAGTCGCCAGGTCGACGATCGCCTCCATGGCGGTATTGCACAGCTCGCCGTGAATCACCAGGCCACAGCAGATGATAACCGTGGCCCACTCGGCAATGTCGAGGCCGACGATGCAGCCGGCAATGACGGTACACACGCCCGCCGCGAGCATGACCTTGATATTACGTTCGGTTTTAACGGCGGTGACAAAGCCCTCCATGGCGTAGGAGAACGACTTTAAAAAAGACGGATGGTCCTTGTTCGATCCGGGAATCATAGACGGCTCCTAGTCGTGGGCATGGTTGGTGATGGGACCGACATGGACCAACTTGGGGTCCTCGCCGCGCTCGAGCGCCAGATCGCGCAGGATGGCATCCTCGCGGGCCTCCATGACCTCGGCCTCGTCGTCCTCGATGTGGTCATAGCCCAGCAGGTGCAGCATACCGTGCACAAGCATTAGCCGGCACTCGTCGGCGGGACTGTTACCAAAACCGGGAGCCTGGCGAGCAATAACCTGCGGCGCCAAGATAATATCGCCGAGCTCAATCGTCTCGTCAGCGGGAATGTCCTCATCAAAGGCAGAGTCGCACTCAAACGAGAGCACATCGGTGGTACGGTCGATACCGCGCCACTCGTGGTTGAGCTCGTGCATCTCGTCCTCGTCGACATACGAAAGGGAAATCTCGACTTCACGCTCAGCGCCCTCGGCGGCAAGCACAACCTCGCAGATGTGCTCCACCTCATGCGCGTCGAGCAGCGTATCGAGCTCGGCATCGTTGCTGATCAATACACTCAACGGGACTCCTTTCGGTCACGTACGCGCTTCTCGCGCACATCATCATAAGTATCGTATGCCTCGACGATACGTCCCACCAAGGCATGGCGCACCACGTCGGCACGCTCGAGGTGCGAAAATGCGACATCATCGACACGGCCCAAAATCTTCTCGACATCCGCCAAGCCACCACGACGACCCACCAGGTCACGCTGGCTCAGGTCGCCGGTAATCACGAACTTGGAGTTGAAGCCCAGGCGCGTCAGGAACATCTTCATCTGCTCGGGCGTGGTATTTTGCGCCTCGTCGAGCACCACGAAGGCATCACTCAGCGTGCGGCCGCGCATGTAGGCAAGCGGGGCAATCTCGATCACACCACGCTCCATGAGCTCGTCGGTACGCTCACGATCCATCATGTCAAACAGGGCATCGTAGAGCGGACGCATGTAAGGGTCGATTTTTTCCTCGAGGGTGCCGGGCAAAAAGCCCAAATTCTCCCCCGCCTCGACAACGGGCCGCGTAAGGACCAGGCGACCCACCTCGTGGCGCTTGAGCGCGGCGACGGCGAGCGCCATGGCTAGATAGGTCTTACCGGTACCGGCGGGGCCCAGGCCAAACGTGATGGTATGCGAGCGGATGGCATCAACATAGCGCTTTTGGCCGAGCGTCTTGGGACGAATGACGCGGCCGCGATACGACAGCAGCACGTCATCGCGCAGCGACGAGACGTCGTGCTCGCCATCGCGCAGGACAGCCAAGCAACGCGAGACGTCGTCGGCAGACAGCGTGCGACCGGCAGCCGCCTCGCGAAAAGCGTGTTCGAAAAAACGCGCCACGAGTTCGACCTCGTCCGGGTCGCCGCTCACGGCAATCTGGTCACCGCACGCAACCACATGGGCGCGAACCAAGTCTTCAACCGCGCGAAGGACAGCGTCGCCGGCGCCCAAGACGCGCGAAGGGTCAATCCCCTCGGGAACGGTAAGTCTAATCTTCGAGGCTTCCATGGACCTCCCTGCGAGCATGGACTAAGCCGGAATCATCGACTCCGATGATAGCAACATCGAGCAGGCACGGGGCCTTGAGCCCGCAGACATCGTCAAGACGGGCATGATGGAAGGAGCCGAGCGTCAGGTTGTCGCCATACTCGAGCACCGCACGCTCGACCGTGCCCACGCGGCGGCGGGCATCGGCAATCGCAAGCTCCTGAGCGGCGGCACGCATGCGGCGGCTGCGTTCGGCCATAATCTCGGGCGGTACCTGATCGGGCATATCGGCCGCAAGCGTGCCCGGACGCTTGCTATAGCGGAAGACATGCATGCGCGAAAAGCCCACGCGACGGCACAACGCCAGCGACTCCTCGAACTCCTCGTCCGTCTCGCCGGGAAAGCCGACGATGACGTCGCAAGAAAGTGACGCCTGGGGCAGATTGGTACGAATCATGCGTACCGTGTCCTCAAAGGCCTCCGCGCTATAGGGACGACCCATGCGATGCAGGGTTGCCGTACAGCCGGACTGCACGGGAAGATGCAAGAACGGCGCGATTCGCTGCGGATAGCGCGCCATCACCTTGAGCAGGCGCTCGGAAATGTCCATGGGCTCCACTGAAGAAATGCGCACGTGGGCAATCGTAGTGCGCTCCATAATGGCCTCGAGCAGCTCATCGATCTCCACGTGTTCGTCAGTCGCGCTCTTGCCGTCATAGGCGCCCAGGTTCACGCCAGTCAGCACCACCTCGGGCACACCGGCCTCCTGGGCCTCGCGCACCTGCTCGAGCACGGACTCGACAGGCACGGAGCGCTCGGGGCCGCGTGCCTTCCACACAATACAATACGTGCAGCGGTGATTGCAGCCGTCTTGGATCTTCACGCCCAGACGCGAGCGCCCCAGAGCATCGACCACATCGCTGTCGCTGCAGGCAGCCACACTATCGGATTCGACACCCAGTACCTCGCAGACACGCTCGGCGACGTCGATTTTCGACGGCTCGGCAATCACACGGTCCGAAAGCTCTAATAGCTCTTCGGGATGCAGGTTGACGACGCAGCCGGTCACGACCACGTAGGGCTCGCCTGGATATGACAGCGCATGACGGACGGCCTTGCGGGTCTTGGCCTCGGCCTCGCCCGTCACGGCGCAGGTATTGATTACGATCAGGTCGGCATCCTGGGGCTCCACCATCGCAAAGCCCTGGCGCATAAGATCGGCAGTGATACGGTCGGACTCAACCCGGTTGACGCGACAGCCAAGGTTGACGACGGAAATATGGGGTGCGAGCAAGCGGGCTCCTTAATCGAGGATATCGTCGAGGGCGCTCTTGATACGATCGGTTACCGACTTCTTGCCGGAAGCGACGTCATCGCCCATCTCGTCGGCAAAAGCGCGGAGCAGCTCGCGCTGCTTGTTGGAAAGGTTCGTGGGAACGACCACGCGCAGCTGCACGACCAGTCGACCGCGTGAGCCGCCACCGCCGATGCGCGGCATGCCGAAATTGTTGACGCTGACGGTGTCGCCATACTGCGTGCCAGCGGGGACGCACACCTTGACGACCTCGTCGGGCATAATGCCCTCGACCTCGATCTCGCAGCCGAGCGCGGCCTGCGCAATGGAGATATCGCTCACCAGGTACAGATCGTCGCCATTGCGCTTAAAGCGCTCGTGGTCGGCGACACGCACGTTGACGATCAGGTCGCCCGAGGGCTCACCGCGAAGGCCGGCCTCGCCAAAGCCGCTCACGCGCAGTTGGCGACCGGTCGAGACGCCGGCGGGAATATCGATATCGATCTTTTCGTGCGAAGGCGTGCGGCCCTGGCCGTCACAGGTCTCGCAGGGATGATCGATGACTGTGCCCTCGCCGTGGCAGTCGGGGCAAGGCGAAGAGGACTGGACCTGGCCCAAAAAAGAGCGCTGGACCGTGGTGACATAGCCCGTGCCGTGGCAGCGGCTGCACTGCTTTTCGGTCGCACCGTCAGCCTTGCCCGTACCGTTGCAATCCTCGCAGGGAGCAAGGCGGTCATAGCTGATCGTCTTTTTACAGCCAAGCGCAGCTTCCTCGAGCGTCACCGAAAGCGAGATGGCCATATCGCGACCGCGACGGCGCTCGCGCCGGCTGCGGGCACCACCGCCGGCGCCGCCGCCAAAGAATGACGAGAACAGGTCATCCATGCCCATACCGCCAAAGATATCGTTGATATCGACATAGCCGGAGCCACCAGGGCCATCGGCGGTACCAAAGCGATCGTAATTGGCACGCTTCTGCTCATCGGAAAGAACGGAATAGGCCTCGTTGAGTTCCTTGAACTTGGCCTCGGCCTCGGGGTCGTCCGAAACATCCGGGTGTACGGTACGGGCCTTCTTTAGAAACGCGCGCTTGATCGTCCGCGCGTCGGCATCCTTGTCGACGCCAAGTACCTCGTAGTAATCCCTATTTTCCGACACGACCGAATCCTTCCGACTTTCATTATTGTCACAGTGCGTCCTATACCCAAGCTGGGCCGACCGCAAACAGAGGGTTTGATGTTATTGCATTTGATACGGCGAAAGCATGGCCCGTTGCGAGCAGCTCGCGAACCAAACCGACACGAGCGCGAACATGAAGCCGTTGGCAAAACCGTTGGCAAACTGCATCGCGCCGCGCTTCCACCACAGCAGACTGCGATGAAGCACACCGTCCGAAAGCACCATGAACAGGCCCATGGTAAACGGAATAAAGCACATCACGGCAAAGGCCGAGAACACGCCCGAGATGGCCGAGAGTACCAAAAACGGCGCCACGATGCCCATCAGGTAAAAACCGGTACGAGCTTTGCCTTCCAAGCGCTCGGCCTCAACATGGGCGCGGCCGACCAGGTCGCCGCCCGCGGCACCGTTGGTGCCAGCATGACCCATGCCGCTAATGCGGACCTCGTCGCCATCGTGCGTGCCGGCAGGAAACTCAATCGTCTGCTCGGAGGTTACGCGAGTACGACCGCTGCCACCGCAATCAGGGCAGGGGTCGGCCACGACCTTACCGGAACCGCCGCACTCGGGGCAGACCGACTGGAACGTGCCCGCACCAAACAGGAAGGACAGGTCAACGTCGATGTGGCCGCGGCCGCCACAGCTTGGGCAGGTATGGGCATGCTCAGACGAAACGGAGCCCGAGCCGCCGCAGTGACCACAAGTATCGAATCGCGTGTAGCGGACGGTCTTGCGGGTACCGCCCTTGGCCTCCTTGGCGTCGAGTTTGATATCGACGACCACATTGGCGCCGTTCTCGGGATTGTAGGCAGCCTGCCCACGACGCTGCTGGCCCCAGGCGCCACCAAAGGGAAAGCCGCCCTCAAAGGGATTGCCATAGCCCGTGCTGCCGGCGTAGCCGCCACCATAGGGCGAAGCCGTAGGAGCACCGGCAAAGGGATTGCCGGAACGCATGGCGTCGTAGCGCGCACGTTTTTGTTCATCCGAAAGCACGGCGTAGGCCTCGGAAACCTCTTTAAACTTTTCCTCGGCATCCGGCTCTTTGTTGACGTCCGGATGGAGCTTGCGGGCCTTTTGCTGAAAGGCCTTTTGAATATCACGCGAGGTGGCGTCCTTGGAGACACCCAGAATCTCGTAATAATCTTTTTCGTTCATCGTCGCCATGCGCGGCAACCTCCTGCTCACAGCAGCGTATATATTCCGGTAATTCTACCCGAGCGGCCTAAGCTAGATCCCAAAACAGCTCGAACAGAACATTTCCATCGAGCCAGCCCAAGTGTGTCGGCGCCAGACGAGCTCGAACATAGCCCGCGACGACATCTGCCGAAGTGAAAGGTCCCTCATGGACCCCGAGCGTCTCGGGCACCCAAGTGACAAGGCCCAACTCGAGCGCGCGATCGCAAGCAGCTGTCAGCTCGCCCGTTGGGATGACACAAGCCGTACGAACCAACAGATCGGACGCAATACCACGCGTCATGCGACAAGCGAGCATCAGGTCTTCAGCCGCAGCCTCACGCTGCGACAGATATTCGGCCTCGAACGCCGTCGCGTCATCGTTACGTTGCACCAGACGCACGCGACACGAATCGCCTCGAGAAGACACGCCGGGGAACAAACCTGCAAGACGGTCGAAATCCTCGGCGTCGAGCATGCCCGCGGCAGAACGACCCAGGCCCAGGTAGCCCCGTCCGGTCCAGTAGGCAATGTTATGGGCACACTCATGGCCGTCGAGCGCGTAGCTTGCCACCTCATAGGGGTGATAACCGGCCGCACCCAGATGCTCACGCGCCACATCCATGCAGGCGGCCTGAAAATCCTCATCAGGCTCGAGCGACTCGTTGCGGCACGCCATGCGATAAAGGGGCGTCCCCTCCTCAAGCGTGAGCGGGTAGACCGAAACATGATGCGGAGCCGCCGCCAGCACGCCATCGAGCGTGCGCTTCCAACTCGCTGCGGTCTGCCCGGGAAGTCCGCACATAAGGTCGCACGACACGTCAAGCCCAGCGTTCTTGACCGTCGCGATGGCGGCGAGCGCCCGATCGGCATCGTGAATACGGCCGATGGCGGTAAGTTCGGTGTTATCGAGCGTTTGCACGCCCAGAGAGACGCGTGTGACACCAACCTTGGCAAGCGCAGCGGCAAGCTCGGCGGTCAGCGACTCGGGATTGGCCTCGCAGGTAAACTCAACGGGGGCGCACCACGCACGAATACGCCGCGCCAGCTCCACCAGGCGCTCCCCCGCCAGCGACGGCGTACCGCCGCCAACATAGACGGTGCGGATCTGGTCGAGGGCCCCAGCCTTGCCAAAAGCATCGAGGCGCGCGTACAACTGCTCAAAATAGACATCGAGCGCAGCGCTCAGGTCGCACGGAGCAAAACTGCGCGAGTCAAAGTCGCAGTACCGGCACTTTTGGGCGCAAAACGGCACATGCACGTACAGCGCGGTAACGGCCACCCTTAAGCCTCCAGCGGATGAGGGGGCACCGATTCGCCGGCGGCAAGGGCAGCCTCGCAGGCCACCACATCGCGCTCGATCTCATCGACCAGCGCCATAAACTCCTCGTAAGTGGAACAGCGCACCACATGGGCACGCCAAGCGGCGGCATGGGGCATGCCTTTTAAGTACCAGCTTGCGTACGTACGGGCACGCGACATGAGCGGCAGGAGCTCATGCGTCAGCGTTAGGTGCTCACGCAGGGCGTCCAGGCGCTCGACGGAACTGCGCGCCGGCACCGGCGTGCCATCGAGCGCAAGGGCACGAGCATCGCCAAACACCCACGGATTGCCGTAGATGCCGCGCGCGATAAACACCGCGCTGGCACCCGAGCCTTGCAGATGCTCAGCAGCGTCCTCGGCCGAGAACACATCGCCCGAACCGATCACGGGAATCTCGACGGCATCTGCGACCTCATCGACGACCGACCAATCCGCCTGGCCCGTGTAGAGCTGCGTGGCGCAACGACCATGCACCGCCACCGCGGCGGCACCGGCACCTTCGAGCATCTGGGCAAACGTCGCGGCATTACGGTCCTCGGCGTAAAAGCCCTTGCGGATCTTTACGGTCACGGGCACGTGCGCCGCGCCCACCGTGGCCTCGACGATCTTCTCCGCCAGGTCGGGCGTGCGCATGAGCGCCGAGCCCTCGCCCTTGGTGACAACCTTGCGGGCAGGACAGGCCATGTTGATATCGATGAGCGACAGGCGATCGCCCACACGCTCCTCGACGGCGGCGACTGCACTCGCAAACTGATCGGGCTTGGAGCCAAAGAGCTGCACGCAAATCTGCTGCTCCTCGTCGGCCGGTAGCACCAGGCGCCAGGTCTTGTTGCTGGCATAGGCAAGGCCCGCCACGCTCACCATCTCGCTGTAGGCAAGGTTGGCACCGCGGCGACGACACATGATGCGGTAGGCAGGGTCGGTCACGCCCGCCATGGGAGCCATAAGGAACGGCTGCTCGGCATAGGCACCCAGCAGCCGCTTGCTGTATTCAGAAAGCGCCATGGACCTAATCGTCCACCTTGAGGATCGCCATAAAGGCCTCCTGAGGGACCTCGACCGAGCCGATGGCCTTCATGCGCTTCTTGCCCTCTTTCTGCTTCTCGAGCAGCTTGCGCTTACGCGAGATATCGCCGCCGTAGCACTTAGCAAGCACGTCCTTGCGACGCGCTTTGACGGTAGAACGGGCGATGATCTTGTTGCCGATAGCGCCCTGGATGGGCACCTCAAACAGCTGACGCGGAATAATCTCCTTGAGCTTGTCGCATAGGCCGCGGGCAAGACCGTAGGCCTTGTCCTTGTGGACGATAAACGACAGCGCGTCCACCTCGTCGCCCGAAAGCAAGATATCGAGCTTAACGAGCTCGGAGGGACGGTACTCGTTGAACTCGTAGTCCAACGAAGCGTAACCCTTGGTGCGGCTCTTGAGCTGGTCAAAGAAGTCCAAAATGAGCTCGGCGAGCGGCATATCGAAGCGCATCTCGACCGACTTGCTCGTGAGATGGATCATGTCGGTAGTAATGCCGCGGTGCTCGATAGCGAGCTGCATAACGGCACCCGTATACTCGGGCGGGCAGATAATCTTGGCCTTGAGGTAGGGCTCCTCAATGCGCTCGATGCGCGTAGCCTCGGGCAGATCCTGCGGGCTGCGGACATCAATCATCTCGCCGTCAGTCTTGTAGACGTGATAGTCGACCGATGGACTCGTGGCAATGAGGTCAAGATTGAACTCGCGCTCCAGGCGTTCCTTGACGACTTCCATGTGCAGCAGGCCCAGGAAGCCCACGCGGAAGCCAAAACCGAGCGCCACCGAGGTCTCGGGCTCCCACACCAACGACGGGTCGTTGACGTGCAGCTTATCGAGCGCGTCACGCAGGTTCTCGTAGTCCTTGTTATCGATCGGGAACAGGCCCGTATAGACCATGGGCTTGGCCTCGCGGTAGCCGGGAAGCGGCTCGGGGCAGGGATTCGACGCCCACGTGAGGGTATCGCCCACGCGAACGGCCTCGGGGTCCTTCAGGCCCGTGACCACGTATCCGACCTCGCCGACCGTCAGCGCGTCAACCGGGGTCTCGGCGGGACGCTTGACGCCCACGCCATCGACCAAAAAGTCGCCCTTTGCCTGCATCATGCGCAAGGTATCGCCCTTTTTGATGGAGCCGTCAAAGATGCGCACCGTGGCGACGACGCCACGATACTCGTCGAAGTATGAATCCAGAATGAGTGCCTTGAGCGGCGCGTTCGCATCGCCCTTGGGCGGAGAGATCAGAAAGACAATGGACTCCAGCAGATCGTGGATGCCCTCGCCGGTCTTGCCCGAGACACACACGGCATCATCGGCAGGGATCGCCAGGTCATCCTCGATCTCGGTCTTAACCTCATCGGGATGGGCCGAGGGCAGGTCGATCTTGTTGATGGCCGGCACAATGTCCAGATTGGCGTTCATGGCGAGCGTCGCGTTAGAGACGGTCTGCGCCTCGACGCCCTGCGTGGCGTCGACAACGAGCACCGCGCCCTCACAGGCTGCCAGCGAGCGCGAGACCTCATAGGTAAAGTCCACGTGGCCCGGCGTATCGATCAAATTGAACTGATACGTCTCGCCATCGTCGGCGTCATAAGACACGCGAACGGCATTGGACTTGATCGTGATGCCGCGCTCGCGCTCGATATCCATGGTGTCGAGCAGCTGCGACTCCATGTCGCGCTCGTCGACGGTATGGGTGAGCTCGAGAATGCGGTCACTGATCGTGGACTTGCCATGGTCGATGTGCGCAACAATCGAGAAGTTGCGGATGTGGGAAATGTCAATTGAAGTATTCATGCGGACTATCTTACCCGAGCGGTACAAAAAATGGAGCCTGTTCCATAAAACAGGCTCCATTTATGCGCGTAATCTGTGTGGTGTGAAATTTACAACTTAAGCGTTGATGCTGTTCACGAGCTTGGCAAGACCGGACTTGCGGTTGGAAGCCTGGTTCTTGTGGATAACATGCTTGGCGGCAGCCATGTCGAGACGCTTGGTGACGGTCTTGAGGGCAGCCTGGGCCTTCTCGGCGTCGCCCTCGGCGACGGCGGACTGGACGTGCTTGGTCAGCGTCTTGAGCTCGGACTTGACAGCCTTGTTACGCATGCGAGCTGCCTCATTGGTGCGGATACGCTTCTTCTGAGACTTGATGTTTGCCACTTCTGGAGTTCCTTTCGAGTTCCTTGCAAAAAATGTATGACACCTCTGAGACACGGTGAGGTCATGCAAGCGCCTACTATAGCACGCTCCCCCTCAAAGGGATAGAACGAATTTGTCAAATAAGCAGGTATCATCACGATTTTCTCAAGATGTTCGTAATCCAGAGCAAAAGCGCGGTCTCAGAATCGGCCGAACCCTTGAGCGCGAGCTCCACATCAACGGCACCCTCGAGCGCTGCGACGAGCTCTGCCATCGAAAAGCGACGTGCCCAGGTCAGGTGATTCTTGACCTGCCAGGACTGGAGCTTGAGCGTTGCGGCCAGCTCACGACCCTGTCCGCGCGCATCGAGCGCCTTGGCGACGATAAGCTCGCGGATGCGGCCGCACAGCAACGTGTAAGTCCACACGTAGCTCTTGGCGGGCAATAGATTGAAAAGCTCAAGCGAGCGTCGCATGTCACGGGCCGAGACCGCATTGAGAAAGTCCCAGGGCTGGACCTCGGCCGTGCGCACGATCCAGCGCTCCACATCGGCAAGCTCAATTTGGGGCGCCTCGACCATCTGGGCAAGCTTAGCCAAGTCGTTATCGAGCATGCGAGTGTTTTCACCCGAACGCGAGACGAGCTCCTCGGCGGCCGCCGTCGAGATCGACTTGCCGTGCTGCGTCGCCATCTGCTGCACGCGGCGCGGAAGCTCCCAGCGCTTGGTGCCGGAGCAATCGATCACGGCCTTCTTGTCGATCTTGGCGATCGCCTTATACAGGCGTGTGTTCTTGGCAAGCGAGTCAGCAATGATGAGGCAGACCGTTGTGGGGCTGGGACTCGCCAGATAGTCAACAAGCGGCTCGGAGATCGCTTTGGCGAGTTTTGAGCAGCCGTCAAGGATTACCAGGCGAAACTCGCTGCCCATGGGAAAGGTGTTGAGCGATCCGATAATCGACTCGATATCGGGGTCTTTGGTCATATCGCGCTCGTCGAGGTTGAACTCGACCATGCCCGACTTTTCCAGACGTGCCTTCATGCGCGAGACGGCGTGATCGCGCTTGACTCCATCGGTACCGACGATCAGATATGCCGGCAACAGCCCGGTTTCGGACATCGCGCTCCCCTCTCGCAAGCTCCCATATTCGTACCGTGTCATTTTAGCCCAGGGTCCCACCTCGCGCCAACGATGTCATCACGACCGTTGGCAACGCATCGTAAAGCCCTTCGCGGTCGGCGTGATGGTGATATCACCGCGTTCGATAGTGCATGCGAACGCACCACCAGACTGCTTCACGGCATCGATACACTCGTCGGACGGATGGCCATAGCGGTTGCCCTCGCCCGCGCTCGCAAGGGAAAGCTCGGGTCTCAGGACGTCCAGCAACTCACCATCAACTGAAACCTTGGAGCCGTGATGCCCAAGTTTAAGTACATCGATATCCCCCACCTCCTGCACGAATTCCCGTTCTTGGTCGAGCTCGGCATCACCGGTGAGGAGCATACGCAGGCCCTTGTCTTCCTGAACATAAAAGAGCAGCAGGACAAGCGAGTCCTCATTTCCCTCGCCATCCACGGACTCGAATGGCCACATCACGCGGGCGCAAAATGAGCCGATATCGACCGTATCCCCACGGCGCACCTGCCGATACTCCACGCCAGGTCGGTTCAATACCTCGGCAGGAGCATCCTCCAGCGCATCCGCCGCCACGGCAATCGTTCCGACCGAAAACTGCTCGAGCACGGCAGGCAGACCACCCCAGTGGTCCTCATCCCAATGCGTCACAAAGACGGCATCGATATGGTGCACGTTATTGCGAACCAACGCCGCTACCACGCGCTCGTCGAGCCCGCAGTCGACGAGTGCTACTGCGTCGCCCTGGCGGATAAGAATCGCATCCGCCTGGCCCACATCGAGCACCGTCACCGAAGGCGGAGCGAATCGATCCCAGTAGGCGTACGGAATCGCAGCCAAGAGCACCAGGCATGCAAGCCCCACCGCCATAGGACGTGCACGGGGACGCGGCCACCAGACCAGCAGAACCGCCAGCAAACACGGCACTAGGTAAATCCACATGCTATCGGGCGGCACACTCACGGATGCACCCGGCACGGCGGCAAACAGCTGCTCGAAAAACAGCGCGCAACGGGCGGCAATCATGGGCACAACGAGCGCCCAAGTCCGCAACGGTGCCACGAGCGAAAAGGGAACCAGCACGATGGACACAGCAAGCAGTACGCTCACCACCGGACCGATGACCGCATTTGCCAACGGAGCAATGAGCGAGAACGTACCGAAGGCGGGAATGGTAATGGGAAGAGTCGCCAGTTGCGAGCACAGCGTGACGGAAAGCATGCTTGCAACGCCCGATGGCACACTCAGCTCACCCAAAGTGTAGGTCGCATAGGGGCAAAAGCACAGAATGGCAAAGACGCTGGCACACGAGAGCTGAAAGCCCATCTCGAACAGCACCGTCGGCCGCAGTAGCACAAAGATGGACATGGTTACGAAGAGTGCCGATGCGCCGTGCCGGCGACGCCCCGCGCCGTTTACGACAAGCGTCGCGAACACCATGCAGCACGCGCGCACGGCCGAGGGAGACGCGCCCGTAAAGGCAGTGTAGCCCACAAGCGCCATCGCCAATATCGCCCGCTGAACACCACGTGAGCAGCGAGTCTTTTGCAATACACCCTCGATTACAAATCCCACGATAGCCAAATGGCTGCCGGAGACGGCTATAAGATGCGCCGTTCCCGTCACCGAAAACCAGTCGCCCGCCGGCTGGGCGCGCAGTTCGGCCGAACGACCGCAGACGACACCGGCTATGAGTGCACGCGCCGGGTCGGTCGCAGGCGCGATGGACGCAAGCAGCCCATATCGCAGCCGAAGCAGCGGTCCCGGAGAGCCCTCATCGGCCGACACAATCCGAACGACTTTAACCTTGCGCATCTCGCCTCGGAGCACGCGCGATCGTCCATACGCATCGTTCTCAAAACGTGAAACGCGACCGATAACACGCACGTGCGCCCCGACCTTGAGCTCGCGGTCGCACGATAGGCGAACCGTTGCCAAGTTCTTACCGTCCGCGCGTGCCTCGCAGGTATAGGAATACACGTCGTCGTTTATGGATGGATCGCCCTGCACGATAAACTCGAGGCCGCTTGCCGCTCGACCGTCGAGCGCCTTCGAGGCGCTGAGCGCACCCACAGCCCACCACGCCGAGACGACCGCTCCCGCCACGAGACCGACGGACGCGGCATACAACCACCGCTTCAAAGGGGCAAGCCGCGCACAAGATTGAGCCAGCACAACGAATACCGCCGCCGCAACGGGAATGGCCCATAGCAGCCCGACCGCCGGCGCCCGCTCCCTCAGCAGCGCATCAGCGGCCACGTTAAGCACCAAGGCGCAGCTCATGCACATGCCGGCACACAAGGCCATCGTCCACGGAAGCAGGGGCCGCGGAGGCATCACACGCTCGCGCTCGGTCGCACTCATACGCAGATGCAATCTTTGATTTTGGCAAGCTTCTTCTCGCCGATTCCCGACACACGCATCAGATCGTCAACCGAGGCAAAAGCACCGTTCTTTGTCCGTTCATCGATAATCGACTGGGCCATGGAGGGACCGATGCCCGAGAGCGTCTGCAACTCTGCCGCGCTTGCCGTATTGATGTTTACTAGACCTGTTGCGCCACTCACGCCCGATGACGCGGAAGCCCCACCATCAACATCGGCTTCCGCAATGGACGCCTGCTGCTCCCCTACCGTTGGAACGTGAATCTTCTGTCCATCGACGACCTTGGATGCCCGATTGAGCCCCGTAACGTCCGCCTCGGGCGCCAGCCCGCCGGCGGCATCAATCGCCTGAGCCACCCGCGCGCCGTCCTTGAGGCGATATACACCGGGCGACACAACGGCGCCATCAACATCGACATAGACCTCTGCCGCGGCAGACGCCTTAGGCGAAGAGCCTTCGGATATCTTTCCGCTCGAGGCATCGCCGGATCCCGGCTCCACCAACGAGCCCAAACCATCAGTGTGCTCAAACGACACGCCGCCGGCACCGCCGCTAAGGTTCGCCATCGCCAGTCCACTCGCCATCGCAATGACGACCAGTATCGCCATCACCACTGCCTTATGACCGAGCAGCTTGTCCGCCAAGCGGTCCATCCGTTTGACCCGTTCGTGTTGTTCGCGCTGCGCCATAGCAAAACCTCCCAACAACATCGTGTCAGGAAAGGAGCCCTGCAACAGCCACGCTCCAAAACCGGTTTTAGCGGTCAAACCAAATACCGACCAAAACCTTGCACAAATCTGTCCATTTATTCAGGCACACGTCAGCAAATGAACACTTAGCCGCAAAAAGCCCAGATAGCAAAAGACCGACGATGCAGGCGCATCGTCGGTCTATGCACAAATTTACTCGTGATCTTGGTAAATCTCACGCGGAGCAAGCTCCGAATGTTTGCGTTTTAAGGTCTTAGGGGCCTTATACGTGTTGCTTTCGAAGTCGATGTACTCGGTCTGCTTGAGTAGGCGCTCGATCATCTCCTCGTGATCGAACAACTCCCAGGCCTCATGCACGGCATCGAGTTTAGCGTGCGTCTCGGGACGACGCGGCATAAACAGCGTGCAGCAGTCGGGAGCGGCCTCAGTCGAGATATCGAACGTACCGATCTCCTCGGCACGCGCAATGATCTCCTGCTTGTCCGAACCGATGAGAGGACGGAACACGGGGATCTTCACGGCCTCGTTGACGGCCATGATATTCTCAAGCGTTTGGGAGGCAACCTGTCCAAGCGATTCGCCCGTCACGATGGCCTTGGCGCCCTCGATGTGTGCAATGCGCTCGGCAACCGAATACATAATGCGGCGATACATGATCACGCGCAGGTTGCTGGGACAGGTGACCGAAATCTCACGCTGGCAGTCGCCAAACGGCACCACGTACAGGCGGCCGATCTGGACACCCGGCTCAAGCGCACGGATGATGTCCTGCACCAAATACTCGCTCGTGTCGGGCGTCTGCGGACGACCGGAGAAATGTACCGGCACGCACACCGCGCCGCGACGCGCGAGCATCCAGGTCGCTACCGGAGAATCGATGCCCGACGACAGCAGCGTCACGACCTTGCCGGCAGATCCCACCGGCAGACCGCCCACGCCGCGCTCGGAGCGCGCGTACACATAAACGCTACCCTGGACCACCAGTACGTGCACCATCGCATCGGGGTCGTGCATTTGAACCTTTTTATCGGGGAAGGCCTCACACAACACCTCGCCCACCTGACGGTTGATGTCAATCGAGGTGAGCTCATAGTCGGTATTGGAGCGCTTGGCGTGCACCTTAAACGAATCGAAGGAACCAAACTCGCGCAGCGCCTTCACGGCGGCGGCACAGTACTCCTGAGGGTCGCGATTGGTATGATACGCCAAAGACACGCGAGCAACGCCGGGAACGGTGCGAATGACACGCGCCGCCTCGTCGGCCTGATGCTCGTTAAAGGTCACGAGGATATAACCGGAAATTCGAGACACGGCATTCACGGAAAAGGCGGCCAAGGCCGCCTTGATGTTGTCCATGAGGATATGCTCAAAATGTGCGCGGTTCTTACCCTTCAGTCCAACCTCGTGATAGTGGACCAGGCAGACGCGAGCCGCCATTTAGGCTTCAGCAACCTTGTGGCCGAGCGCCTTCTCGTAACGGGCCTCGTCGTAAGAGATGTCGCCGTCGACAATCTCGTCCATAGCCATCGAGATGGTGTCGGCACCGGAAAGCCCGATGGTGATGTCATCGACATCCTGGACGGCAAGCACGCGGTTGTGCTGGCCACGCAGCATGCTATTGATGTCGCAGGCGCGCTTGGAGGCAAGCGAAGCGAGCAGGAAGCGGTTGTGATCGGTCTTCTCCAGAAGATCGTCAATGCAAGGCTTTACAACGGACACGGACCTCAGATCCTTTCATGCATATCGAGAACGCGAACGAGCTCATCGGTCGCGCGGTCGAGATCGTCATTAACCACGACGTCGTCGTAGCGGTCGGCAAGGGCAAGCTCATCGGCGGCGTTTGCCATACGCAGCTCAATCGTCTCGGGCGTCTCGGTACCGCGACCGACCAGGCGCTCGCGGAGTACCTCAAGCGAAGGCGGCTTGATAAAGATCAACACGGCCTCGGGGAAACGCTCCTTCACCTGCAGGGCGCCCTGGACATCGATCTCCAAAATCAGAGATGCGCCAGAGGCGAGCTTGGATGTGACCTCGCTCACCAACGTGCCGTAGCAGTTACCGTGGACCTCGGCCCACTCAACAAACTCACCGTTTGCCACGCGGCGGTCGAACTCCTCGCGCGTCAGAAAAAAGTAGTTGACGCCGTCGACCTCACCTTTGCGTGGTGCTCGCGTGGTAGCCGAAACCGTCAGGCCCAGGTTCGAGCGGCGCTCGCGCACACGAGTGACGAGCGTACCCTTCCCTGCGCCTGACGGTCCAGAAATCACAAAGAGCTTGGAATCCTGAGCGCTCACTTATTTGGTCAGCTGCTCGAGGAGCTGCTCGCGCTGACGGACGCCGAGGCCCTGGACGCGACGGGTAGCGGAGATACCAAGCTCCTCCATGATCTTGGCGGCCTTGGCCTTGCCATAACCAGGAAGAGACTCGATGAGGGTGGAAACCTTCATGCGGGAAGCGATGGGGTCATCGGAGTTGAGCACGGACTCGAGGGACTTCTCGCCCTTCTTGATCTGCTCGCGAAGCTCAGCGCGGGCGTGACGTGCGGCAGCAGCCTTCTCAAGAGCCTGCTTACGCTGCTCATCGGTAAGCTGAGGGAGTGCCATTCGTACCTCCAAATAGTTGGGTTATATCTGATTCAATAATTGGCATTTTAGCACGTAGAACGTACAAAATGCCCAATCGCGGCTCCATAGGTTAGACGATACCCGCAAAAAGTGCAATATACTGCGCCCAAAGTTAAGCCCCTGACCTGCGATTCCACACAAAGGATGGGAAAGTTTACGCAGGCACAGGGGCTATTTTGTGATAATGAGACCCAAAAGTGGTGACTTAGGGGAATCTTTTAGGCGACGTTTTCGACCAGCTCGGCGACGATGGCGTCAAAGGCGGCAACCGGATCGTCGGCGCCGGTGATGGGACGGCCCACCACAATGTGGCTCGCACCGCGCTCGATAGCCTGGGAAGGCGTCGCCACGCGGGACTGGTCACCAAGGGCGGCACCCACCGGACGCACACCCGGAGTCACGATCAGGGCATCAGGGCCCAGCAGCTCACGCATGTCGTGAGCTTCCATCGGCGAGCACACAATGCCATCGATGCCGTTGGCCTGAGCGAGCTTTGCCAGGCGGGCGGCCTCCTCGGCCACGGGCGACTCGACGCCGATCTCGCTCAAGGCATCCTGATTCATGCTCGTGAGCACGGTGATGGCGACGAGCTTGGCGCGGTCCTCGCGCGCCTCCTCGGCACCCTCGCGGCAGGCAGCGAGCATGGCGCCCGAACCCAAGCCGTGAACCGAGAGCAGGTCGGCACCGGCAAGCGAGGCCGAACGGGCGGCACCGCGAACCTGATGCGGAATATCATGGAACTTAAGGTCAAGGAAGACCTTAAAGCCCAGGTCCTTAAAGGTCTTGACGATCTCGGGGCCCTCAGCGTAATAGAGCGTCATACCAACCTTAAGCCAGGCGGCATGGCCCGAAAGCTCGTGGGCGAGCTCGAGCGCACGCTCACGATCGCAGTCGAGGGCGACGATTACGCGGTCGCGGGCATCGGTCTCTAGCATTCGAAAGCACCTACCAGCTCGTTGATGTCCTTTACGCCCTGGGACTCGGCCCAGGCCTCGAGCTCATGCGCGATCTTGAGCGAAGCGCACGGATCGACGAAGTTGGCCATGCCAACCGACACGCAGGTGGCACCGGCCAGGATAAACTCGGCCGCATCCTCGCCGGTCATGACACCGCCGACACCGTTGATGGGGATATCGACGGCCTGGGCGACCTCCCAGACCATGCGCACGGCGATGTGGTGGCACAGCGGGCCCGAAAGGCCGCCCTTGGGCTTTGCCACGCGGGACTTGCGGGTATGGACGTCGATGGCCATGCCCTGGATGGAGTTAATGACCGAAAGGCCGTCGGCGCCGGCGGCTTCGAGGGCCTTGGCGATCTCGGCGACGTTGACCGGCGCCATCTTCACGAACAGCGGCTTATCGGTCACCTTGCGGCAGGCAGCCATAACGGAAGAGGCGCCCTCGGGCGTAGAGCCCATGGCGGCACCGCCGGCGGCGATGTTGGGGCAGCTCACGTTGATCTCGTAGCCGGCAGCCCAGGGGCATAGCTCGACATACATCTCGAGCGCGCGCACAAACTCGTCAACGGAGTGGCCGGCAACCTGACAGATGACCTGGCAACCGTCCTTGGACAGTTGCTCGAGCCACGGGCCGGACTCGCGGGCAAAGGCGGCCACGCCGGGGTTCTGAAGGCCCACGGAGTTGATCATACCGCCGGGGATCTCGGCCATGCGGGGCGCGGGATTGCCGGGCCAGGGCTCGGCTGCGCAACCCTTGGTGGTGATGGCGCCCAGCTGGGAAACATCAAAGAAGTTCTGGAACTGCCAACCGTAGCCAAAGGTACCGGCTGCGGTGTTGATGGGGTTCTGCATCTTGACGCCGCCGAAATCGACGGCCATGTTCACGGTACCCACTAGAAGACCACCACCTTGGAAGCATCGAACACGGGGCCGCACATGCAGGCGCCCTTCATACCGTCAACCGTCTCGACATTGCAGGTGTTGCAGGCGCCAAAGCCACAGCTCATCATGCGCTCGAGCGACACCTCACAGTACACACTGGCCTCAGCGGCAGCGGCGGCGACTTTCTTCATCATGACGGCGGGACCGCAGCTGGCTACGTAGTCGTAGCCGCCCTCGCCGAGCAGCTCGGCTGCCGGGTCGGTGCAAAAACCGTGCGTGCCGAGCGAGCCGTCGTCGGTGCAAACGTTGACCGTGGCGCCCAGCGCGCGGAACTCATCGACACCCACGGCCTTGGACGCGGTGCCAAAGCCCAGGCACACGTCGACGGCCACACCCTGCTCGGCAAGCTTGTCGGCAAGGCACAGCACGGGCGGAACACCGATGCCACCGGCGACGAGCAGGGCCTTCCTGGTGCCCTCGGGTACCATCCAGCCACGGCCACCGGGGCCCAGCAGGTTAGAGGTGGAGCCAGGGCCCATCTGGGACAAACGACGGGTATCGTCGCCCACGACGGCGTACCACAGCTCGACGGTGCCGGCCTCGGCGTCGGCGCGGTAGTAGCTCAGGGGCACGCGAAGCAGCGAGGACGCATCGCCGGGTACGGCGATGTTCACAAACTGACCGGGCTTGAGCGCACTTGCAAGCTTGGGGGCCGAGATGACGAGCGAGAAGATGCCATCGGCGATCTCCTGGTTCGAGACGACCTCGAAGTCGTGCATGCGTGCAGTGGAAGGTGTGGGCATAGACGCTCCAATCCCCCATGCGGTTGCATGGTCAAAACGAACAGAAAGCGCGGCACCGCAAGGGCACCGCGCACAAAAGCGATAAGGCTATGCTAGCAGATGCAGCCGTCGGCGAGCGTCTGCTTACCGCCGACAAACACATCGGTGGCACGACCGGTAAGCGTTCGGCCGGCGAAACCGGAGTTCTCGGCGCGCGACTCGTAACCGTCCTCGCCAACCGTCCAGGTGGCGGACGCGTCGAACACGGTCAGGTCGGCAACGGAGCCCGCCTTGACCTGAACCTGGTCGAGGCCCAGGATCTCACGCGGCTTGATGGCCATGAGCTCGACCATACGGCCCATGCTCATCTTGCCCGTGTTGACCAGCTCGGTGAGTACGAGCGACAGCGAGGTCTCGAGGCCGATCATGCCAAAGGGCGCAAGCTCGAACTCGCGGGCCTTCTCCCACGGGGTGTGGGGAGCGTGATCGGTGACGATAACGTCGACGGTGCCGTCGATGACGCCCTGACGGATGGCCTCGGCATCCTCCTCGGTACGCAGCGGCGGGTTGACCTTGAGCGAAGTGTTGTAGGTCTCGTCCAGGTCGTTCTCGGTCAGGAACATGTGGTGCGGGGTGGCCTCGCAGGTAACCTGAACGCCAGCGGCCTTACCGGCACGCACGATCTCCAGGCCATGGGCGGTGGAGATGTGCTGGATGTGCAGCTTGGCACCGGTCAGCTTGGCGATCTCGATGTCGCGAGCGATCTGGAGCTCCTCGCCGGCAGCCGGCCAGCCCTCGAGAGCCAGACGGGTCGAGACCTTGCCCTCGTTGATCTGGCCATGGCCGACCAGGTCCTCGTCCTGGCAGTGGCTCATAAAGACCTTGCCGAACATCTTGCCGTAGTCCATGCAACGACGGAGCATACCCGCGCCCTGCACGCCGCGACCGTCGTCGGTGAAGGCGACGGCGCCGTGGGCGACCATATCGCCCATCTCGGACATGGCCTCGCCCTTAAGACCGCGGGTCATAGCGCCCGACGGATAGACGCGGCAGTGACCGACCTCGGCAGCACGGGACTTAACGAACTCCACGACGGTACCGTTATCGGTAACGGGATCGGTGTTGGGCATGGAGCACACGCCAGTAAAGCCGCCCTTTGCAGCTGCGCGGGTGCCGCTCTCGATGTCCTCTTTGACCTCGTAGCCGGGCTCGCGAAGGTGAACGTGCATATCCACCAGGCCGGGGACGAGGTACTTGCCGGAAAGGTCGCGAACCTCGGCTCCCTCGACGGCGAGATTCTCGCCGACCTCGGCGATCTTGTCGCCGTCAATCAGGACGTCAACGACACCGTCAAGCTCGACGGACGGGTCGACGACGTGGGCATTCTTAAGAAGCAAGGCCATTATCGGCACCTCCAAGCAGCAGATACAGGATAGCCATACGCACGCAGATACCGGCGTAGACCTGCTCCAGGATGACGGAGCGTTGCGGGTGGTCGGCCATATAGGAGTCGAACTCGACGCCGCGGTTGATGGGGCCCGGGTGGCAGATAATCGCATCGGGCTTCATGAGCTTCTCGCGGTCCTTGGTCAGACCGAAGAGCTTGTGGTACTCACGAATGGTCGGGAACGGGGCACCCTCGAGGCGCTCCTGCTGCACGCGCAGCATGTAGACGACGTCCAGCTCGGGCAGGACGGAATCGAGGTCGCTCGTCACGTGGTCGCAGCCCAGAACCTCGGGCGCCGGCGGCAGCAGCGTGCCGGGGGCGACGGCGTAGGTCTCGCAGCCCATGATCTTCAACGCGGGGATCAGCGAGCCGCAAACGCGGGAGTGGGAGATGTCGCCGACGACGGCGACCTTCAGACCGTGGAAGTCACCCTTGTGCTCCCAGATGGTATACAGGTCGAGCAGAGCCTGCGTGGGGTGGTTGTGCTTGCCGTCACCGGCGCAGATGACGCTCGCGGGCGAGTTCTGCGTGACGATGTAGGGCGCGCCGGCGTGCTTATCACGCACGACGATGCAGTCGATCTTATAGGCGTTGAGGGTCTCGACGGTGTCGACGAGGCTCTCGCCCTTGACCGTAGAGGTCGAAGAGCCGCCAAAGTTGAGGCTGTCGGCCGAAAGACGCTTCTCGGCGAGCTCGAAGGAGCTGCGGGTGCGCGTCGAGGGCTCGTTGAACATGTTGACGATGGTCTTGCCCTTGAGCGTGGGGACCTTCTTGATGGCACGCTCGTTGACCTCGGAGAACGCCTTGGCGGTCTCGAGGATGAGCTTGATATCCTCTTCGGAGTACTCGGTAATGTCGATCAGGTGCTTATGGTTGAACGCCACGGTACTACTCACCTCCCAGCGGCGCGGAGCCCACGTGGGAACCCGGCGCGACGTCGTTAATCTCGACGGCGGTGTGGCCGTCGACTTCCTTCATATATAGGTGCACGTTCTCCTCATGCGACGAGGGAACGTTCTTGCCGACAAAGTCCGGCGAGATGGGGAGCTCGCGGTGGCCGCGGTCAACGAGGACTGCCAGCTCAATGCGGCTCGGACGGCCCAGGTCCATAACGGCGTCGAGAGCGGCGCGGATGGTACGGCCCGTATACAGGATGTCGTCCACCAGCACGACGCGCTTGCCGTCGACGCTGAAGGGAATGTTGGTAGCGTGGATCGCGGGAGCGAAATTGGTCGCATAGTCATCGCGGTAGAAGCTGATGTCCAGGCTGCCGAGCGGAACGTCGACGCCCTCGATCTCCTTGATCTCCTCGGCGAGCTTCTTTGCCAGAAGGTCGCCGCGCGTGACGATGCCGACCAGAGCGAGGTCTTCACAGCCCTCGTTGCGCTCGAGAATCTCGTGCGCGATGCGGGTCATCGCTCGGTTGACGGCGGTCTCGTCCATGATGACCGCCTTGGGGGAAGTCGTGCCCATCGATCTCCTTCCTCACATGTC
The DNA here is from genome assembly GCA_902469555.1 of uncultured Collinsella sp. Taxonomy (GTDB): domain Bacteria; phylum Actinomycetota; class Coriobacteriia; order Coriobacteriales; family Coriobacteriaceae; genus Collinsella. The sequence goes on along the minus strand of CABRDB010000020.1, from coordinate 59,528 downwards.
TTGACTGCTGACACAGTCAAAAAAATAGATGCCCGACCGCTCAAAGCGGACCAGACACCCACAGGAAGGGCTGCTCTTTGGCAGCAATGTAATTCCATGTGGGTATCTCGTACCCCTTTAATGGTCAAGGGATAGTGTAGCCAACCTCGAGCTTAATTGCGAGCATAAATACAGAGCAATCCGTAAACGGAGCCCAATGCTCCATAAACCTATATATATTTGTGGGACGAGCTTGAAAACGCGCGCACGAGCTGGCATAATCCCCTCTGCTGCACGCAAATCGGATCTACGTCCAGGGCCGTGGCGTGAGCACTATCGCCAAAAGAGGAATATCTCTGTGTAGATTACGCACAGGGAGCTGCTTCTGTGCTATAGTTCAGGCTTGTTTGTTAACGCGACATGTTCGTTTGTCGCCCAAGGAGGGTCAGTTATGTCCAAAGTTTGCGAAGTTTGCGGTAAGCACCCCGTTGCCGGTCGCTCCATCAGCCACTCTCACCGCGTCACCAACCGTAAGTTCCGCCCCAACATCCAGCGCGTCTATGTCGTCGTCGATGGTCACCGTCGCAAGATGAACGTTTGCTCCACCTGCCTCAAGTCCGGCAAGGTTGCGCGCTCCTAAATAAGGTCTTACCAACAAGTACCTCGGACTCTCCGGGTCAAAGACCTCGCGTTCATATAGAACTTACCAAAGGCGCTCTCCCCTACGGAGGGCGCCTTTTTGCACTCATTTGGGACAGACTTACATGAGTGTTTGCAGATGTCAAAGGGATCGTAGCCCAGCTGGTATGCCCTGTAGCTTGACCAGCGGTACGCCTCGATTGAGCCAAGCGCACCTTTCACGAGATTGAGACGAATATAGTCGAGCAGCTGCACCGCCTGCGTGTCTGACTCAACCGCGACCCGCGAATAGCAATTGTCAAAAAGATGCCCCGTTCTTCCCGTTTTCCGATTGAAATTCTCATGTAAGTCCGTCCCCAATGAGCGGGGCGGTGGAGCAGGCAGATAGTTTTAGTTAAAACGTTTCAGTTTATTGAAGCGTTTTAGTGTGCCTTTTACAGGAATCTTACCGTTCGCCGAATAATTTCTTGCTATCATGCAAGGCGTAGGGTAAATCTCCGATCGCAAGGAGACACAAATGGTGAAAAAGTCACCGGAAAACACTACTCCCGCAATTGTGGACAACGTAGAGGCGCTTGAGGCTAAGCTCGCTCAGATGCGAGAGGCCCAGGCGCTTTTTGCTACGTACACGCAGGAGCAGGTCGACAAGATCTTCTATGAGGCCGCCATGGCCGCCAACAAGGCTCGTATCCCGTTGGCGAAGATGGCCATCGAGGAGACCGGCCGCGGCGTTCTTGAGGACAAGGTCATCAAGAACCACTACGCCGCAGAGTACATCTACAACGCTTACAAGAACACCAAGACCTGTGGTGTCCTGGAGCGCGACGAGGCTTACGGCATCACCAAGATTGCCGAGCCCATCGGCATCGTGGGCGCCGTCATCCCGACGACCAACCCCACCTCCACCGCGATCTTCAAGACGCTGATCAGCCTGAAGACCCGCAACGCCATCATCATCTCCCCGCACCCGGCTGCCGCCAAGTGCACCATCGCCGCCGCCAAGCTCGTGCTTGACGCCGCCGTCAAGGCCGGCGCCCCCGAGGGCATCATCGGCTGGGTCGATGTCCCCTCCATCGAGCTGACCAACATGGTCATGCGCGACGTCGACATCATCCTCGCCACCGGCGGCCCGGGCATGGTCAAGGCTGCATACTCCTCGGGCAAGCCCGCCCTGGGCGTTGGCGCCGGTAACACCCCGGTCGTCATCGACGACACCGCCGACGTGCTGCTCGCCGTCAACTCCATCATCCACTCCAAGACCTTCGACAACGGCATGATTTGCGCTTCCGAGCAGTCCGTGACCGTCATCGACACCATCTATGACCAGGTCAAGGCCGAGTTCCAGAAGCGCGGCTGCTACTTCGTCAAGCAGGGTGCCGAGATGGAGGCCCTGCGTGCCGCCATGTTCAAGAACGGCGCTCTCGATCACCGCATCCCCGGCATGGCTGCCGCCAAGATCGCCGAGCTCGCTGGCATCGAGGTTCCCGCCAAGACCAAGATTCTGATCGCCGAGGTCACCTCCACCGACCCCGCCAAGGAGGAGTTCTCCCACGAGAAGCTCTCCCCGGTCCTGGCCATGTACCACGCCAAGGACTTCCAGGAGGCCGTCGACAAGGCCGAGCACCTGGTGCTCGCCGGTGGCCCGGGCCACACCGCCTCTCTGTACGTGCACCCCGCTCAGGCCGAGAAGATCAGCCTGTTCGAGCACGTCATGAAGGCCTGCCGTATCGTCATCAACACCCCGTCCTCGCACGGCGGCATCGGTGACCTGTACAACTTTGGCATGAAGCCGTCTCTGACCCTGGGCTGCGGCTCCTGGGGCGGCAACTCCGTCTCCGAGAACGTTGGGGTGAAGCACTTGATCAACGTTAAGACTGTGGCCGAGCGCCGTGAGAACATGCTGTGGTTCCGCGCTCCCGAGAAGGTCTACTTCAAGAAGGGTTCCACGCCCGTCGCCCTCGACGAGCTGGGCAACGTCATGGGCAAGAAGCGCGCCTTCATCGTCACCGACCAGTTCCTCTTCAAGAATGGCAACACCCGCGCCATCGAGGCCAAGCTCGATGAGATGGGCATCGCCCACGACTGCTTCTACGACGTCGAGCCCGATCCGTCGCTGCAGTGCGCACGTCGCGGCGCCAAGCAGATGGCTCTCTTTGAGCCGGACGTCATCATCGCCGTCGGCGGTGGCTCCGCTATGGACGCCGGCAAGATCATGTGGATGATGTACGAGCACCCCGAGTGCAAGTTTGAGGACATGGCCATGGACTTCATGGACATCCGCAAGCGTATCTTCACCTTCCCCGAGATGGGCAAGAAGGCCTACTTCGTCGCCGTCCCGACCTCTTCGGGTACCGGCTCCGAGTGCACGCCGTTCGCCATCATCACCGACAAGGAGACCGGCATCAAGTGGCCGCTCGCCGACTACGCGCTGCTCCCCAACATGGCTATCGTCGACGCCGACAACTGCATGACCGCCCCGCGCGGCCTGACCGCTGCCTCCGGCATCGATGTCATGACCCACGCCATCGAGTCCTATGTCTCCATCATGGCTTCCGACTACACCAAGGGCCTCTCCGAGCGCGCTGCTAAGCTCGTTTTCGAGAACCTGCCCTCCAGCTTCACGAACGGCGCCAAGGACCCGCATGCCCGCGAGGAGATGCACAACGCCTCCTGCATGGCCGGTATGGCCTTCGCCAACGCCTTCCTGGGCCTCAACCACTCCATGGCCCACAAGCTCGGCGCTTTCCACCACCTGCCCCACGGCCTCGCAAACGCCGTCATCCTGACCCGCGTCATGCGCTACAACGCCGCCGAGGCTCCCGTCAAGATGGGTACCTTCTCCCAGTATCCTTACCCCAACGCGCTGCACAACTACGCCGAGATGGCCAAGTACTGCGGCATCGAGGGCAAGGACGACAAGGAGGTCTTCGAGAACTTCATCACGAAGCTCGAGGAGCTCAAGGACTTCATCGGCGTCAAGAAGACCATCGCCGACTACGGTGTTGACGAGCAGTACTTCCTCGACACCCTCGACGAGATGACCGAGCAGGCATTCAACGACCAGTGCACCGGCGCTAACCCGCGCTACCCGCTCATGAGCGAGATCAAGGAGCTCTACCTGGACGCCTACTACGGCCGCGAGCCTCAGGACTACGCCGTCTGCTAGTTTTAGCACGGTTTTTAACGGCGGGGGTGCACGGGTGTTTCACACCCCCCCGCCGTCGCTTCTATCGCATCGTTGAAAGGATGCAACCATGCTGCTACCCGATTCCAAGACCGAGCTCGTCCGCCGTGGCAACAAGGTCGTTTACGACCTGGGCGACAAGATCGTCAAGGTCTTTAACGAGACCAAGCCTGTCTCCGACGTGTTCAACGAGGCTTTGAATCTTGCCCGCATCAATGAGTGCGGCATCCGCAGCCCCAAGGCTCTCGAGGTTTCTCAGCTCGAGAACGCCAACGGCTGGGCACTCGTGACCGAGAAGGTTCCGGGCACCACCCTTGCCGAGAAGATGACTGCCGAGCCCCAGCGCTTTGGTGAGTACCTCGAGATGTTCGTCGATCTCCAGATCGAGATCCACGGCTACACCTCCCCGCTGCTCAACCGTCAGCGCGACAAGTTCGCCCGCATGATCGACAGCCTTGATCAGCTCAATGCCACCACGCGCTACAACCTTCAGGAGCGTCTGGACGGCATGACCAAGGAGTTCAAGGTCTGCCACGGCGACTTCAACCCCTCCAACGTCATCGTCGGCGACGACGGCCAGCTCTATGTGTGCGACTGGGCACACGCCACCCAGGGCTCCCCTGCTGCCGACGTTGCCACCACCTACCTGCTCTTCGCCCTCAACAGCAAGGACCAGGCCGAGGCCTACCTGGAGCTCTACTGCGACCGCGCCGACATGCCCATGCAAGTCGTGCGTCAGTGGACGAGCATCGTCGCCGCTTCCGAGCTCGCTCGTAAGCGCAACGTGAACGATGAGTTCCTGAAGAACTGGATCGACGTCGTCGATTATCAGTAATATCTGAGCGATTCATTTCGCATCGGAGGCACAAGGAAAACCCCGCAGCTCATATGGGCTGTGGGGTTTTCTTTTAGATATCGAGGATGCTACAAGATAAAAGGACGGCCCCACATCTCCCCAATCTGGAGAAATGCGGGGCCGTCCCGTATATCGAACTACAAGCGAAATCGTCGATTAACGGCGGGCCGCCTTAACAAGCTCGGCAACCTTGGCGACGACCTCGTCAATCGCCACGTCCTCGCGCTCGCCCGTGGCACGGTCCTTGAGCTCAACGGTGCCGTTCTTAAGGCCGCGCTTGCCCAGAACCACCTGATACGGGAAGCCCATAAGATCGTTGTCGGCAAACTTAAATCCGGGACGCTCGTCACGATCATCGACGACGACCTCAATACCCTCGGCACACAGGCCCTCGACGATTTGGTCGCAGACGGTAGCGCACTCTTCCTTCTTGGGGTCGAGCGGAATCACCGCGACCTCGTACGGGGCAACGGAGACCGGCCAGACGATACCGTGCTCGTCGTTGTGCTGCTCCACGACGGCAGCAAGCGAGCGGGACACGCCCACGCCGTAACAACCCATGATGAGCGGCTTCTCCTTGCCGTCCTCATCCATAAAGGTGGCACCCATGGCCTCGGAGTACTTGGTGCCCAGCTGGAAGACCTGGGAAACCTCGATACCGCGAGCAGCGGAGAGGGGCTTGCCGCAGTGCGGGCAAGGATCGCCAGCCACGACGGTGACCAGGTCGGCCCACTCGTCGACGGTAAAGTCACGCTCGGGGCAGGCACCGGTAAAGTGATAATCGACCTCGTTGGCACCGCAGGCCCACTGCTTGGACTCGCGCAGGCTCTCGTCGCACACCAGACGGATGCCCTCGGGCAGGTTGACCGGTCCGATAAAGCCCTTGTGCAGGCCGTTCGCCTGAAGCTCATCGTCGGTCATCATGCGATAGCCCTTGCCAAAAACATGCTCGGCCTTGCAGTCGTTGAGTTCATGATCGCCCGGAACGATGGCCACGACAGGCTTGCCCTCAGCGTCGATGAGTGCCAGCGACTTGCGCGTGCCGTTCTCGGGGAAGCCGAAGAACTTTGCAACGGCCTCGATGGTGCCCATACCCGGAGTCTCGACCTTGGTAAGCGTACCGTCGCCAGGACCCTCGGTCACAACGACCTTGGTACTTGCGGCCTCGTCATCGGCAGCAAAGCCGCACTCGTCGCAGTAGACGAGCGAGGCCTCACCGGCGTCGGCCAAAGCCATGTACTCGACGGAGGTGTCGCCACCGATCTCGCCGGAGTCGGCGACAACGGGCAGAGCCTTGATGTAGCAGCGCTCGCAGATGTTGGCGTAGGCCTGCTTCATCTTGTCGTACTCCTCCTGCAGACTCTCCTGCGTGGCAGAGAAGCTGTAGGCGTCCTTCATGATGAACTCGCGACCGCGCATCAGGCCAAAGCGGGGACGGAACTCGTCGCGGAACTTGTCCTGGATGTGGTAGAGGTTAACGGGCAGTTGCTTGTAGGAACGCAGCTCATTGCGAACCAGGGCGGTCACGGTCTCCTCGTGCGTGGGGCCCAGCACGAACTCGCGGCCGTGGCGGTCATCGAAGCGCACGAGTTCCTTGCCATAGGCGTCGATGCGGCCGGACTCGCGCCATAGCTCGGCGTCGACCATAATGGGCATCATGAGCTCCTGGGCACCGGCGGCATCCATCTCGTCGCGCACGATGTTCTCGATCTTGCGAATCGAGCGCCATGCGAGCGGCAGGTAGGAATACAGACCGGCGGCCTCCTTGCGGATCATGCCGGCACGGAGCAGCAGGCGGTGGCTGGCGAGCTCAGCGTCCGCCGGATCCTCTTTAAGCGTCGGCGCATAGAGCTTAGACATATACATTGCTCGGGTCATTTATTTCTCCTCAATAAGTTTGTCGACCTCTGCCATAAGCGCGTCGACAATTTGGTCCTCAGCTACTTTACCAATGATCTGGCCATGCGAAAAGAGCAAGGCCTGACCACGTCCGCAAGCAACGCCCAGGTCGGCATCAGAAGCCTCACCGGGGCCATTAACGGCACATCCCATCACAGCGATAGAAAGCGGCGCGGAGTAGTTCTTAAGCCGCTCGGTGACCTCCTCGGCGATGGGAATGAGGTTAACCTGGCAGCGGGCGCACGTGGGGCACGAGACAATCTCGGGGCCACGGCGACGCAGGCCCAGCGACTGCAGAATACCCCAGGCAACCGGAGACTCCTCAACCGGATCGGCCGTGAGAGAGACGCGCATGGTGTCACCAATACCCTCAGACAGCAGAATACCAAGGCCCACCGAGCTCTTAATGGTGCCCTGAAGCTTGGTACCCGCCTCGGTTACGCCCAGGTGAAGCGGAACGTGAGGAATCTCACGCGACAAGGCTCGATAGGTATCGAGCGTCGTTTGCACGCTATGGGCCTTGGCGGAAAGCACAATGTTGTTAAACCCGCGGTCCTCAAAATGCTGCACAAAGCGCTCGCTCGACATCACGAGCTTTTCGGGCTGCGTGAGGTCATCGCGCTCGGCGATATCCTGCTCAAGCGAACCGGCATTGACGCCGATACGAATCGCACAGCCCGCTGCACCCGCAGCATCGATCACCGCGTCAACCTTGGCCCAATCGCCGATATTGCCGGGATTGATGCGCAGCTTGGCAGCACCGGCCTCAACGGCACCAATGGCAAGCTTATGGTTAAAGTGGATATCGGCGACGATCGGCACCGGAGACTCGGCACAGATGGTGCGGAAACCCTCAAGCGCGGCCTCAGTGGGCACGCTCACACGCACGATATCGCAGCCAGCCTGCGCCAACGCGCACACTTGCGCAAGCGTTGCCTGGGCATCAGCGGTATCGGTGCAGGTCATCGATTGAACCACCACCGGCGCGCCGCCACCGATCTGTACGCCGCCCACATGCACGGGGCGCGTCAGTTCGCGCGGCAAAGGATGGGATAAAGACAATCCAAACACTCCCCTACAGAATAAATCGAAGGATGTCGGAACGAAGCATATAGACAAACAGCAGCGCAAAGAGCGCGATGCCCACATAGCTCACAATCGCCTGGACCTTGAGCGGAAGCTCGCGTCCCGCAATCTTTTGAATGATCTCGATGACCAGCTTACCGCCATCGAGTGGCGGGATGGGCAGCAGGTTCATAAAGCCAAGCGAGAACGAGATGAGGGCAGCAAACGAAAGGAACGCGGCAGGGCCGGCAGCAGCCGCCTGAGAGGACATGACGCTGATGCCCACGATCGACGAGGACTGGTCGAGAATCTCCATCGTATGCTGCGGCTGGAGTAGGCGAATAACGCCATCCGCTGTCTGCACGACATAGGAGAAAGACAGGCGAGCCGACGTGATGGGGTCTAAACGGACCACCTGCGTAGAGGCATACACACCTAGGCGCTCGTCCTCTTTGAGCGCAACCGTGGTCGAATGCTGCTTGCCGTCACGCTCGTACTCGATGGCGATATCGTCCTTACCGGCAGCCTTGCCGATAGCATCGTAGACGTCCATCCAAGTGGAACATGAGACACCGTCGACCGAAAGGATCGCGTCGCCGCCCTCGATACCCGCCTTGGCGGCAATAGACCCCTCGTCAACCTGACCGATCACGTTGGTATCCATCGGCACGGTGACACCCGCAATAGAGTAGATGCTCATAAGCAGCAAAAAGCCCGTCAAGATATTGACGAGAATGCCCGCGAGCAGCATAAAGGCGCGCTTGAGAAAACCCTGGCCAAGATAAGTGTGCGAGCGCTCTTGCGCCAAGAAATCAGCCTCGCCGCACGGCAGCTCCCACACATCGCCCTCGGCAGTCGCATGCTCTCGATCGAACCGGCGGCCGTCAAAGGTGGTGTAGCCCGCCGCGTCTCGCGGCAGCGTCTGATACTTGGTGGGATAGTAGCTCGGTAAGGGCTTCTCCCCTTCCTCATACCAAGGTGCGATGGAGCCCCAGCCCAGCAACAGAGCACAAGCCTCGAGCACATCCTCCTCGGAAAGCTCGAGCTCGACAGCAAGGTCGGCCACGGTCACGTGACCATGACGGTAGATAGCCGCGAGCACGCGATCGGCGCACGAGACATCGGTCGGATCCATACCGCAAATGGCAGCGTAGCCACCCAGCAGCAGCGGGGTCACGCCAAACTTGGTTCCAATGCGACGCGACGTGTAATGGATGTCAAAGCGGCACGGCAGGCCCAAAAAGAACTCGGTCACACGGACGCCGCAGGCACGCGCCGCCAAAAAGTGGCCGCCCTCGTGCAAAAACACGAGGACGGAAAGCATCAGCAGGCCCCAAAAGACCGATGAAAGAACGCTCAGAACAGTATCCATAAAACGAAAAAGCAATCCTTATGGGTTAGGAACGGGTTGCGGCGAGCACCTGCGCAGCTTTTTCACGCGCCCACGCGTCAATGTCGCGAAGCTGCTCAAACGAATCGACCGCCTGCATATCGTGGGCATCCATGCAGGATTCCACAATGCGATCGATATCGGTAAAGCTGCAGCCATCGTGCAGGAAGGCATCAACGGCGACCTCGTTGGCGGCATTGAGCACGCACGGCATAGTGCCACCCGTCTTGCCGGCACGCTCGGCCAGTGCCAGACAGCGGAAGGTATCCATGTCGGCAGCATCAAACGTGAGCTGCCCCAGCTCGCGGAAATCGATACGAGGCGCCGGGGTATCCCAACGCTCGGGATACGAGAACGCGAACTGGATGGGAATACGCATGTCGGAAGCACCGAGATGCGCCATCACAGAGCCGTCGGCGAACTCGACCATAGAGTGAATCTTGGACTGACGCTGCACGACCACGTTAATGAAATCGAGGTCGCAGTTAAACAGATGCATGGCCTCAATACGCTCCAGGCCCTTGTTCATAAGGGTGGCGGAGTCGATGGTGATCTTGGCACCCATGGCCCACGTGGGATGTGCGAGGGCATCGGCACGCGTCACGCAATCGAGATCGTCGCGTGTGCGGCCAAAGAACGGACCGCCCGAGCAGGTGAGCCAAATACAATGAGCCTCGCGCGGGTCCTCCCCCAGATAGCACTGGTAGATGGCGGAGTGCTCAGAGTCGACTGGAATAAGCTGGCCCGGTTGCGCCAACGGCATAAGCAAGTCGCCACCGACGACGAGGGACTCCTTGTTGGCAAGGGCAAGACGCTTATTCGAGGTCAAGGCCGCATGGCTCGCCTCGAGACCGGCGGCGCCCACAATAGCGACAAGCACGCAGTCGACATCGTCGCGACGCGCGAGCTCGCAAACCGCCTGCGCGCCAACGCCGAGCTTCGTTCCCTCGGGCAACTCCTGCAGCACGGCGTCATCGCCATGAGCGACATCGGCCACGGCAACCGCCGAAACCGAGAACTCGCGGGCAGCGGCAACAAGCTCGGAGGTACTGGAGTTAACGGACAGCGCCGTCACCTGCAGGCGATCGGCATGCTGGCGGCACACATCGAGCGCCTGGGTGCCGATGGAGCCCGTACAACCCAGGATGGCAACACGGAGGCGTCCATCGGGGCCATACGTCGTCTGGAATGACATTACAGCACGCCCCCGATCATCAAAAGCAGCTGCGCGGTAATGCAGCCAAAGATAAGCGAGTCGCTACGGTCGAGCATGCCGCCATGGCCCGGGATAAGGTTGCCGGAATCCTTGACACCCACGCCACGCTTGATGCGCGACTCGATAAGGTCGCCGATAACGCCCAAAATGGACACGACCACGCCGCACAGCAGCGCATAGGGCAGGCTGAGTTTGTAGAAGTGCGTCGCCCACAGGATGAGCCAAATCAAAACTGAGCCCAGGATGCCGCCAACAAACCCCTCCCAGCTCTTTTTGGGAGAGATCTTGGGAACCATCTTGTGTTTGCCGATACGGCTACCCACGATGTAGGCAAACGAATCGGAGACCCAAAGGGACGCGCAAACGCCCACCGAAAGCAGGGCGCCGGCAAAACCGGGCACGGCATCGCGCAGCAGCACGATAGCCGACAGCATAAAGCCAGTGTAGATGGGACCCATGAGCGTCACGGCCACATCAGAAATGCGAGTACGCGGCGACCAAACATACCAAATGCCCACAGCGAGCATTAGGGCAAAAAGCAGGGCATTCAGCAACATAGAATCGCCCAACGCCGACAGCGGAAAGAGTACGGCGGCAGCGATACCCATGCGCTCGTTAGCCATCTTGCCATCGAGCCTTGTCATACGGAAAAACTCATAGCAGCACAGACCGCTCATGACAGAAACAAAGATGGCCGTGGGCACGATACCCAAAACCAGGCACAGGATAAAGACAACGGCGTAAACGATACCGGCGGCGGCACGGGTAATAAAGCCCGCAAGCCACGAACCGGTGCCATTCTTCGCTGCGGGCGCTCCCGCAGCGACAGCCTTGCGCTCAGATGTCTTGGGAGCAGTTGCCTTGGGACGATCGGACACGATTAAGCCTCCTCGGTCTTGCTCAGACCACCAAACCTACGGTCACGGCCCTGATAGGCCAAAATGGCGTCGACAAGGCCCCAACGATCAAAGTCGGGCCAATAGGTATCGGTGACGTAGAATTCGGAATAAGCCACCTGCCACAGCAGATAATTCGAAAGGCGCAGCTCACCGGAAGTGCGAATCACAAGCTCAGGATCGGAAAGGCCGGCGGTATAGAGGTGGGAAGCCACCATGTCGTCATCAATTGCTGCAGGATCGATCTTACCGGCGGCAGCGTCGAGTGCGATCTGACGGACAGCGCGGGTAATCTCGGCACGCGCGCCGTAGTTGACGGCAAGCGCCAACGTCATGCCGGTGTGATTGGCGCACTCGGCAAGACCGCGTTCAAAAACGTCGCGGGTCTTCTTGGGCAGCGCAGAAATGTCACCCAAAAAGACAACGCGCACGTTTTCGCGCTTCAGAAGCGGCAGCTCGTCGATAAACGTCTTGGCAAACAGGTGCATCAAGACGTTGACCTCGTGCTGCGGGCGGTTCCAGTTTTCGGTAGAAAAAGCATAGGCCGAAAGCACGTCGACGCCCAGACGCACGCAGGCGGTAATAATCTCGCGAAGGGAGACGATACCCGCCTTGTGGCCCTCAGTGCGCGCAAGACCGCGCGACGTGGCCCAACGACCGTTGCCGTCCATGATGCACGAGATATGGTGCGGAATGTTATTGAGGTCAAGGTCGGAAAAACCGACGCCCGCAGGGGCGTCGGCAAAGTACTCGACCAGTTTATGCTCGTCGTATTGCACCTTAGATCTCCATGACCTCGGCTTCTTTTTCCTTCAGAAGCTCCTCGACCTTGGCGACATACTCATCGGTGTGCTTCTGGACCTTGGCCTGCTCGCGACGGACATCGTCCTCGGTGAGTTCCTCATCGCGCTCGAGCTTGTTGTTGAAGTCGCGACGGATGTTACGGATAGACACCTTGGCCTGCTCGGCGTACTCGCGGCACTCCTTGACGAGCTCGCGACGGCGCTCCTCGGTGGGAGCCGGGAACGGCAGACGAACGACGGTGCCATCGGAGTTGGGGGTAATACCCAGATCGGAAGCGCCGATGGCCTTGACGATAGCATTGATGAGTGCCTTGTCCCACGGCTCGATGAGCAGCATGTGGGCCTCGGGGGTCTTTACGGCGGCAACCTGCGTGACCGGCGTAGGAACACCGTAATAATCGACGGTGATGTCGGACAGAATGTTAGCGTTGGCTCGGCCGGTACGGACCTTGGAGAAGTTATGCTTGAGGGACTCGAGCGACTTGTCCATGTGGGCGGTAATGTTCTCTGCCATGCTTAATCCTCCTGATAGACGAGCGTGCCGACGGGCTCACCCGAAAGCGCGCGCTTGACGGTGTCCTCGCCATCGATGTTGAGGACCAAAATCGGCATACGGTTATCCTGGCACAGGGCCGTAGCCGTGGAATCCATAACCTGCAGACCGCGGACGAGAACCTCGTGATAGGTAATCTTGTCAAAACGGACGGCATCGGCGCACTTGACGGGATCCTTGTCGTAGATGCCGTCAACCTTGGTGGCTTTAATCAAAATCTCGGCGCCGATCTCGCACGCACGAAGAGCCGCGGCGGTGTCGGTCGTAAAGTACGGATTGCCCGAACCGGCGGCAAAAATAACGACATTGCCCTTGGAAAGGTGGTTGATGGCGCGACGGCGAATATAGGGCTCGCAGATCTCGTTCATCTGGATAGCGCTCATCACGCGGCAGGGAACATCGTTATGCTCGAAGGCATCCTGCAGGGCGAGCGCGTTCATAACGGTTGCCAGCATGCCCATGTAGTCGGCCTGAGCACGCTCCATGCCACCGGCAGCGCCGGCCATGCCGCGGAAAATATTGCCGCCGCCGACAACGACGCCCACCTCATGGCCAACGGCGAGCAGCTCCTTGACCTGCTTGGCAAGATGGTCGGTAACCTTGGGGTCGATGCCATATTGGCCGTCGCCCATCAGTGCTTCGCCGGAAAGCTTAAGAAGCACGCGTTTATATCGGATGTCGGACAAAGCGATCCTCCTTTAGATTGAACTCTCAACATTCTATCAAAGGCTCTACGAAGAGCCATGAAAAAGCAGGCTGTGAGTAAAACCCACAGCCTGCTCATTACCAGCTACAAGAGCTTATTTACTCGCCACGGACCAGACGGTCAAAGGCAACGACGGTAATGGTGTCGCCGAGCTCCTTGGAGACCTGCTCAGCGTACTTCTTGATGGTGAGGGAGCTGTCCTTGATGAACTCCTGCTCGGTGAGCACGGACTGCTTGTAGAACTTCTCCAGACGGCCGACAGCCATCTTCTCCTGGATAGCCTCGGGCTTGCCGGACTCGGCAGCCTGAGCCATGTAGATCTGCTTCTCGTGCTCGACGGTCTCGGCCGGAACCTGATCGCGGGTAGCGCAGATCGGGGCGACGGCAGCAACCTGAAGGGCAACGTCGTGAGCGAAGGTCTTGAAGGACTCAGCCTGAGCGGTCTCGGCCTTCTCGAAAGCAAACTCGACGAGGACGCCGATCTTACCACCCATGTGGATGTAAGAAGCGAGAGCGCCGTTCTCGGCCTTACGGGCGGCGAAGCGGGAGATCTTCATGTTCTCGCCCATGATGTGAATCATCTCGGTGAGCTCGGAGGAAACGGTCTCCTCGCCCATCGGCTTCTCGAGCAGAGCGTCGACGTCGGCAGGCTCGGTGGTAGCGACAACCTCAGCGACCTTGGAAGCAAAGCCGGTGAACTTGGCGTTGGAGCCAACGAAGTCGGTCTCGCAGGAGAGCTCGAGCAGAGCGCCGGTCTTGCCATCCTCGGAGACGAACGCGGCGACAGCGCCCTCGTTGGTCTCACGGCCAGCCTTCTTGGCAGCCTTGGCAAGGCCGTTCTTACGCAGAACGTCGACAGCGGCGTCCATGTCGCCGTCAGCCTCGACGAGAGCCTTCTTGCACTCCATCATCGGGGAGTCGGTCATCTCGCGGAGCTGCTTGACCATAGCGGCGGTAATCTGGGCCATTGTGGTTCCTTTCAAAGAGATGAAAAAGAATTAACTAAGACTGATTTACTCGGCCTTGGGCTCAGCGGCCATCTCGGCCTCGGAGACCTGCTCCTTGCCGGAGCCAGCGAGGCAGGCGTCAGCCATGAGCTCGCACATAAGGGTGACAGCGGAGATAGCGTCATCGTTGCAGGGGATGCCGTACTCGACCTCGTCGGGATCGGAGTTGGTGTCGATCAGAGCGACGACGGGGATGTTCAGGCGCTGGGCCTCCTTGATGGCGTTCTCCTCGCGCTTGGTGTCAATGACGAAGAGAGCCTGGGGCAGACCCTTCATGTCGCGGGCGCCACCGAGGTTGGTCTGGAGCTTGGTGAGCTCCTTACCGATCACAGCCTGCTCCTTCTTGGGGAGCACTGCCATGCGGCCGTCCTCGACCATGGCCTCGAGCTCCTCCATACGGTTGATGCGGGAGCGGATGGTGACGAAGTTGGTCAGCATACCGCCGAGCCAACGCTGGTTGATGTAAGGCATGTTGGCGCGCTCAGCAGCGTTCTTGACGGCCTCCTGAGCCTGCTTCTTGGTGCCGACGAACAGCACGTTGCCACCCTTGGCGACGTTCTTGACGAAGGTGTAGGCCTGGTCGGCGTCGAGGATGGTCTGCTTGAGGTCGAGGATGTAGATGCCGTTGCGCTCACCGAAGATGAACGGCTTCATCTTGGGGTTCCAGCGACGGGTCTGGTGACCGAAGTGGCAGCCGGCCTCGAGCAGGGTGCGGATATTAATCTTGGTAGCCATGTTAAACCTCCTGTGGTTTGCCTCCGCGCGGGGTCATCCTCCAAGACCAACCCGGACATGTGCTACCAAAGCCCGGGCACCACGGTATGAAGTAGCCGCGCGTGCGTGATAAAAACATGTTGCCGTGAAGCAACCCGATGAATGATAGCAGGAATGCATCTTCCTGCCAACCCGCAATCAAAACCACACACCTGAGTGCAGCGCGGAACGTCCCAGCAACTATTCGCCGCGGGGATGGGCTTGAGCCACGGCCCGCTTAAGCCGATCGGGCGTGAGATGCGTGTAGATCTGCGTCGTGGACAGACTCGCATGACCCAGCAGCTCTTGAACCGAGCGCAGGTCCGCACCGCCCTCAAGCAAGTCGGTCGCAAAAGTATGGCGCATCACATGCGGGGCGATGTCGGCCGGAATGCCGGCGAGCGTCGCCAGCGTATGGAACCGCCGCCGGAGCATGGCGGCGCTCATGCGATTGCCGCGCGCCGATATAAGCAGCGGATGCGGCCCGGTAGCGGGGTCACGACGCTTTGCCTGAGCGAGCAATTCCGGCCTCCCCTCCTCAATATAGAGACGCGTCGCCTCGAGCGCACGACGATACAGAGGGACGATACGTTCTTTGCTCCCCTTGCCCCAAAGGCGCAGCGTGCGTTCGGACCAAGCGATGGACTCCACATTGAGTGCTGCGAGCTCAGAGATACGAGCACCCGAGGCATAGAGCAGCTCGAGCATCGCCGCATCGCGCAGTCCCGCGGGCGTCGAGGTATCAGGCGTCTTGAGCAGCGCCTCGACCTGCTGGGTCGTAAGGACGCCCGGCAGGTCGCGCGGCAGCTTGGGCGATGCGATTGCCGAGACCGCATCACCCTCGACAATCCCCTCGGCAGTCATCCACCGATAGAGCGAGCGAATGGCAGACAGATGCGCCGCAAGCGTTCGGGGAGCCACCTGTTCACGCGAAAGCTCGGCAAGATAGCGACGAATGGTGCGCACGTCGGCAGCGAAAGCATCGATATCCTCGCGCTCGCACCAGGAAGCAAAGCGCTCCAGCCTCGAGCCATAGGCCGTCACCGTGTTGGGAGAAAGTCCCTCGACACGTGCGATATAGGCGATAAACGAGTCGACGGCATCGTACAGGTCAAAGGCTATGACCGGTCGCCTCCAAACAGATCGGGGCGAGTGGCCAGATAGGCATCAAGGGCCTCAAGCGCACGGTCCGCATAGGCCTGGTAGCGGTCGCGCTTGCTGCGACGCTTACCGTCCTCGAGCGGCGGCACCAGGCCAAAGTTGACATGCATGGGCTGGTAGCCCACGGTGGCAGGATCGGTCGCATAGCCCACGAGCGCGCCCAGGGCGCCCACGCGGGGCAACTCGACGCCCGCGGCACCGATAGCCTCGGCATAGGTGTTGAGCGCCGCGAGCAGACCGGTCGCCACGGCTTCCATGTACCCCTCGGTGCCGGTGATCTGACCGGCCAGGCGCACGCCGGTACCGGGCACGGCAAAGGTGCCATCGAGGACGTGCGGGGCGTCGACAAAGGTATTACGGTGCATGACACCGTAGCGGAAGAACTCAGCGTTCTCCAGGCCCGGCACCATATGGAAGACGCGCTTCTGCTCGCCAAAGGTCAGGTTGGTCTGGAAGCCCACCAGATTATAAGCGGTCTTCTCCTTGTTCTCGGCACGCAGCTGAATCGCCGCCCAGGGGCGACGTCCGGTACGCGGGTCGGTGAGGCCGACGGGCTTCATGGCGCCAAAGCGAATGGCGTCCTTGCCGGTGCGTGCAACCTCCTCGGCAGGCTGGCAGGCCTGGAACAGATCGCCGCCCTCAAAATCCTTGAGCACCACGCGGTCGGCCGTGGTAAGCGCCTCGATAAAGGCCTCGTACTCCTCCTTGTTGAGCGGAGCGTTGAGATAGTCGCCACTCCCCTGCTCCTCGTAGCGCGACTGCGAGAACAGCACGTCCATATCGAGCGTGGAGGCATCGACGATCGGCGCCGCGGCATCGAAGAACGCAAGGGCGTCGCCACCGACGAGCTTCATGACCTCTTCGCTCAGCGCCGGCGAGCACAAGGGGCCGGCGGCAATGACCACGTGACCCTCGGGAATCTGCGTGACCTCGCCGTGAATGATCTCGATATTGGGACGGGCGGCAACCTCGGCCTCGACAAGCTCGGAAAACTTGACGCGGTCGACCGCCAAGGCACCACCGGCGGGAACAGCGGCGCGATGGGCGCAATCGAGCAGGACTGAACCCATGCGCTGGAGCTCGGCTTTTAGTAGGCCAGCAGCGGAATCTGGACGGGTCGACTTAAACGAATTGGAGCAGACGAGCTCTGCCAGGTGATCAGTATGGTGAGCCGGGGAGCTCACCTGGGGGCGCATCTCGCACAGCTTTACGGCAAACCCGCGGTCTGCCAGCTGGATCGCGCATTCCGAACCCGCCAGACCGCCACCGATAACCGTCACCTGATCGAACTGCATCTGCAAACACCTTTCTAATTGACACGTTTTCCATTGTGACCGAAGGGCGTCTGGGCGTGAAGGGCAAACTTGGAGGGCGCATACCTTCCATCCATCATGCGCTCGATAAGGCCCTCGAGTTCAAGCGAACCCAAGAGTTTGAGTACGCCGACGGCATCGAGCGAGACGAGCGCCGCGATGTCGTCGACCTTGAGCGGAGAGGCGATGAGCGCATGCATCACGGTCTGCTGTGTTGGATCCAGGTCGGCAATGCCGGGAGCATCAGGGCGCGAGTAGCGCAGGGTGCCGTAGATACGTGAGATAGCCATCTCGATAGATTCCTCGTCGATGATGCAGCAGGCACCGTTCGCAATGAGGTAATTCGTGCCACGCGACTCGGGCGATAGGATCGACCCCGGCACGGCAAGAAGTTCGCGCCCCAAATCCATAGCAGCCTCGGCTGTAGAAAACGTCCCGGAAGGCATACCCGCCTCGGATACAAAGAGGGCTTGCGACAGGGCCGCGATCACGCGATTCCGGCGCGGAAAGGCAAACTTGCGCGGACCCATGCCCCACGGAGAGATCGACACGACCGCGCCACCCGTATCGAGCGTGCGAGTAATAAGCCCCGCGCTCGAACGCGGGTAGACCACGTCGGCGCCCGTCCCCAGCACCACGACGTGTTTGCCGCCGGCGTTGACCGCAGCCCAACCCGAGGCCTGGTCACAACCGACCGCGCCGCCCGAAACAACCGTCACTCCCGCCTCGACCGCCACCTTTGCCGCAAGCTCTGCCACGGCAAGACCATACGGCGAGGCCTTTCGCGCGCCGATGATGGAGAGCGCGGGCGTCGAAAGCGCCTCGGGGTTGCCGCGCACATAGAGCGTCTGAGGTACATCAGAAAGCTCCAAAACGGTCTCGGGATACAACGCGTCACCTGGATGCAGCTCGAAGGTCCCCTCGGCCATCATTGGTCCCTCCTTCCCTGGTACATCGCCGCCTCGAGCGCGTGGTCCTGCGTCACTTGCTCGCTCTCGGCGACATCTGCGATCGTGCGCGCAATGCGAACCAGGCGCACGATGCCACGCCCTGTGAGATGCGTGCGTTTGGACAGACCGAGTACGCATTTCTCGGCAGCATCATCGAGCTCAAAGGTCGAAACGACGCCGTCAATGGACCGCGTCTCGTCATCCTCGGCCTCGGCATCCGCATCGTCCATACGAGACTCGCGCCAGGTGCGAAAAGCGCGACCGCGCACAACGTAGTCACGTAACTCGGCCGACGACATACCCTCCGCGCCCTCGATAATCACCTGGGGATCGGGACGGGTCACATCGATCATCATGTCGATACGGTCGGCCAAAGGACCGCGCAGCTTTGCCCGATAGCGCTCGACCATCGATGCCGAGCAGCGGCACGGCACCTCGCGGTCGCCCAAAAAGCCGCAGGGGCAGGGATTGCTCGCAGCGAGCAGCTGAAAGCGCGACGGGAAGGTAAAGGCCCCGTCGACGCGTACGATCCTCACATAGCCGCGTTCGATGGGCTGACGCAGCGTCTGCAGCACACCCGTGGGAAACTCGGCAAGCTCGTCCAAAAAGAGCACGCCGCCATGAGCAAGGCTAATCTCACCCGGGTGCACCGGGCGCCCGCCGCCGATAAGGCCTGCGGTCGAAATACTGTGATGGGGGCTTCGAAACGGCCGATGACCTGCCAATAAGCCATCGATGTTCTCGCCCAAGACCGAATGGATGCACAGTGCCTCCTGCTGATCCTCAACGGAAAGCTCAGGCAGAATGCCAGTCATACGGCGCGCAAGCATCGTCTTGCCCGATCCCGGGGACCCGATCATAAGCAAACCGAGCTCACCCGCTGCCGCCAGTGCCATGCCGCGTTTGGCAACCTCCTGCCCCAGCACGTCGGCATAGTCGAGTTCGGGCTCAAAAGTAGCCTCCACACCCTCGGAATCCAGATAATGCCGCGCGGCATCGCCCATGCCATGGGCAAGCTGAGACAAATGATCTATGAATCCGCAATCCACGCCCGCGAGTGGCACATGCTGGTCTGATCTGCCGGCGATAAAAGACAGCCCCAAATCACGCGCCAATAACTGAAACGCCACCTCGCCCTTGACGGGAAGCACCGTACCGTCCAAGCCAAGCTCACCGGCGATAAGACAACGATCGAGGTTGTCGCGGGGAATCTGACCATCGGCCGCCAATACCGCGATGGCGATGGGAAGATCAAAGCCGCTACCGGTCTTGCGAATATCGCCAGGTGCCAGATTGACCGTAATGCCCGAGCGTGGGATCTCGAACCCGGCGGAGCGCATCGCACAGCGAATGCGACCACGCGACTCCATCACCTCCATACTCGGGATGCCGAGCATCTGAATGCCCGGAACGCCGCCGGCAAGCGAGACCTCGACCGTGACGTGAATCGCCTCGACGCCGCGGATGCAGGCCGCGTGAACGGCAAACGTCTCGAACGCCATCACGACACCTGCCAATCGAACGCGTTGTACTGATGCTCGATCTCGGCGATATGCCCGCCGCGAATGGTGACACCCACGGCATCGAAGCGAATCGCCTTGAGCGGATAATGCTCCATGAGATAGCAACTTGCGATGCGGCGGTAGCGGCGTTGCTTTTGGGCGTCCACGGCTTCCTCGGGAAAGACCCGCGTGGTGCAATCCAGGGCGACGCGTCTGGTCTTGACCTCGGCCATCACCACGACATCGTCGAGCTCATCAAGCAGCACCAGATCGGCCTCGCCCTCGGTGCAACGATAACCCTGTTCCAGCAAGGTGTAGCCGCGCTCGTTAAAGTAGTCGATGGTGATCAGCTCGCCCAGCATGCCCAGCTCGCGGGGACTGAGTCCCTTGATAAACTCGGGCGTCATCGCCCCGCAGTCGAGCTCGCCGTTTTCCCAACGCTCCTTGAGCCGCTGCGTCTTGCTCTTTTTGCTTGCGGCACTCATGGGGTCTCCTTTCCCGCACACTGCATTGCCCCGATGATGAGGGCACCTTTCATGCGGGTAAGTACCGGAAGCAAACCAAAAGCTGACCAAATGCCAACAAAAAACGGGCCGTACGCAACAATCACGTTGCACACGGCCCGCTACCAGCAGGTTTATAAAACGCCAGGGGTCCCTGTCTCCACAATTGACCTAGAAAAGGCGCTCAGTCTGCAGAAAGTTTCCGCAAAAGCTCACGCGGTGCAGCGGACAAAGTCCATGTTTGCGAATCGCCTCGATGTGCTCGGGGCTTGCGTAGCCCTTCGACTCGGCTAGATGATACTCGGGGTACTCGGCGTCGTACTCGACCATCATCTCGTCACGCGTGACCTTGGCCATGATGGACGCCGCGGCGATGCAGGCGATTTTGGCATCGCCCTTCACCACGTCGCGCTCGTTGGGAACGGCGCCCAAGGGGTTGCCATCCATGAGGACGCAGTCGGGTTCAAGTCCCGTATCGGCCACGGCGCCCGCAACGGCGGTACGGATAGCACGGGCCATGCCCATCTCATCGATATCCTTCGGCGCAATATGGCAAAAACCGATCGCCGTCGCCACCTCGGCAATCTTCACTGAGAGCAACTCTCGGCGCGCCGGCGTGAGCTTTTTGGAATCGTTGATACCCCAAACGTGCGGCTCCATAGGAAGACAGACGGCGCACACCGTCAAAGGACCGGCCACCGATCCGCGACCCACCTCGTCGACACCAACGACCACCCCATCGCCGCCAAGCTCATGCATAAGCTCGTACATGTCATTGACGCGCTCGCGCTCGGCAAGCTCTTTGGCATGGCGTTTGAGGGCGCGTTCACAAGCCTTGATCACCTGCTGGCGCGGGTCCTCGCGATAATGCTCCACGAGGGCGGGAATCTCCTCAAACGTAGCGCTCGCCAACTCACCGGCAACCTGCGATGCCGAAACCGAGCTCGTCATGTTGGCCATACCAGGCCCTCCTTGCATGCAAATCAGATAAAAAGAAGGGCCACCCGAAGGTGACCCTTGTGTCCAAACGAGTGGACAGACGCTGCGATCTTCTTAGCGCTTCTCGGGGATGCGAGCAGCCTTGCCCACCTTGTCGCGGAGGTAGTACAGCTTGGCGCGACGGACGCGACCATGACGAACGACCTCGAGCTTGGCGATCTTGGGGCTGTGAAGCGGGAAGGTACGCTCAACACCGACACCGAAGGACATCTTGCGGACGGTGAAGGTCTCGCGGGCACCGGCGCCGGCCATGCGGATGACGTCGCCCTGGAAGACCTGGATGCGCTCGCGGTCGCCTTCCTTAATGCGGTAGTGAACCTTGACGTTGTCGGCGACGCGAACCTGAGGAATGTCCTCGCGGATCTGCTGACGCTCGATTGCGCGGATGTAATCCATGTGCAATTCCTTACTCTTCTAGAGGTGCCGTACCACCTTGGCCGGCACGTAGTTGAACAAACGTATTCGAGTATACACGCGCGGGTTTCTGCTGCAAGAACAATTTTTTACGCAGACAAAAAGACAAAACCCGCACATGATAACTGCCCGCCTCACGAATGAGGCGGGCGGCATGAAGGGGGCTACGCTAGGCGTCTATACCCAAAACGTTAGGCGGAGCGCTTCGCCTCGAGCTTGGCCTGGGCGGCAGCCAGGCGTGCGAGGGGCACGCGGTAGGGCGAGCAGGACACATAGTCCACATCGGCCACGTTAAACAGGCCCTTGATGGACTTGGGGTCGCCGCCGTGCTCGCCACACACGCCAAAGTGCATGCCGGGGTTGGTGGCGCGACCCTTCTCGACAGCCATGCGCACCAGCTCGAGTACCGCAGAGTCGATGGTCTCGAAGGGGTTATCCTTCAAGATCTTCTTGTGCATGTACAGCGGGATGAACTTGGCCTCGGCATCGTCGCGGGAGAAGCCGAAGGTCGTCTGCGTGAGGTCGTTGGTGCCAAAGCAGAAGAAGTCGGCATGATGGGCGATCTCGTCGGCGACCATGCAGGCACGCGGCAGCTCGAGCATCGTGCCCACGGGAATATTGAGCTCGACGCCTTCCTCGGCGGAAACCTCGGCGATCACGCGCTCGATGACCTCGCGGGTCTGGACATGCTCCGCCGTGATGGAGACGAGCGGGACCATAATCTCGGGACGCGGGTCGACGCCTTCCTTGATAAGGCGGGCAGCAGCCGTTGCGACGGCACGGACCTGCATGAGCGGCAGATCGCTAAAGACGACGGACAGGCGCACGCCGCGTAGGCCGAGCATGGGGTTCGACTCGACCATGCCGTCGATACGACGCAGGCGGGTGCGCAGGACGGCAAGCTCTTCCTCGCTGGCGCCAGCGGCTTCCTTCTTGGTGATGGCGACCTCGAGCTCGCGAGGATTATCCAGGAACTCATGAAGCGGCGGATCGAGCAGGCGAACGACCACGTCGCGACCGGACATAGTCTTGAACATCGCCAGGAAGTCCTCGGTCTGAACCTTGAGCAGGTCGGCCAGGGCCTGCTGCTTCACGGTCTCATCGTCAGACAGGATAAAGCTCTGGATGATGTTCTTACGGTCGCCCAGGAACATGTGCTCGGTGCGGCACAGGCCGATGGCCTCGGCACCAAACTCGAGGGCGAGCTCAGCGTCCTCAGGGTTGTCGGCGTTGACGCGCACGTGGTTGGCGTGGCCATCGGTCTCGTCCAGACGAATCTCGTCGGCCCAGGACAGGATGGTGTCCAGGTCGCCGGTGAGCTCAGCCGAAACCAGATCAACGGCGCCGTCGACGACGATGCCCTGAGTACCGTCGATGGAGATGATGTCGCCCTCATGCAGCACGCGGTCACTGCCCTCGATGTGCACGACCTTCTCGGCGGCGTCGATGTGGAAGCGTTCAACGCCGCAGACGCAGGGCGTACCCATGCCGCGGGCGATAACGGCGGCATGGCTCGTCTTGCCACCGTGACTGGTCAGGATGCCCTCGGCGGCGACCATGCCCTTCAGGTCATCGGGGTTGGTCTCCCAACGAACCAGAATGACCTTGTGACCCTCGTTGGCGCGCGCGACGGCGTCATCGCTCGAGAACACGACCTCGCCCACGGCGGCACCGGGGCTGGCGTTAAGACCGCTGGCCAGCGCCTCGTACTTCTTGGAGGCGTCAAACTGCGGGTGCAGAAGCTGGTCGAGCTGCGCGGGATCGATGCGGCTCACGGCCTCCTCGCGAGTGATCAGGCCCTCCTCGACCATTTCGATGGCGATGCGCAGGGCGGCGGTGGCAGTGCGCTTGCCCACGCGAGTCTGGAGCATCCAGAGCTTACCCTGCTCGATGGTGAACTCGATGTCGCACATGTCGCGATAGTGATCCTCGAGCGTCAGGAACACGCGCTCGAGCTCCTCGCCTGCGGACTCGAGGCCCGGGGTGGTCTTGAGGTCGGCGATGGGCTCGGTATTGCGGATGCCGGCGACGACATCCTCGCCCTGGGCGTTGACCAGAAAGTCGCCGTAGAACTCCTTAGTGCCGTCGGCCGGGTTGCGCGTAAAGGCGACGCCGGTCGCGGAGGTCTCACCCTTGTTGCCAAAAGCCATAGCCTGGACGTTGACGGCAGTACCGAGCTCGTCGGAGATGCCGTGCTGTTTGCGGTAGATGCAGGCGCGCTCGTTCATCCAGCTGCCAAAGACGGCCTGGATGGCAAGGCGCAGCTGAAGCTCAGGATCGTGCGGGAAGACGGGCTTGCCATCGACAACCTCGAGCTCGGGGTATAGGGCGGCCTCGACGTTATCAGAGAAGATGCCCTTGAAGGTCTCGACAAGCTCCTGAAGGTCCTCGGCCGAAAGCTCGGAATCGACGCGAACACCGGCGACCAGGCGGGCCTGGGTCAGGGCGTTCTCGAACAGGTCGGCATCAACACCCATAACGACGTTGGAGAACATCTGGATAAAGCGGCGGTAGCTATCCCAGGCAAAACGCGGATTTTGCGTCTGGGCGATGAGCCCCTGAACGGAGTCGTCGTTGAGGCCCAAGTTGAGGACCGTGTCCATCATACCGGGCATGGAAAATGGAGCGCCCGAGCGAACCGACACGAGCAGCGGATCATTGTCGTCACCGAGCTTCTTGCCACAGCGGGCCTCGAGGTCGGCCTCGGCGGCAACGATCTCATCGAGTGCGCCTTCGGGCCAGACGTTGCCGGCACCGGAGTACTCGACGCAAGTCTGGCAGGTAATGGTAAAGCCACCGGGAACCGGCAGGCCGATGCGGCTCATCTCGGCAAGGTTTGCGCCCTTGCCGCCAAGCACGAAGTTCATGGACTTGTCGCCCTCAGTGACACAGGTGCCCTGGGCGTCGGTTCCAAAACGGTAAACCCTCTTGCAATCGCTCACGATACTTCCCCTTCCATGCGCTTACGCGCACGACCGTGGTAACGAATCGACCCGCCGGATGCGGGCCGTGAGGGAACTATACGGCCGGATTTGAACGGGCTTGGGCAGAGGATACGCGGTTTGGTAAACGTGCTAAAACTGGCGGTAAACGGTAGGTAAAGTTGGTTACCTTATGAAGATACCAACACAATAAAAAGCAGGTCAGATGCGATGTTTTTGCTAAATCGCTTTATCAAAATGCTACTAATATTAGGCGCGGCGGGTGGCTCGGCGGGCGCGAGCTTCTTGGA
Source organism: uncultured Collinsella sp. (assembly GCA_902469555.1). Classification (GTDB taxonomy): domain Bacteria; phylum Actinomycetota; class Coriobacteriia; order Coriobacteriales; family Coriobacteriaceae; genus Collinsella. The sequence continues at coordinate 34,508 of CABRDB010000020.1, read as the reverse complement.
TTTCCTCCAAGTTGCTAATGATCTCGGCAGCGCTTTCCTCGATGGCCTTGCCGTCGGTACGCACCACAAAGCAGCCTAGGCGCTTCATGAGGGCACGAGCTTCCTCGAGCTCGCTGCGCACGCTCTCGGGCTCGGCATAGGAGCCGGCAACGGCACGGGCGTAGTCATCGCCCAAGCGGCTATCGCGAATTTCGGAAATCACATCGACGGTCGAAATCAGGCCGAACAGGCGCATCGGGTCGACCTCGTAAATCGACTTCGGCGGCTCCATGCCATGGGCCAACGGAACATTGGCAACCTTGTAACCTTGATAGGCCAAATACATCGACAGCGGCGTCTTGGACGTGCGCGATACGCCCAGTAGCACGATATCGGCACCCGACAGATCGTCACAACCGCGCCCGTCATCGTGCTCAACGAAATACTCCATGGCCTCGATACGATGGAAATAGCGGTCATCGGTCTTGTGAATCACGCCCGCAACGCCCTTGGGCGGCACGCCGACGAGCGACGACAGCACGGCGAGCGTCGGACCGATCAGGTCGACCGAGCGAATGTGCAGCATGCCCAAGTAGTCGAGCACACGAGCACGAAGGGCCGGATCGACAATGGTGTGGAACACGGCGATATCGCGATGGTCGGCATCGACGCGCGGCCCCACAAATGACTTGACCTGCTCCACGGAGGCCACCTTGGGCAGGCGCAAAACGCGAAAAGCCCCTTCATCAAATTGCCCGGACGCCGCAAGCACCACCTCACAAGCGGTATCGCCGAGAGAGTCGGAGATAACGATAACGGTGGGACGAACGGCGACCGGGCAATCCATGCGGGGCTCCTTTTGCGCTTACGCGCAGGCTGGCTTACTTTTTGCGGGCAAGCTCACCGATGTTGGCGATGCCGGAGAAAACGGCCTCGAAGCGGTTGAGCAGCTTAAGGCGATTATCGCGGAGCTGCTCGTCCTTGTCCATGACCATAACCTCGTCGAAGAAGCGGTCGATGGGGGCACGCAGAGCTGCAAGGGCGGCAAATGCGGCCGGGTAATCCTCGGCAGCAAGGGCGGCATCAACAGCGGTCTGAGCGGCCTCGGAGGCGTCGGCGAGCGCGAGCTCGGCCTCGCCCATCAGGCTGCGGTCGTACTCCGCACCCAGCTCGGGCTTGGAGATGTGCGCGGCGCGGGCATAGGCGGTAGCCAGGTTGTCGAAGGTCTCGGCATCGTTCTTGCGGGCCTCGTCGAGCGCGGCGCAGCGGGCGAAGAAGACGGACGGGGCGATGATGTGCACCGCGGAGACGGCGGCAACGGTATCGGCCGGGATCTTTTCGTCGCGGGCCATGCTCACAAGGCGGCCATGGAAGAAGTCGCGAACCTGCTGGGCGACCTCGGCGGCGTCGAACTCAATGCCCTGCTCACTGTAAAGCTCGAGGGCGAAGTCGATGAGCGACGTGGGGTCGATCGGCAGACGGTCGCGCAGGATGTTGATGATGCCGATAGCGGCACGACGCAGCGCGTAGGGGTCGGAGGAGCCGGTCGGGGGCTCGCCGATGGCAAAGATACCGGCGATGGTATCGAGCTTGTCGGCGCAGGCCACGATGCAGCCAGCGGTGCCCTCGGGCAGCTCGTCACCGGCAAAGCGGGGACGATAATGATCGCGAATGGCGTGGGCGACCTCGTCGTTCTCCCCCATCGCGGTCGCGTAATAACCGCCCATCACGCCCTGCTGGCTCGTGAACTCGACGACGGCGTTGGACACCAGGTCTGCCTTGCACAGGTGCGCGGCGCGAGCAGCGTCGGCGGCAAGATGGGCGCCCAGATGAGCCTCGCGGGCGATAGCGAGCGCGAGCTGCTCGATGCGCTCGGACTTGGCGAGCACGCTACCGAGCTTCTCCTGGAAGGCAACCTTGGCCAGACGCTCACGGAATTCGTCGAGGGAGATCTTCAGGTCCTCCTCGTAGAAGAACTTTGCGTCGTCCAGACGGGCGCGCACGACGCGCTCGTTGCCGTCGATCACGCGCTCGGCGTTCTCGGGCTTGCTGTTGGAGACGACCACGAACTCACGCGTGAGCTTGCCCTCGCCGTCATAGATCGGGAAGTAGCGCTGGTTGGTGAGCATGGACTCGCAGATGATCTCGTGCGGGACCTTGAGGAACTCCTCATCGAAGGTACCGACGAGCACCGTCGGCCACTCGCAGAGGTTGATAACCTCCTCGAAGACCTTCTTGGGCGTATCGACATGGCAGCCGGGGCGGGCAGCCTCGACCTCGGCGATACCGGCGAGGATGGCCTCACGACGACGCTCGGCAGAAAGCACGCCGGCGTCCTCGAGCACCTGCTCGTAGACGGCGGGGCTGGCAACCACATGGTCACCAGGGCCAAGTACGCGATGACCACGCGTGGTGTTGCCGCTCGTCACGTCGGCAAACGACACAGGCACAACATCCTCGCCCAAAAGGCAGCAGATCCAACGGACCGGACGAACAAAGGTCGCGTGCTCGTGGCCCCAGCGCTGGCTGCGGTAGTTGGGCCACTGCAGGCCGGCAATAGTCTTCTCGCACAGAGCGGTCAGAATCGGGGTTGCCGGTGCGGAGGGAATATTCTTCTCGGCGAACACATACTCGCGACCGTCAGTGTCCTCGCGACGGACCAGGTCCTCGGCAGCCACACCGCACTTGCGGGCAAAGCCCTGGGCGGCCTTGGTGGCGTTACCGTCAGCGTCGAAGGCAATGTTGGCCGCGGGGCCACGCTTGACCTCGTGAACCTCATCGGTCGCGGTGGCGACGTCGGCCACGAGCGCAGCCAGACGACGTGGGCTCGAGATCACGCGGACCTCGCCGTGGGCCAGACCGGCCTCGTCGAGGCCCTTGGCGATCATGGTGCCAAGCTGCTTGACGGCATTGTTCAGCGGTGCGGAGGGCATTTCCTCCGTACCGATCTCAAACAGGAAATCCTTAGCGTCTGCCATGGCTTACGCCACCTCGCCTTCCTGGTCGGCATTCTCGTTGACTCCGGCGACCTCGGCCATATAGGCCTCGCAGCACGCCTTGGCGACGGCGCGGACGCGCAGGATGTAGTTGGCGCGCTCGACCGCGGACAGGGCGCCACGGGCATCGAGCAGGTTGAAGGCGTGGCTGCACTTCATGACGCAGTCGTACGCCGGCAGCGGAAGCTTGCGCTCCAGGCAGGAATGGCACTCGGCCTCGTAGTCGTCAAACTTCTGACGCATCATCTCGACGTTGGCGACCTCAAAGTTATAGGCACTGAACTCGCGCTCGTTCTCGAGGAACACGTCGCCATAGGTCATGGGCGTGCCGTCGGGCAGGTAGCTCCACACCAGGTCGTAGACGGAGTTGACGCCCTGCGCATACATGGCGATACGCTCCAGGCCATAGGTGATCTCGACAGGCACGGGGTCGACCTCGATGCCGCCCACCTGCTGGAAGTACGTAAACTGCGTGACCTCCATGCCGTTGAGCCAGACCTCCCAGCCAAGACCCCAGGCGCCGAGCGTCGGACTCTCCCAGTCGTCCTCGACAAAGCGGACGTCATGGTCGTTGGGGTCCAGGCCAATGGCGGCCAGCGAACCCAGGTAGAGCTCCTGGGCGTTGACCGGCGAGGGCTTGATGAGCACCTGGAACTGATAGTAGTGCTGCATGCGGTTGGGGTTCTCGCCGTAGCGGCCGTCGGCGGGACGGCGGCAAGGCTGCGCATAGCAGGTGCGCCACTCGGCGGGACCGAGCGAGCGCAGCGTGGTCGCGGTATGGAAGGTACCGGCACCGACCTCGGAGTCATAGGGCTGCATAATGACGCAGCCCTGCTCGCCCCAGTACTGCTGGAGGCGCAGGATGATGTCTTGGAAGGAAAGCGATGAAGCGTTCATGCCTCTAATATCCCCTCGTCGAAACGATTACACGGTTAGGTACTGTACTATAGCGGTTTTTAGTCGATAGCGCCGATGCGGTTGAGCGGCCAGTAGCGCACAAGCGCCACAGCGATCAAATCAGAGCGATCGACGGGACCAAAGTAGCGTGAGTCGGCAGAGTTTTCGCGGTTGTCGCCCATCACCCACACGCACCCGTCGGGAACGGTGTAGGGATAGCTTACCTGAGCGCCGGGCGCTTGGACCGAAAGTGGCCAGCTCATGCCCGTCGTATAGTCCTCGTCGAGCGCTTGGCCGTCAACGACCACCTTGCCATCCTGCAGGTCGACCGTCTGGCCGGCCGTGGCAATAACGCGCTTGACAAGAACATCATGCTCGGAGGTGCCATCGGGGTTGTGAAACACCACGATATCGCCCTGCTTGACGGGCTGACCGAGCTCGAGGCTCACCTTTTGCGCCAGGATCTGGTCGCCAATCTCGATTGTGTCCTCCATAGAGCCGGTGGGCACCACAAAGGGCTCGACCACAAAGGTGCGGATCAGGAAGGTGGCCACAAGCGCGATCGCGATGACCGCGATCCACTCAAAAGCGCCCCTCAACGCGGAATGTTGCGTAGGAACCATACTCACTCCTCGCTCTGCGAATACGAAGCGTCAAGGATCTCCTGCGCGTAAGCGCGCTCCTCGGGCGTGAGCCGCGCAGCCTCGATCAGGTCGGGACGCCAGCGACAGGTGCGCTCGATGGCATTCTTGCGGCGCCAGGCATCGACCTTGGCGTGATCGCCGCTCACGAGCACCGGAGGAACGCCCTCGCCGTTGAACTCGGCGGGACGGGTGTACTGCGCGTACTCGAGCAGGCCTCCGTCCTCGGCGGTCGAGAACGACTCGTCCACGTTGCTCATCTCGTCACCAAGGGCGCCGGGGATGAGGCGTACGACGGCGTCGGCAACGACCATCGCGGGCAGCTCGCCGCCCGTGAGCACATAGTCGCCGATCGACAGACGTTCATCGGCATACGCATATGCGCGCTCGTCGACACCCTCGTATCGGCTGCACACAAACAGCAGGCGCTCGCTTTTGAGCAGACGCTCGGCCACATGCTGCGTAAAAGGTTCGCCACAGGGGGTAAAGAACACCACCGTCGGCTTCGGACCCTCTGCGCTAATGGCCTCGATGGCCTCTGCGATAGGCTCGACCTTCATGAGCATGCCCTGCCCGCCGCCGTACGGCTCGTCATCGACGGTACGATGGCGGTCGTGCGTCCAGTCGCGCAGGTTATACGCCTTAAAATCAAAAAGGCCGGCCTTGCGGGCGCGGCCCAAAATCGATGTGGACATGACGGGCTCAAACATCTCGGGAAAGACCGAAAGAGTCTCGATCAGCATGTTGTCCTCCCTACTTGTCCATATCGATCAGGCCGTCCATAACGTGGACGGAAATTATTCCTTTGTCGGGAAGATCGAGCACAACCTGCTCGATCACGGGAATCAGTACCTCGCCGTACCGATCGCCCTCGACAACCCAAACATCGTTCGCGGGCGTCGACATGATCTCGACGATCGTGCCGAGCGAACCGAAGCGCTCGTCGACCACCTCGCGACCCATCAGGTCGGTATAGGCAGCGTCGAGCGAATCGAGCTCAAAGTCGTCGCGATTTGCCAGCACATAGCATCCCGTGATGCCCTCGGCGGCCGTCAAGTCGTCAATGCCCTCAAACGAGACCAGATCGCCATCGCCCGTATTGGTGACGGACACGACCGTGCAAAAGCGGTCGCGCTTGAGCGCCGGCGGCGTCAGGGCGACGCGCATGCCCGGCTCTAATACAGAAGGAAGCCCCCGCAGCGGCTGCGCGAGGACCTCCCCCTTCCTTCCGTGCGGCTTGACCACACGGGCGATGTTTTTGTACTGGGACCTCAAGGTCCTAGCCCAGAACCTCTACCTCGACAGCAGTGTCGAGGCGAGCGGCCAGTGCACGGGCGAGCGTGCGAATGGCCTTGATGGTACGGCCACGACGGCCGATGACCTTAGCGACGTCATCCTCGGCGACCGAAACCTCAATCGTAGAGGCGTCATCACCATCGATGACCTCAAGGCTCACGGAATCCGGGTCGTCGACGATCTGAACAACGAGATATTCGACGAGATCGGCGATGCGATCTGAGAGCATTGCCTCACCCTCGAGCTGTGCAGCGTCAACCTCAGGCACGATTTACTCCTCGGCGCCCTCAGCGGCCTCAGCGGCAGCCTTAGCGGCCTCGGCCTCTTTGGCGAGCTGCTTCTTGGACTTCTTGACGACGGTCTCGGTCTTCTCGCCCTCGTTGGCGGCCTTGACCAGAGCGGCGACGGCGTCGGTGAGCTGAGCACCCTTGGACTGCCAGTCGGCGATCTTCTCGAGGTCGAGGTTGATGGTCTTGGGGGCGGTCATCGGGTTGTAGCGGCCAACCTCCTCGATGATACGACCGTCACGCGGGGCGCGGGAATCGGCGACGACGACACGGTAGTACGGACGCTTCTTAGCGCCGTGACGAGCAAGGCGAATCTTGACTGCCAAAGGAAACTCCTCCAACCAAGCAGCTTTAGGCTGCAACTACAAACAAACAGTTGAACATAATACGCCATCGACGCGGGCAGGTGAAGTCCGTGAGACCAACTTCTTCGGTGTAGTCGAGGGCAAATCCATATCTTAGACAAGAATTCGGGATTTGCAAGCACATACACGCACCCCACATGAGCTGCGCGGTATACTCATGACATGGAAAGACGCGAACATACATACGGTTATGAGGATGCCATGGGCGTCACACCGCCTCCCTGGACGGGCCCGGCGGTGGGTCTGATGGACCTTGATGCGTTTTTTGCGAGCGTGGAGATGCTCGATCATCCCGAGTGGCGCGGCAAGCCGCTCATCGTGGGCGGAGACGCCGATTCGCGTGGCGTCGTGTCCACGTGTTCGTATGAGGCGCGTCGCTTTGGCGTGCACTCTGCCATGGCCTCGGCCGAGGCACGGCGCCTGTGCCCGCAGGCCATTTGGACGCATGGGCATTTTGATCGCTACCGCGAGGTGAGCGCGCAGGTCATGGCGATTCTCGCCGACGAGACGCCGCGCGTGGAGCGCGTATCCATCGACGAAGCCTTTATCGATATCACACCGGGTCGCTTTGCGCCCGAAGACCCGCTGCTGGTTGCGCGGCGTATAAGCGACCGCGTGGCAGCGCTGGGAGTGACCTGCTCCATTGGCGTGGGCTGCAACAAGACGGTCGCAAAGATCGCAAGCGAGCGGGATAAGCCGTTTGGGCTGACCATCGTGCGCCCCGGGACGGAACAGCGCTTTTTGGCCGCGCTACCAGTGTCTGCCATGAGCGGCATCGGGCGCTCGGCCGAGGAGCGACTGCGCCGCATGCGCATCTACACCCTCGGCGAGCTATCACGTGCACCGGAATCCACCTTGGCCTCTATTTTTGGCGTCAACGGCGAGCGCATGCGTCAGCGTGCGCTGGGACTCGAAATCTCTGAAGTCACGAGCCTCGATGAAGAGCGCGAGGTCAAGTCGGTCAGCAATGAACGCACCTTTGCGAAAGATTTGACTGAGCGTGGGGATATTGAGGCAGCGATTGCTCTGTTGGGAGAGTCAGTGGGGCGCCGTCTGCGCCGTCAGGGGCTGACGGGTGCCACGGTAACGCTCAAGCTTAAGTATTCGTATGGCAGCGGGCGTACGGCACAGCGCCGGCTGCCTCATCCGACCGACGATGAGAACATCTTCGTGGCGGTTGCACTCGAACTGCTCGACAACATCTGGCAGGAAGGCATGCATGTTCGCTTAGCGGGCATCGGCATGAGCGACTTCGACCACCAAGGCGGCATCCAGACCGACCTGTTCTGCGAGATCGATGACCGCGGAGCCCAATCCAGCGACCGCCGCGACCTCTCCGTCGCCATCGACGCCGTCCGAGACAAGTTCGGCGACACCGCCCTATCCTTCGGCCGCCAATCCCGCTTCAACGATTAACCGCCTTTGGGCAAAAAGAAAGCCGGGCAGCTGCGAATGATTATTCTAGGACGGGGATTTTTTAATCATTTGGAGCGTCATTTCGCCCTTTGAATGATATTGGTCCCAATTCCCGTCAGACGCGAAATCTGGTCAATCGTAAACCCCCGATGCCTCAACACTGCCAGAAGACGATTTCGCTCTGATTTCGGCAAAGTTTTAAGCTGATAAGGCTCATGCGGAGCCAAAAGAGCCCGGGCAACTTCCAGCGCATCCATATCGGAGATATGCTTACCTTCGGGCATAAAATAGGGATTAGGCCTGCCGTCGGTACTCGAAAGATAAAACGCTTCCGTACCCCCAAACAGATTGAGAATACCTTCACAATCACAAATTTCGGGATGAGAGAAATACTCATGGAAGCTGCTCCAGCGATACAGAGGAGCAGAAGAAATACCTGCTTTTGCAGGATTGTCGTGTATGTATCGGACGCAACGGAGCAGCTGTTTGTCGTCAGAAATGATCACACTCTTGAATCGTTCCTGGAACACCGGTCCGCGGCGACCGGTTTTTTGATTGAAGTGTTTCGCATATGCCGTATCAATCGCATGCATAGCAACGCTCATCTGATTATCGAGATCATCAAATAGCAGGTGAACATGATTGTCCATGAGGCACCAGGCAAGAAGGCGAATATGAGCGGACGTAAATCGTCTGTTCAATAGATTGAGAAAATAAAGGCGATCGTCATCGTCTTCGAAGATCAGCTGGCCAGCACAGCCCTTGAGCATGACGTGATAATGGCCGAGTTCGGACAACGCACGGGCAACACGAGTCATCGAAACCCTCCCTTCCAAGGATGCAGTAGTCACAGCATACAAAAGGAAAGGAAGAAAAGGGCCGAACCGCCCAACAAAGGTGAGCGGTTCGGCAAACGGTAGCAATGATTATTTTATCCCCGTCCCAGAAAAATCATTTAGAGGAGGTCGAGGGGAAGCTGGGGAGCGTCGCCCCAGAGCTTCTCGAGGCGGTAGAAGTCGCGGGCTTCGGGAGTGAAGACGTGGACGACAACCGAACCGTAGTCCATGAGCATCCAGGTCTTCTGCTCGCGGCCCTCAATGGAGAACGGATGCTCGCCGCAAGCCTCGGCGACCTTCTCCTCAATCTCGTCGACGATCGAATCGACCTGGCGGTTGTTGGTACCGGTGGCAAGCACAAAGTAGTCGCACACGTCGGAAAGCTCGGTCAGGTCGAGCACCTGAACGTCCTCGCCCTTCTTGTCGCAGGCGGCCTGCGCGGCGGCGCGGGCGACATCCTCGGCGGCGACACCGCTCGCGGACAGCGAGGCGGCAGTGCGGTCGGACGTGGCGACGAAGCTCTTGTGCTCCACACCTTCAAGAATCTGCTCGTCGGTCATGGTCTCGTCGGCCATGGAATACCTCTTTCTAGACAGCCCGAGCTAGCGCAGCTGGGCGTAATGGTTGTAAATCGAAATAGCCGTGGGATAAAGATAACGCCCGGACTGGATCACATAGACCAGACCCTGCGCAAAACAGGAGAAGAACAACTCGTCGAGCGAGGACTTCCCCACCATCTTGCGCAGCGCATGGGCATAATCGCCGTGGCGGTTGGGTTCGATGGCATCGGCCACAAAGACTACCATATCGAGCGGCGTCATGTCGCAAGCGCCCACGGTGTGACGGTCGACAGCCTGGAAAACGGCCGGCGACAGCTCGGGAAAAAGCTGCGGAAGCTCATAGGCGGCAACTGGGCCGTGTAAAAGCGGCATCGCGGCAGACGGAGAGCCGGCAATCTTAATGCCGTAATGCAGAGCGCGCGTGACCAGCTCGTCGTCGGAGAGCACTTTGTCCCAGTCATGGATCAGGCCGGCGGCAGCGGCATCAAAGCGGTCAACGCCGTAGACCTCGGCCAGATGAAGTGCGGTCTCGGCAACACCCAGCGAATGCACATAGCGCTTGCGCTTATCCTTCATGCGAACATCGAGCAGCTCTTGAATGCGCTTGAGCAGCGCGCGCTCATCGCCCTCAAACTGATCCTCTACCGACAACGTAGTCCCCCATCACTCAAAATCTTCTTGGCCCAGATCGACATACAAACCGCGCTTGCGAATGTAGCCGAGCACAGACTCGCTCGTAAGATAGCGCACGCTCATGCCGCGGGCGACTCGCTTACGGATGTTCGTCGAGCTGATCGCCAGCGCCGGAATCTGAATATAGCGCACGTCGAACGGCAGCCCCGACTCTTTGATTCGGGCACGCGCCGTATCGATATCAAAGCCCGGTCGTGTCGCCGCAATAAAGGTAGCAAGCTCAGCGATTCGTTCGGCATCATGCCAGGTCACGATATCGATAATCGCGTCGGCGCCCGTAATAAAGTAGAGCTTTACCTGCGGCGGATAAAAGTCGCGAAGGGCATGAAGCGTATCGGCCGTGTAGGTTACGCCCGGACGGTCGATCTCGAACCGACTCGCCAAAAAGGCCGGGTTCGCGGCGGTGGCGAGGACCGTCATGGCATAACGGTCCTCGGCAGGCGTCACCGGCTTGTCAAGCTTAAAGGCGGGAGAGCCCGCCGGCATAAAGAGCACAGCGTCCAAGTCGAGCGACTCACGCGCCTGCTCGGCGGTCACCAGGTGCCCGTAATGGATGGGATCAAAGGTGCCACCCATAATGCCGAGCCTAAACTCCTGCCCGTCCTCTAGAGGAAGCTCGGGCAGACCGATTCCACCGCGCAGCGACATGGCTTACTCGCCCTCCGAGGTCTCGGCATCGTCCGCGGCATCCACCGCATCGACAACCTCGACGCCCTCATCCGCAGCATCGGTCACGTCAATGGCCTCAACGGCAACGTCCTCGCCAGCATCCTCGAGCTCCTCGTACTCCGAGAAGTCCTCAGCGCCCTCAAAGTCAAAGGCGCGCTGGCAAATGCGGACCTCGTCGCCCGCACGGCAACCGGCCTTCTCGAGCGCGTCGTCAACACCCATACGCGCAAACTTATGCTGCAGGTAAATGACGGCTTCCTCGTTTTCCCAGTCGGTCTGGATGACCATGCGCTCGATGGCACGACCGACCACGCGGAAGGCACCGGGCTCTTCCTGGACAATGCGGAAACGCTTCTCACGCTGCAGGCGGCGGCGCTCCCACTCATCGTCGCGCAGGTCGACCGGTTCATCGGAGACCGCCAGCTCGGCGCGGAGCTTGGCCACCTGCTCACCTACGGCAAGCATCAACGTATTGAGACCGGCGCCCGTCACGGCAGACACGGCAAAGAACATATGTCCATCGTCGAGCGCTGCGCGCTTAAGGTCGGCAATCTTGTCGGCCGTACCCGGCGCATCGCACTTGTTGGCGACGACGATCTGCGGACGCTCCGAAAGCTCGGCACCATACTGCTCGAGCTCGCGGTTGATGATTCGATAATCCTCGACCGGATCGCGATCCTCAAAACCACCCGTCATGTCGACGACGTGCATGATCAGGGCCGTACGCTCAATGTGGCGCAGGAACTGATGACCCAGGCCCTTGCCCTCGCTCGCGCCCTCGATAAGACCGGGGACGTCGGCAACGACGTAAGAATATTCGCCGGCACGCACCATGCCGAGGTTCGGCACGAGCGTGGTAAACGGGTAGTCGGCAATCTTGGGGCGGGCGGCACTCATGCGCGCAATGAGCGATGACTTACCCACCGAGGGAAAGCCCACGAGCGCGGCATCGGCCATAAGTTTCATCTCGAGCTCGATCCAGTGCTCCTCGGCCGGCTCGCCTAGCTGGGCAAAGGCCGGAGCGCGGCGCACCGACGTCACAAAGTGCGTGTTGCCCAGACCGCCGGCACCGCCGGGCGCCACGACGACGCGCTCGCCATCGTGCACCAGATCGGCAATCTCGAACATCGGGGTCTGTGTCTCGGGGTCGAGCTCGCGCACCACGGTACCCATAGGGACCTTGAGAATCAGGTCCTCGCCGCTCTTACCGTTACGACGGGCACCCTGCCCGTGCGTGCCACGCTCGGCGCGGAAGTGATGCTTAAAGCGGTAATCGATCAGCGAAGACAGCTGAGCATCGGCCTGGATGACGACATTGCCGCCACGACCGCCGTCGCCGCCATCGGGGCCGCCCTTGGGGACAAATGCCTCTCGCCTAAACGACATGCATCCGGCTCCGCCGTCGCCGCCGCAAACGTTAATGCGGCTGATATCGGTGAACTGTGACAACAGAATCGCCTCCTACAAAAAAGAGGGAGACCCTTGAATCCTAAAACTCAAGTGCCTCCCACATATGTGCTCTATGAAGGGTGAATTACGCGTTCGCGAGCGGGCGTACGCTGACCCTGTGCTTGATACCCTTGTGGAACTCAACGGTACCGTCGACCAGCGCGAACAGCGTGTCGTCCTTGCCACGGCCAACGTTCTCACCCGGGTGGATGTGCGTGCCGTGCTGACGGACGAGAATCGTGCCCGTGGTTACCGTCTGGCCGGCATAGCGCTTCGTGCCAAGGCGCTGACCGCGGGAGTCACGGCCATTACGGGAGGAACCGAGTCCTTTTTTGTGTGCCATTGTGTATACCTACTCTTTCGTTACGAGTGTAATCTACTCGGCGACGGGAGCCTCGGCAACAGCCTCGGCCTCTGCCTTGACAGCCTTCTTGGCGCGGGACGTAGCCTGGACCTTCACGATCTTCAGCTTGGTGAGCTGCTGACGGTGACCCTTCAGACGACGATAGCGCTTACGCTTGTGGAACTTGAAGACCAGCTGCTTCTCGCCCTTGAACTGCTCAACGATCTGAGCGGTAACTTTGGCCTTGGCCAGCTTGTCGGGATCGGTGACGATCTTCTTACCATCGTTGAGGAAGATGACCGGCAGGGTGACCTTGTCGCCCTCATTGCCCTCGATCTTCTCGACGGTGATGACATCGTCGGTGGCGACCTTGTACTGCTTGCCGCCCGTGTTAACGATTGCGTACATGTTTACTTGCCCTTCATGCATCAGTTAGTGCAACAGCCGAATATAGTAGCAGGCGAAAATACCCCCGTCAACGAGTATGTGGAGCAAATCCACAAGTTCGCACAGGTATGGGGCTGACGAGTCGGCCCTCGTCGTCCTCGCATGCTTGATTCTGACGCTCGACATCGTAGGAGCAGATGGTCACGAGGTCTTGCATACCGGTGGAAACAATAGGTGCATCCACGCCCGGGGTCAAGCCCTGCAACAAAACATCAGCTGCAGAAAGCAAAATTTCCGGACGCATGGAGCCCTCGTTATCGGCATGGGTGTCGAGCATGAGCACCAAATGGTCCGGGCGCTCCCCCGCCGTGAGCTCATAGCCCACGAGCGTGTGATCCAAATCCAAGCGCTTGCTCTTTTTTCCGCGCGCGTAGTCGATGCCATGGTCCGCGCGCAACGTGTCGATCGCACGACGCACCTCGTCGGCGCTTACGGGCGCCTCGGGATCCAAGTGCAAATCAATGCGATACGACAGGCGCGTGAGCTGCGCCGTCAACGCCGGCGTGCGCACGTCGATGTACGCTGCCTCAATGGGTGCCAGATCGGCCGGAGACGCCGCAGCCAGACGCCCAAACGCCTCGTCGAGCGCCACAAACTCGGTCATAAACAGGTCATACCACTCGCAGGTCGACGACGTACCCACCGGTAGTGCCGAAGAGAAGCCCACGCGCATGTGCGGAGAGAAGCCCTGCGTGACGGCATAGGGAAGCCCCGCACGGCGCACGATGCGCTCAATGGTATGGATTACTTCGAGATGGCCCAGGTACTTAAGGCGATCGCGCTTGCCATAGCGAACACGAAGCCTAAAGAGCGTGGGGTTGTCAGTCAGGCGCTCACTCATGCGCGATCACCCATCAATACATTCTTGGCGTGGAGCGTGGGGCAGATTCCGCAGCCGGTGCACGACGTGCGGGTGCAGTCGGGAGTCGTGACACCCTCGAGCGAGCGACGGTACTCGCGCTCGAGGAAGCCACGCGTGCAGCCGGGGCTCACATGCTCCCACGGCAGGCGCCAGTCCAACTCGTAGGGCAGGTGCACGAGCTCATTGAGGTCGATGCCGTTTTTGGCAGCAGCCTCCTTCCAGTTATCGAGCGAGAAATGCTCTACCCAGGCGTCAAAGCGAGAGCCCGCGCGCCAAGCATCGATGATGACGGGCGTCATGTCACGACCGGCGCGGGAAAGCGCGGCCTCGATGAGCGAGGTCTCGGCATCGTGGTAATGCACGCGGACGGCACGGTTGCGCACACTCGTGACAAGCAGCTTCTGGCGACGTTTGACGTCGTCGTAGTCGAGCTGCGGGCACCACTGGAACGGCGTGGCAGCCTTGGGGATAAAGACAGAAACCGAGATAGACACCGAGATCGAGCCGCGACGAGCCTTGGGCACCACGGAACGACCGAGCTCCAGCACATGATCGGCCAGATTGGCGATGGCCACGATGTCCTCGTCGCGCTCGCCGGGAAGGCCCATCATAAAGTAGAGCTTCATGCGGTTCCAGCCGGCCTCGAAGGCCGCCTTGGCCGCACGGTCCAAGTCCTCCTCGGTCACGTTCTTGTTAATGATGTCGCGCATGCGCTGGCTGCCGGCTTCGGGCGCGAACGTCAGGCCGCCTTTCTTTTCGCCGGCGACCGACTCGGCCATATCCACGCCAAACGAATCCAGGCGCTGCGACGGAATAGACACGCGAATACCCGTATCCTCCAGGCGACGGTTGAGCCTGCCGAGCACGTCGCGAATGCAGGAGTGGTCGGTCGTGGAGAGCGAGGTCAGCGACACCTCGTCATAGCCGGTCTTTTCCAGACCCTGAATCACCGACGAGACGATCTGGTCGGCCGAGCGCTCGCGCACCGGGCGATACGTCATGCCGGCCTGGCAAAAACGACAGCCGCGGGCGCAGCCGCGCAGAATCTCGATAGACAGACGGTCGTGGACCAGCTGCGCATAGGGTACGCACGACTGCGACAGCGGATTCGTGGCGCCGAAATCCTCGACGACGCGCTTGTAGACCACGGTCGGAGCATCCTTGCCCTCACGCGGCACGGTGTAGCCATGCGGCGAGCAGGGCTCGTCGTGACGAACCTCATAGAGCGACGGCACGTAGTTGCCGGCAATGGATGCAAGCTGCTCAACAATCTGCGCGCGCGGGACTCCTTCGTCGCGCAGGCGCCGATGCAGCTGGCAGGTCTCGAGCAGCGATTCCTCGCCCTCGCCGATGAGGATGGCATCGAAGAAGGCCGCGTACGGCTCAGGGTTGTACACCGAGGGACCGCCGGCGATGATAATGGGATCGTCCTCAGTGCGGTCGGCCGCCAACAGCGGAATGCCAGCGAGGTCGAGAGCCTCGAGGAAGTTCGTCACCGCCATCTCGTGCGGCACATGCAGGCCGACGATATCAAACGAAGCGACCGGCGCTGCACCCTCGAGCGAGAGCAGCGGAATACCCGCCTCGCGCATGGCGTCACCCATATCGGGCCACGGCACATAGCCACGCTCGCAGGAGATGCCCTCGGCCTGGTTAAGGATGTTGTAGAGGATGGCGATGCCCTGGTTGGGCAAACCAACCTCGTACACATCCGGATAGATCAGGCAGCAACGGTAGTCGGCATCGGCCTTTGAAAGCGTGCCCCACTCGTGATCGATATAGCGGCTCGGCTTCTCGACCTTGGCGAGCAGCGGCTCAATTAAATGAAAACAGTCTTGATACGGAACGCGCAACAGAAAGCCCCTAAGCAGCGAGATCGGATGCGTCTTGATAGGACGCCATAGGACGGGTAGCGCCCGCGACTGTGGTCACCAGATCGCGAACGCGGGAGAACGTGGCAGTGACCACCTCGTTGGCACGGCTGTAGTCGACATCGTGCTCGTAGAGCGAAACGAGCGCGCGGCCCATGCCATAGGTACCCGCGGCAGCAGTAAGCGCCTTAACGGCAAAGCCGATGTGCGGCGTCTGCTTGACGAGCGCACGAGTGACCGCGCGGATCACAAGACCGCCGGCAAGCACGCCCGCGACCTCGTAGCCGCGCTCGGGTTTAATGCCGCGTCCAAAGACGGCAGCGAGCTCAAAGAGCATGCCCACCTGCGCCAGCGCCATAACGGGATAATCGGCGCCCGGCAAAAACACCAGCGCACCGGTCGCCATATTGGTGAGCGCGCACGAGGTGATGATACGATTGGCCGCCGCGATGCGCATGAAGGCAAAGTTCGCCGCAAAGGCCGTTTCCTTTTCGGTGCGATCGAGAATCCAGCGGGCAAGCGTCTCGAGCAGATACGTCTTATCGGTTGCCGCCACCACGCCGAGCATGGGCGTGGACTCCTCGATAAACGGCACCTCCACAGCAGACTCGGCAAGCACGCACACGGGCGCGCCGGCGATCACGAGCTCCTGCACGGCACTCTCCAAGCGGTCGGAGCCGCACGAGAGCACCAGCACCACATCGGTATCGGTCTTTGGAGCAATTCGCTCCTCCCCCAGACGCTCGACGCGCACAATGCCCGAGGTCGTCTGCGGCACAAAGGCGTCACGCACCGTCTCGGCCAGAAAGCGCGAGGCGGACGAATCCAAATAGACCGAGACGCGCACCGGCGTATCGGAATCCTTCTTAACGGACGCGCCCATCTTAAAAGCGCGGGTCAGCTTATCTACGGGAATTTTCATAGCAAACCCCTCCAGCGGTTACGCGGCGCCCGAACGATGCCGCCATATGGATTGTACGATACCCACCGTCAGCAGCTGAATCATCATCGAAGACGAACCGAAGCTAATAAACGGTAGCGGAATACCGGTAATCGGCATCATGCCGATGCACATGCCGATGTTTTCGAAGGTCTGGAACGCCCACATGCCAACGATGCCCACACACGATAGGCGCAAGAACAGCGACTCGCACTTAAAGGCGACGCGAATCGTCGAAAAGATCAGCAGCACGTAGAGGCATAGGAGCAAAAAGGAACCGCAAAAGCCAAAGGTCTCGGACAGGAAGGCGAAGACGAAGTCGGTGTGGAACTCAGGCAGAAAGCCGCCAGCCGACTGCGTCGCATGGCCCAAGCCCTTACCAAAGAAGCCGCCCGAGCCAACGGCGATAAGCGACTGCTGCAGGTTGTAGGCATCGTCCGAATCGGCATTATCGGGGTCGATAAAGACCGTCAGACGGTTCATCTGATACTGCTTGATGAGCACATCGTGGCCGAGCAACGAATCAAAGACCGAATCGAGCGCCAGGGCGAGGGCCACCAGGCCCACGAGCAGGGCCAGGGTCGACAGCACCCATTCGCGGCGTGCACCGCTCATGCAGATGACAATAGCGCCCGAAACCAGCACGACCAGGCCTGAGCCCAGGTCGCCCATGGCAACGACGGCCAAAAACGGAATGGACAGCATGCCGCAGAGCTTGACGTAGTCGCGAACGGTATCGATACGGCCGTTATACT
This sequence comes from uncultured Collinsella sp., assembly GCA_902469555.1. GTDB lineage: Bacteria > Actinomycetota > Coriobacteriia > Coriobacteriales > Coriobacteriaceae > Collinsella. Next base: position 17,206 of record CABRDB010000020.1, on the reverse strand, counting down.
GCGAGCCAAGCGTGGCAATAAAGAAGATGGTGATGAGCTTGGCAAGCTCAACCGGCTGGAATGTCAAGCCGATACCGGGAATCTTGATCCAGCCCGTCATGCCCAGACCGCCCGTATAGGACAGACCCGGAATCTTGGGCGAGAAGATAACGATCAAATCGATGACGAGCAACGCCGTCGAGAAATTGGAAATACCGCGCAGGTCGGTACGCCAGACCAGCACCGCCAGCACCGCCCCGATGCCAATTCCCAGCAGATGGCGTGAGAACGAGGCATCGGCCTTAAACTGCGAAGCCGACCAGATAATGATGGCACCGTAGGCGACGAGCGCCACAGTGGCCACGAGCACACCGATATGCACCTTTTGGCGAAACGTGCCGCGCGAGGCCGAAAGTTGCTTGTTGACGCGGTCCAGGCTGCTGCGAGAGCCGGTCTTGGTTGAACGGAACAGATCCGCCGGAGAAAAATCCATCGCAACCTCCTATCGAACCGAAGAATCGCCCGAGGCCGAAGAGGTATCGGGCTCGTCATAAATCACGCCGAGCACGTCGCGCACGACATGCATCGCGGTATCTGAGCCACCGCCGCCCTGCTCTAAGACAGTAGCGATGACATACTTGGGATCATCGGCCGGTGCATAGGCGCAGAACCACGCGTATTCGTCCTCGCCGCTTTTCTCGCCCGTGCCCGACTTGCCGTATACCTGCGGCGTCAGGGTGCCAAAGTGAGCCGCTAGGGACGTCGATGCCGTGTATATCACGTCGTGCATGCCATTGCGAACAAGAGTCAAATCCGAATCGCTGTTGATCTTGGCCTCCAGGCGCTTCTTCTTGCCCTTACCGTTGTACTTATAGGCATCGCCGTCGCCATCGCGCGACACGGCAGACAAAAACACGTGAGGCACGTACTGTTTGCCACCGTTGGCAAGGCCCATGTAGGCGCATGCCATCTGCAGGGGCGTCACCAGGATGTCGCCCTGGCCGATGGCAATGTTGGTCATATCGCCGGCATTCCACTTGCGGTCCTCGGCAGAGGCGTCGGTGAAGTACGACTCCTTCCACTCGGCATCGGGAATACGGCCCGCGCCCTCACTCGGCAGATCGATACCGCAGGTCTTGCCTAGGCCCCAGCGACGAAAGACCTCCTGCAGGCCCTCGGGATGTTGCTCGTCATAAAAGAACGCCTTGCCCATGTCGTAGAAGACGGGGTCGCACGAGTTGGCGATACCCGACTGCAGCGTCATGGTGCCGTGGCCGGAATGCAGCCAGCAGTACTTGCCCCACGACTTGCCCAGACCCGTCCAATAACCCGTGCAGTTGGTCGTCTGCCCCGACGTGTAGGTTCCAAACTCAAGACCGGCCAGTGCCGAGAGCGGCTTGATGGTCGAGGCCGACATGTACTGTCCGCTAATGGCGCGGTTGAGCAGCGGGTGCGAACCCTTGTCATCATTGAGCTCGGTCCACACGTCATTTGAGACGCCGCCGATGAAGACGGAAGGATCGAACTTGGGCTGGCTCGCCATGCCCAGGATCTCGCCATTGTTGGGATCGAGACACACTACAGCGCCGTTGCCGGCATTGCTGTAGCCAGTGGTCTTGGCAAGCTCGATAGCGCTCGCCAGCGCCGTCTCGCAGGCCTGCTGGATCTTAAGGTCGAGCGTGAGCTTAATGTCGGAACCGGCCTTCGCGGGCACGGCGCCGGCCTGACCGGTCACGTTGCCCGAGGCATCGACCTTGACGGTCTGCTCGCCACGAATACCCTGCAGCAGGTTTTCGTAGTAGCTCTCAACGCCCGCCTGCCCCACGATATCGCCCGACTGGTACGTAATCTTGCCAGCAGAAGCATCATCATCGCCAGAGGTTTTCTTATTCTGGGCCTCGAGCTGCTCGGAGGTAATGGTGCCGGTATAGCCCAAGATGTGACAGGCCGTCTCGCCGTACGGATACTGGCGCTCGGTACGCTCGGCAATCTTGACGCCCGGGAACTCGCCGGCGTGCTCCTTGATATAGGCAACCGTGGAGCGGCGCACGTCCGTCGCGATGGTGTGCAGACTCTGGGCGCCCTCGGAGTTGTCCTGGATATTGCGCAGAACCGCCACGTAGGGCATACCGAGCACATTGGCAAGATGGCGAACCAGAACCTCATCCTCGGCAAGGTCGCGGTAGGCCACGACAGCAAGTGAGGGACGGTTCTGGACAAGTGCCACGCCATTGCGGTCGAGGATGCGGCCGCGCACAGCAGGTGTGGTAACGGTGCGCGTCTGATTACTATTAGCCTGCTTTTCGTAATAGTCCGACGAGACCATCTGCATGCCCCACAGCTTGACGGCAAGTGCCGCAAACATCGCGCCCACACCCGTGGTGAGGATGGAAAAGCGGCCCTTAAAGGCGGTCGCCGCGGTATTGCCCTCGCCCTCGGTGGCGCGCGGAGCCGTTCCATGCTGTGTATCGTAGGTAAAACGGGAATCGCCTCGACGCATGATGACCAGCGCGACCACGATGGCCACAACCAGCACGATACCGGCGATAATAACCGTCATCTGGGAAGACATCTACGGGCCTCCCCTATTTGAGCTTGCGGGTCTTGGGCTTAAAGCGCATACCCGTCTGGCGTCCGCCACGTGCGGAGAATCCATAGCCGGACTGCGGCACGACGCCGGACATCAAAAACGGAATGGCAACCAGACCCGTCAGGATCGAGGACGGCAGCGCATGGCCGAAGATCGCCACGACAAAGCTCGTCTCCAAACCCATAAACAGCAAGATGATGCTGTAGATAACATTAATGACGAGCGCGAAGGCGCCCACAGTGACGCCGCGCGCACTCGGGGTACCGCCCGTCTGACCGACGGCGCTGTGCACCAGGGCAAAAGAACCCACGGTCAGCAGGAGCGACATAACGCCCACCGGCACGGCAGCGGACAGGTCATAAAACAAGCCGCTGCAAAAACCGCACACGACGGCACGGGTCGGGTCGCCCGAGAACACGCTTAGGCACACCAGGATAATCATGAAGTTGACGCGACCGCCCGCAATGGAGATCTGCGGTGCCAGGCCTGCCTGCAGCAGCACGCATACGATGGCGGCGATTACAAACGTGCGGGAGCTCATCCCCTGCTCGTGTAGATCCATGGACATGCCCCCTATTCGTTCGAGCCGGAATCGGTCGTCTCGGACGTGTCGGAACTGTCATCCGAGCTCTCGTCCTTCGTCTTGGTTGCAGCATCGCGCGACGTTCCCTGCGGCGTGCTGTTGGCCGTGCTCACGTCCTCATCCGAGGCCGACTGTTCGTCGGTCAGCGAGGTAATGACCAGCACTTCCTCGTTGTTCTCGGCCGTGGTCTGAGCGCGCACCACAATGGTGTAGTACACGTCGTTTGCCGATTTCTCAACCGACGAGACGGTGCCGAGCGGTAGACCCTTGGGGAACACGCCACCGATGCCCGAGGTCACGATGATGTCGCCGACTTTAACGTCGGAGTCGACGCTCACATACTCAAGACGCAGCGTGCCGTCAGCCTGACCCTGCAGCATGCCCTGGGCGCGCGTGTCCTGTACCATGGCGGACACACCCGAGTTCTCGTCGCCAATCAGGCGCACGGTGGACGTCTTGGCCGAGACTTCGATGATCTGGCCGATAACACCGGCCGAACTCGTCACAGGCATGTTGATGGTAAGGCCGTCGGCAGAGCCCTTGTCGATGGTTACGGTCGAGGTCCAGGCATCGCCCGAGGCACCAACGATACGAGCAGCGGTCGATTTGAGGTTGTATGTCGACTGCAGCCCGACCAGCCCCTCCAGACGCTCGGCGGTCTTTTGAGCCTCGGAGAGCTCAGCGACCTTAGAGGTCAGCTCCTCGTTTTGCTTCTTAAGCTCGTCAAGCGTGTCCTGCGACGCCGTAAGGTTAGAGAACACGTTGCCGATCGCATTAAAGGGAGCCGCCACAGCCGAGCCCACGAAGCGCACCGGCGAGGTAATCGTCGTCACGCCCGAACGCACGGCATGAATCGGCCCGGCCTCGCCCTCACGAAGATAAAAAGTGAGCAGCAACACCGAAATCAGACTGAAAACAATCAACGGGCGCATACCCGTTGATTGTCGCTTGGTATTCAGATTTGTGGAGAAACCCGAAGATCGTGCCAAATGGAATCCACCTTTTGGAAATTAAGCATTGGTCTGGACGAAGCCGCCATCAAACGCATTGGCCTCGAGCACGCGGGCACAGCCGTTAACGACGTTATCGAGCGCCGTGGGGCTGACGTTGACCGAAACGCCGGTCTCATCGCGCAGGCGCACGTCGAGACCGCGCAGCAGCGCGCCGCCACCGGTCAGCAAAATGCCGTAGTACATAAGGTCCGAGGCAAGATCGGGAGGCGTAGCGTCGAGCGCGTCCTTGACGGCCTTGGCCATCTCGTCGAGCGGCTTGTTGAGTGCGCGACGAATCTCCTCGCTCTCGATGCGCACGGTCTTGGGCAGACCGGTGATCACGTCGCGGCCGTTGACCTCGACGTCGAGCTCGTCCTTGAGCGGCACAGCGGAGCCGACCTTGATCTTGATGTCCTCGGCCGTACGCTCGCCGATGGCAAGGTTGTAGGCATCACGAACGTGCGTGAGGATGGCCTGATCGAACTCGTCGCCGGCAATACGGATGGACTGCGAGACGACGATGCCGCCCATAGCGATAACGGCAACCTCGGTGGTACCGCCACCGATGTCGATGACCATGGAGCCGGTGGGCTCCTCGACGGGCAGGTCGGCGCCGATAGCGGCGGCCATAGGCTCTTCGATCAGATAGGCCTGGCGGGCACCGGCCTGGATCGTGGCCTCAAAGACAGCACGCTTCTCGACCGACGTGACGCCGGAGGGAACGCAGACGACAACACGCGGACGCGGAGTCCACGGATAGCGCTTCTCGGACGCCTTGTCGATAAAGTAGCGGAGCATGGCCTCGGTAACATCGAAGTCGGCGATGACGCCGTCCTTAAGGGGACGAACGGCCACGATGTTGCCGGGCGTACGGCCGAGCATGCGCTTTGCCTCGATACCGACCGCCAGGATGCGCTCGTCGTTCTTGTCGATGGCGACTACAGAGGGCTCGCGAATGACGATGCCCTTGCCGCGCACGGAGACAAGCGTATTGGCGGTGCCGAGGTCGATGGCAAGATCGCCCGCATAGCTACCGAAGAACATATCCATCAAAGAAAACAACGCAACTCCTGATGTGTTGGATGATTGCTGGAAAACTACTAGCTCATGATACTAGCGCAAGCCCGGCGCCTCACTTGCGGTGAAGCACCGGGCAAAGCTAAATCCCATAAGGTCACTACTGGTTGTCAGCAGCCGAGAAATCCATATCGAGCGAGGAAACGGCCCAGCCGATATGGTTGTCGGAGCGCACGAATTTGACGGTGTACTCCTGCTCGCCGCCCTTGGACAGCGATGCCTTCACCTTGGCGGTCGTCTCGGTCATGGACTGATCCATGCCCTCGACAGACACGGTGGCACCCTGCGGAATGGAGGAGATGATCATCGACTTGGCGTCCTCGGGCAGGCTCGAGGCCAGGCAAGACTCGGCCTTTGCGGTGTCACCGTCGCCGGCAGCCTGGAACAGATCGGTAACGACAGACTCCTGAGACGGGAAGCCAAAGCCGCGCGTGTAGGCAAAGCCCAGACCGCCCGCGGCGATCAAAATGAGCAGAAGCAGCACGATGAAGACTTTGAGACCCGTGTGGCGATGGCGACGACGGACCTTGGCCTGCTTACGATCCTGACGGTCCTGCTGAACCATCTCGGACTCGGACAGCGTAAAGAAGCCGGTGTCCGAGGGATCGGGCATAAACTGACCGGTCGCACCCGTAGGATCGAGCGGATCGACGGCAGGAGCGTCCATCGCGGGCGCCGGAGCCGTGGCCATAGCCGTCTGGGCAGACAGCGCGGCAAGCGAATCGTGCACGCGGGCAAGCTCATCGGCCTGCTCGGAGGTGAGCTGGTAGATGCCATCGGCAGTAGCGGCGTTAAAGGCGTCGAGTGCGTCGGAGGGACGGCCGGCGGCAGAAAGCGCCTGACCCATGCCGGCGTTGAGCGCACGCGTGTCGTCGCGGGGGCCGGCAAAGTCGATAGCCGTGCGGTAGGTCTCCACGGCATCCGCCGGACGGCCGAGCTTGATGAAGCAACGACCGAGCTCGCCGAGCGCGGCGGCAGGAGCCGGATTGGCGCCATCGATGGCAGCCTGACGGAAGGCAGTACCCGCGTTGGCATAGTCGCCCGACTGGAACAGCGCGTTACCCAGGCCCAGATAGGCCTTGAACGGCGTGGCATAAGAAGCGTCCTGCGTAGCGGCAGAGAACGCCTGAGCGGCCGTCGTGTAGTCGCCCACGGCGGCGAGCGCCTTGCCGCGGTTGGTGAGCAGCGCGCCGCGCTTGCCATAGGTGCCGTCGTTGAGGGCGGCGGCGTAGGCCTCGGCGGCCTCGGCATACATGCCCAGGTGCATCAAGGCGTTACCACGAAGGTGATCGGCCTCGCCCATAATCTCATCGGGAGTCTTTGCCGCCCCAAGCATCTGGGCTGCAGCGGAAAAATCACCCGCGCGGTAAGCGGCGCGGCCCTGTTGGATCAGCTGGCTATTCAAGGAAATCCCCTTTACTCGTGAACGATCTCGACATGGACGATCTCGTCGCCGGCACGCAGCTGCGAAATCACATCGAGACCCTCGACCGTGGTACCAAAGACGGTGTAACCGGAATCGAGGTTATGCTGGGCGCCCAGGCAGAAGTAGAACTGCGAACCCGCGGAATCGGGGTCCATGGAGCGTGCCATGGCAAGGGCGCCATCGACATGGCTGTTGCGCGGATTGGTGGCAAACTCGCCCTTGATGCAGTAGCCGGGGCCACCGGTACCGGGCATGCCGTCGGGGCCCTCAAGACCGGCAGCGACGTCGGCGCCGGACATATCGCGGGTATTGGGGTCGCCGCCCTGAATGACAAAGCCGGGCACATAGCGATGGAACTTAAGGCCATCGTAGAAACCCATCGTGGAAAGCTCGCAGAAGTTCGCGACATGAATGGGAGCGCCCTCGCCGTCAAACTTGACCTTGATGGTACCCTTCGACGTCTCGATTACGGCGCACTCGTCGCCGGCAAGCTGATACTCGGGCGTGTAGAGCTCTTTCTTAAAACCAAACATGTGGTTCCTTCCTCGTGCGTTTAAAGCATATTTGTACGAATTGTAGCAATAAGCACAGGCTTACATCAATTGCGCACGTAGGTTATGCCGACTATGGCGAACTAATTTTAGGAACGCTGCTGCGGCTTCCAGGAACCCACATTGGCGTCGTACTGGTTCAGCGCGCTGTTGCCGCCCTGCGCGATGGGAGCCAGAATCTCGCTTTGGTGGGAACTCATCGACTCGCCATCGGGAATGGCCAGCGAGATGTCCCAACTCTGGCAGATCACGTCGACACGCTCGTACATCCACTCGGCAAGCTGCTTTAAGTGGGCGATGTCATCCGCATAGACCGTATCGTCCTGGTACTTAAGGTTGTTGAGCTCATCTTGCGTCTTTTTAATCTGGTCGCGCAGGGCGTAGGCACTCTGCGACAGCTCCTGACGGGTGGACAGCGGCGTTCGGAGATAGCCGTTGTTAAAGGAATCGATGACCTCGCCGATCTGGTCCTCGTCACCGTAGGACACGATGGTCTGATACAGACCGTCGAGCCTGGTATAGAGCTGATCATCGGTGAGCACGGTTTCTTCCTGGACCACCTCGGCAGAATTGTCCTGCTTGGAATCGTCCTCAGTGGCCTCGCCCTTTTGGCGCGTGGGGAAGGTGGTTTGTGCAGCTTGGCCAAACTGGTCGTAGAAGCCAGGCATGACACCCATGGGATCGGCCGTCACGAACCAATAGGCACCGCCGAAAACGACGGCAAGGACCGCGATGACGATGAGCGGCTTGGGGATATGACGCTTGTGCTTGTGATAGGCGTCCTCGTCGGGGTGCACCTTGCGCTTGGTTTTTTGAGCATCGTCATGCAGGGAAACGGGCGTGGGAATATCGACCTTGGGGATACCGAAATCCTTATCGAAAGCCGGCAGCACGCAGGTCTCATTGGGGTCGGCGGCGTCCGAAAGCACCGCAGCGGCAGAGGCCGGCGCATGCGGCACCTCAGTATCGATCTGCTCTTGCGTTAGGCGCGGAAAGCCCGCCGTGCGGCCCGCTGCCAGATCGGATGCGGCCGCATCCTCGGAGAGGATACCCGGAGCGGGGCGTCCGCATTTGGGGCACGTACGATCATGCGGAGAAAGACGGGCACCGCAGCCCTCACAGAACACGAACTCGGTGTGCTCGGGACCATCGCCCGGACCCACATAGGCGTTGCAGTAGGGGCAGAACGAGGCGCCGTCCTCGATAGTCTTAAGGCAATGCGGGCAGATCACGGCATCCTCTTTTCGAAGCAATTCAAACAATCGAAGTTAGAGCATAACATCGCCACGGCCCCACAGGAACAAGGCACCAATTCAACATCGCCAGGGCGCGTAGCTACTTCTTCTTTTTGCTTGGCATCGAGACTTTGATGCCTTGGGCGGACTTGGTCACGCGAGAGCGCTTGGCTCCGGCACTCCTCTTTTTCTTGGGCTGGGCCTGGGCCACGCCCTCGAGCGCGCGGGCCTCGGCCTCGCGAACGGTGCGATCTTCGCGGCGCTGCGCCATGTCGGCGGCGAAGCGCTTAGCAAAACGCTCGGCCGTCGAACCCGTCGAGCTCACCTTGCCGCCACCGCGACCCAGGTGGACGCGCACACCGCGACCAAAACCAGTTGCAGCATGACGACGACGCGGCTTGAGCGAATCCATCATTGTGGCGAGCTTAAAGAACACCGAGCAGGTAAAGACCACGATGACAGCCAAGATAACCATCTGGCCCATCGACAGGTTGGCGATGGACAGCAGCCCCGGGAACCCGATAACGCCCGTCAAAATACCGGCGACGACAAACACGAAAAGCACCACACGTAAGGGCGTGAGAGGCTGCGAGATGCGCCAGATTAGGCTGACGCTCGCCGCGCACGACGTAAGCAGGCACATCGTAGACAGCGTGAGCTGGCTAAAGCCAAACACGCGCGCCACAAAGATATCGAGCGCCGCAGCTAAAATGACCGCAATCGACGCCGGCAGTGCACGCTTGAGTACGTTCGTCAAAAACGCACCCTTCACGCGAGCATTGTTGGGCTCCAGGCCCAACACAAAGCCCGGCGCACCGATGCAGAAGAAGTTGATGAGCGTCATCTGGATGGGCTCGAAGGGGTACGGCGGCAGCGCGATGCACAGCGCCGCCAGGCCCATCGAGAACAGCGTCTTGGTCAGGAACAGTGAGGCCGAACGCTGCAGGTTGTTGATGGAGCGACGGCCCTCGGCCACCACGGCGGGCATCGAGGCAAAATCGTTGTCGACGAGTACGATCTCGGCCACGTTGCGCGCGGCATCGGAGCCGGCCGCCATGGCCACGGAGCAGTCGGCCTCCTTGAGCGCCAGCACGTCGTTGACGCCGTCGCCCGTCATGGCCACGGTGTGCTCGCGGCGCTTGAGCGCCTGGACGAGCTCGCGCTTCTGCTGCGGAGTTACACGACCAAAGACATGGTAGCGGTCCACTGCGGCATCGAGCTTGGCCGGCGTATCGAGCGTCGTAGCGTCCACATAAGCGTCCGCCCCCGGCACGCCCACCACGCGCGCGATCGACGACACCGTACGAGGGTCATCGCCACTGATCACGTTGAGGGTCACGCCCTGCTCGTTAAAGTAGCCGATGGTCTCGGCCGCCGAGGTACGAATCTCGTCGCGGATGGTCACAAAGCCCACGGGCTCGGCCTCGCCCACCATATCGCCATCGGGCGTAAAGCCGTCCACGCGCGCCACCACGAGCACGCGGCAGGTATCGGCAAGCTCGGCGACACGGTTCTCGACCTGCGAAAACACACGATCAGAGAGCACAAACTGCGCTGCACCCATCACATAAGAGCCCTGCGCAAACGACGCGCCGCTCCACTTTTTGGAGGACGAGAACGGAATGACCGACAGCGGCTCAGACACCTCGACCGGGCGATCGGCGTAATAGTTGAGCAGCGCCTGGCAGGTCTCGTTGGCATCGGCCGAAGTCGCACGTGCCACGTTAGCCAGCGCAAAATCGAGCACCGTGGTATCGACGGGAACAGCCGCCTCGTCCGGGCCGGCGCCTAGGCTCACGCCCTCAACCGGCAGCGGATACGTGCCCTCGACCTCCATGCGGCCCGACGTGATGGTGCCCGTCTTGTCCAGGCACAGCACGTCGACGCGAGCGAGCGTCTCGATGCAGTAGAGCTGCTGTGCCAGCACCTTGCGGCGGGCCAGGCGCACCGTGGCGATGGCGAGCACCGACGAGGTCAGCAGCACCAGGCCTTGCGGGATCATGCCCAGCAGGGCGCCCACCGTGGACAGCAGCGCCGACGAAGGCACATGACCAGCCAGCAGCTCGGAGAAGCACCACGAAAGCGCGCTATCGCCCGGGGTTCCCGCGGCATCCCACAGCTCGCTCACACTCGAGGCAAACAACGCCAAACCGAGCGGGATCATGATAATGCTCGCAAAGCGCACGATGGCGTTTAGCGCGTTCATGATCTCGGAATTGACCTTTTTGACGTACTTGGCCTCGTTATTGATTTTGGCCACGTAGTTGTCGGCGCCGACATGGATCACACGGGCGCGCAGCAGGCCCGAGTCGATAAAGCTGCCGCTCATGAGCTCGGAACCGGGCTGTTTCTTAATAAGGTCGCTCTCGCCCGTCAGCAGGCTCTCGTTCACGAGTGCCTCGCCCGAAACCACCACGGCGTCAGCGGGAATCTGATCGCCGCGCCCCAGGCGGATGATGTCATCGAGCACGATCTGGTCCAAGTCGAGCTCCACCTCGGCACCGTCGCGCACCGCGATGGCCTTCTTGGAGGTCAGCAGCGTAAGCTTATCGACCATCTTTTTGGAACGCATGGACTGAATGACGCCAATAGCGGTATTGAGGAACACCACGAACAGGAACGTCAGATTCTTAAACGAACCGGTCAAAATGACCAGGAACGCCAAGATCACGTTGATCAAATTGAACAGCGTGCAGAGGTTCTCGATGATGAGCTCTTTGACCGACTTGGTCTTGAGCTCCATGTTGCGGTTGATTTTACCGGCGGCGATGCGCTCCTCGACCTCGGCGGTCGAGAGTCCGCGCTCGATATCCGTTGCTGCCATACCACGTCCCATCACGTCGCGTCGGTATAAGAAAAACCGCCCGGACCATGCGAGGTTCGGACGGTCTTACGTTCGATGGTGCCCCATGTTGGATTCGAACCAACGGCCTTCTGCTCCGGAGGCAGACGCTCTAATCCCCTGAGCTAATAGGGCCAACGTTTGGCATTATACCCAAGTGCACCACGGGCTATCAAAATAAAAGAAAAAGCTTTGCAATTCCGAGGAAGACGCGGCGCAACGGCCCACTTTAGAAGGCAAAAGCGAGTCAGATAGTATAAACTCTCATGCACCATATATACACGGCTCGCGATGCGGGCCGTTTTTGCAAGGGTTATCCATCGAGGTGAGAGGCACACCATGATTGCTATTTTAAAGCAGAGCGCCAGCGACGAGGCCATCGGCCATATCGTCAGCTGGATTGAGAAAAAGGGCCTGAAGACCGATGTCTCGCGCGGCGAGAACGAGACCATCATCGGCCTGGTGGGCGATACGACCAAGATCGACCCGTTCCTGCTCGAGTCCATGGATGTCGTCGAGCGCGTGCAGCGCGTCTCCGAGCCGTTCAAGCGCGCCAACCGCAAGTTCCACCCCGAGGACTCCGTCATCGACTGCGGCCACGGCGTCAAGATCGGCGGCGATCAGTTCCAGGTCATCGCCGGCCCGTGCTCCGTCGAGGGCGAGAACCTCATCCGCATCGCACGCCGCGTGAAGGCCGCCGGCGCCACGATGCTGCGCGGCGGTGCCTACAAGCCCCGCACCTCCCCCTACGCCTATCAGGGTATGGGCCCCGCCGGCCTCGACCTGCTGTGCGAGGCGTCTGCCGAGCTCGACATGCCGATCGTCACCGAGATCATGGACCCGCGCGACGTGCAGGTCTTCCTGGACAAGAAGATTGACGTCATGCAGATCGGCGCCCGCAACGCCCAGAACTTCCCCCTGCTCAAGGAGGTCGGCAAGACCCAGACCCCGATTCTTCTCAAGCGCGGCATGTCCGGCACGATCGATGAGCTGCTTATGGCAGCCGAGTACATCATGAGCGAGGGCAACGACAACGTCATCCTGTGCGAGCGCGGTATCCGCACCTTCGAGACCCGCACCCGCAACACATTCGACCTCAACGCCGTGCCGGTGCTGCACCACCTGTCGCACCTGCCCGTCGTCGCCGACCCCAGCCACGCCACCGGCTACACCCGCTACGTTGAGCCCATGGCGCTCGCCGCGACCGCCTGCGGTGCCAACGGCCTGGAGATCGAGGTCCACGACGAGCCGAGCCGAGCCTGGTCCGACGGCGCCCAGGCCCTCACCCCCGATCAGTTCGACGACACCATGCGCCGCATCCGAGCCATCCGCGAGGTTGTCTGCCAAGAGACCATGGAGTAGCCCATGGGTACGGTGAGAAACGCGCGCGTTAACCAGGGCGGCCCTAAGTGCGCCGGCATCGTCGGCCTTGGCCTCATCGGCGGCAGTTTTGCCCGCGGCTATGCGCAGGCGGGCGTCCGAGTGCTGGCCTGGGACCCCGATGACGATGTTATGACGGCCGCCAGCATGGGCACTGTCGCCGGAGAGCTCAACGACAAGACACTCGGCGAATGCGACATCATCGTCCTTGCCTGCTATCCCGAGGCATGCATCGAGTGGCTCGAGGCGCACGCCCAGGCGCTCGCCGACGCCACCGACACCGAGGCCATCATGGGCCCCGTGGTGATCGACACGGTGGGCGTCAAGGGCATCGTGTGCGAGCGCGCCTTTGAGCTTGCCCGCGAGCACGGCTTTTACTTTGTGGGCGCGCACCCCATGGCGGGCACGCAGTACTCGGGCTATGCGCACTCCCGCGCCGATCTGTTCCAGGGCGCGCCACTCGTGCTCGTGCCGCCCGCGGTGGACGATGCGCTCAAACTGGAACTTTTGGGCCAGGTGCGCGAGATGGTGCGCCCCTTGGGCTTTGGCAAGTTCAGCGTGACCAGCGCCGCCGAGCACGACCGCGTCATCGCCTTCACGAGCCAGCTTGCGCACGTGGTATCCAACGCCTACGTAAAGAGCCCGACCGCCCAGGTCCACCACGGCTTTTCGGCTGGCAGCTACCGCGACCTCACCCGCGTGGCGCACCTCAATCCGCAGATGTGGTCCGAGCTCATGATCGACGACGCCGATGCGCTCGCCTTCGAGATCGACCATCTGATCGAATCGCTCGGCGCCTACAGCCGCGCCCTTAAGGACCGCGACCAGCGCTATCTGGAGAATCTCCTTGCCGAGGGCGACCGCATTAAGCGCGCGCTCGACGACGAGGCCTCCCACTAGACCACCTATCACGCCAGGTCGAAAGGACCGAAGCTTATGGCGATTACCATCGATATCGACACTGCACGCCCCTACCAGGTGCATGTTGGCACGTTTTTGCTGGAGCAGGCGGGACCACTCGTGCGCGCCACTGCCGGCGGCACCAAGGCCGTCATCGTGACGGACACCAACGTGGGCCCGCTCTACCAGATGCCCGTTAAGCAGAGCCTGGAGGCGTCAGGCTACGAGGTGAGCATCTGCACCTTCGAGGCAGGCGAGGCCCATAAGCGCGCCGAAACCTATGTTGCCATTCTTGAGTTTGTGGCCGAGCACGAGCTTTCGCGCTCCGATGTGATCGTGGCGATTGGCGGCGGCGTCGTGGGCGACGTTGCGGGCTTTGTGGCCGCCACCTACATGCGCGGCTGCAAGTTTGTGCAGATCCCAACGAGCCTGCTCGCCATGGTGGATTCGTCGGTGGGCGGCAAGACCGCCATCGACTTGGCCGCCGGCAAGAACTTGGCCGGCGCCTTTTGGCAGCCAAGCGTGGTTATCGCCGACGTGGGGTGCCTGGCCACCCTCACGCCCGAGCAGTTCGCCGACGGCTGTGGCGAGGTCGTCAAGCACGCCGTGATCGCCGACCCCGAGCTTTTCGCCGAGCTGGAGAAGACCCCGCTCACGCTGGAGCTGCTCAACCGCGATGTAGCCCGCGTAGCGCTTATCATCGCCCGCAACATCGACATCAAGCGCGCCGTGGTCGTCGCCGACGAGCGCGAAACCAACCAGCGCAAGCTCCTCAACTTTGGACACAGTGCCGGACACGCCGTTGAGGCCTGCGAGCACTTTGAGCTCGGACACGGCAACTGCGTGTCGATCGGCATGGGCATCATCACGCGCGCCGCGGCCTCGCACGGCGTCTGCGATGCCGCACTGCCCGGTCGTATTGAGGAACTCTGCGCCCGCCATGGCCTCAAAACCCGCTGCGACCTAGATGCCGATGCCGTCTTTGCCGAGGCGCTCCACGACAAGAAGCGCGCGGGCGACACCATCGACCTGGTGATTCCACACGGCATTGGCCGCTGCAGCATCGACCGCACGCCGCTTTCCACTTTCCATGAACTCATTGCCGAGGGCCTCGGCCAGAAGGGAGACGCATCCGCATGCTAGCCCGCATCACCCCGTCCCCGCTCAAGGGCACCGTTCCCGCCATCGCGTCCAAGTCGATGGCGCATCGCCTCATCATCTGCGCCGCGCTTGCCAACGGCGAGACACACGTCACCTGCAACACCACCTGCGCCGACATCGAGGCTACGGTGCGTTGCCTTACGGCCCTGGGCGCCCGCATCGAGACCGTCGAGGACGGCTTCCAGGTCCACCCCACCATGAAGAGTGTTGAGTTCGGCCTGCTCAAGGCCCTTGCCGGCGGCACGCTCGACTGCGGCGAAAGCGGCTCCACGCTCCGCTTTATGTTGCCCGTCGCCTGCGCGCTGGGCGCAGAAGCAACTTTTGTGGGTCAGGGACGCCTGGGCGCCCGCCCGCTGTCCCCGCTCTCGGACGAGATCATCGCCGCCGGCTGCGACCTACAGGGTCTGGGCGGTTTTCCGCTCAAGACGAGCGGACGCATGCGCCCGGGCACCTTTGTGCTGCCGGGCAACGTAAGCTCGCAGTACATCTCGGGCCTGCTGCTGGCAGCCCCGCTGCT
This sequence comes from uncultured Collinsella sp., assembly GCA_902469555.1. Classification (GTDB taxonomy): domain Bacteria; phylum Actinomycetota; class Coriobacteriia; order Coriobacteriales; family Coriobacteriaceae; genus Collinsella. Next base: position 1,973 of record CABRDB010000020.1, on the reverse strand, counting down.
GGCCCAGCCCTCCTGCGTACGGGTGACCGGCCTCATTGAAAGCCGCCCCTACATCAACCTGACAATCCAGGCCATGAAGGCCTTTGGCGTCGAGGTCAACGTCGAGCGTATTCCCGCCAGGGACGGCCAGCCCGAGGTCACAAACTTCCGCGTGAACAGTGGCTCGTATCGCACACCCGGTAACGTGGCCGTCGAGGGTGACTGGTCCAACGCTGCCTTTTGGCTGTGCGCCGGCGCCATCGGCTCCGACCCCATCACCGTCGAGGGCGTGTCACTTAGCTCGGCCCAGGGCGACCGCAACGTGCTTGCCGCGCTTTCGCGCTTTGGCGCCCGCATCGTGCGCTCCACCAACGCCGCCACCGTGCAGTCCGACAAGCTCGCCGGCTTTGAGATGAGTGCCCACGACATCCCCGACCTGGTGCCCGTTATCTCGGCCGTGGCATCGCTGGCGCAAGGCCGCACGTTCATCCGCGATTGCGCCCGCCTGCGCATCAAGGAATCCGACCGCCTGGCCACTACCACCCGCGAGCTCACCGCACTGGGCGCACAGGTACGCATTGCCGGTGACGACCTCATCATCAAGGGTGTCGACGCCTTTACTGGCGGCGAGGTCGACTCGCACAACGATCACCGCATCGCCATGATGGCAGCCATCGCCGCAAGTCGCGCCACCGGCGAGGTCGTGATCCACGGCGCCGAGGCCGTCAACAAGTCCTATCCCGATTTCTTCGACCACTACCGCCTGTTGGGCGGCAAGGTCACACTCGAGGAGGAATAGCATGTCCTCGACCTTTGGCAACGTCTTGCACTTAAGCATCTTCGGCCAGTCGCACTCCCCCGCTATCGGCTGCTCGCTCGATGGCATCCCGGCGGGCATCGCCGTGGACCAGGAGAAGCTGCAGGCCTTCCTCGACCGTCGCGCCCCTGGACGCGACGAGACCGCGACCAAACGACGCGAGGCTGACGCAGCCCACATCATCGCCGGTGTTGTCGATGGACATACCACCGGCGCGCCCATCGCCGCGATTATCGAGAACACCAACACGCGCTCCAAGGATTACTCCGAGCTGCGCCGCAAGCCCCGTCCGGGACATGCCGATTACCCGGCGCGTGTGAAGTATCACAACATGCACGATGTCGCTGGTGGCGGGCATTTCTCCGGCCGCCTAACGGCACCCTTGTGCATCGCCGGCGGCATTGCGCTGCAGGCGCTCGAGGCCCGCGGCATTCAGGTCATGGCGCACGTCGCGCAGATCGGCGGCATCTCCGACCTGCCGATGGACGACATGGTCTATCGCGACGCCGACCGCAAAGCAATCCTTACGAACGATCTGCCGTGCATTGACGCCGCCGCAGCCGGCCGCATGCGCGAGGAGATTCTGGCCGCGCGCGACGAGCTCGACAGCGTCGGCGGCATCGTGGAGTGCGGCATTTACGGGCTTCCCGCGGGCATCGGCGACCCCATGTTCGACGGCATCGAGAATCGCATCGCGCAAATCGCCTTTGGCATTCCCGCCGTAAAGGGTGTGGAGTTTGGCATGGGCTTTGCCGTGGCCGCCATGCGCGGCAGCGAGAACAACGATACGTATCGCATCGATGCCGAGACCGGCGGGATTGCGGTCGAGTCCAACAACGCCGGCGGCATTCTGGGCGGCATCTCCACCGGCGCGCCCGTCATGTGGCGCATGGCCGTAAAGCCGACGCCCTCCATTGGCCGCGAGCAGCAGACCGTAGACATGGACGCTATGGAAAATGCCGAGCTCTCGGTCCACGGCCGTCACGATCCCTGCATCGTCCCTCGAGCCGTCCCCGTAGCCGAGGCAGCCGCCGCTCTCGCCATCTGGGACGCCCTCCTCGAGGACGCCGCCCAGCTCTAAAAATCTCTGGGGGCCAACTCCGGCCCCCACGCCCACCCAGTGATTTTTCTGGGACGGGGATTAAAAAATCATTGTGTACCTAATGATTTTTTAATC